>DATNLN010000259.1:0-20816 GCA_035602855.1 Candidatus Acidiferrales bacterium
CACGTCTTGCCTCTGGATTGTCTGCGCGCCTGACTTCCCTTGCAGCGAGATTTCCTTGTCCGACACACTCAAAAACGTTCCGGAGTCCTTCTTCGAGGTTTCAACCACTTGAATTTTCTGCCCCGCTTGCAGCGCGTTCAGATTCTCCCATTGAGCTGAAACCACACAAGGCATTCCCAGAAGGCAAGCCAAGATCCAGAATTTTCGCATTGTGATTTTACTCCTCAGATCAGTGAATCCGGCGGGGCCTGATCGGAGTATAGCGTGAGACGGGGATGCTGGAATTATCGATTGGAATTGATATCGAAAGATAAACTACGCGCACCCGCTCAAGCGAGGATGGAACTGATAGGTGCAATCTCCGGTTGCAGCTGCCGGGTTCAATCGGCCGACGCAACACGCTCGAATCGGTTGATCAGACTGCAGTTCTTCTGGGAGAACCGGCTAGAGTCGCGCCAAATCTTGACCGGGCAGCTTCTTGTCTAAATTAGACGATTGCAGCTCGTGGATCCTCTCCCATTTGACATCGATCTAGCGTCGCATCGACCTGCTGGATCCGCCCGACCCATCGGCAGTTGGCCTGCTCTGGTCAGCGCAGCCATGTCCTGGACCGGAAACCGCTCGGATTGCGTTGGAAATCCGAGTCTCATATGCTACAACCTGTAACGGTTCACGAGGCCACGGAACATTTCTTTGGGCGCTTGCGTTCAATGTTCAGGCGCGGCATGACACGCAGCGTTTGCTTGGACGATTCCAAATAGCTCCAGCTCCAGGAGTTTAAGGACTCTGGCATGAACAATATTTGGCGTGACTTTCGCTTCGGTTTCCGGCTGCTCCGCAAAAATCCCGGTTTTGCCACGGTCGCCGTCCTGGCGCTAGCGCTGGGCATTGGCGCGAATACTGCGATTTACAGCATCGTGCACGCCACCCTGCTCGAGCCCTTGCCGTATTTTCACCCCAACGAAGTCGTGATGGTGTGGTCGAAAATCCAGGGACAACGCAACGGCGTTGCGGCCGGTGATTACCTCGATTGGACGCGCGAGAGCACTGTCTTCCAAGGATTGGCGGCGTGGACCGGCACCAGGGTGAATCTTGCGACCGCCAGCCACCCGGAACAGGTGCAAGCATGGATGGCCAGGCCGGGATTTTACACGGTGATGGGCCAGTCGATCTTACTGGGCCGCGATTTTCTGCCGGAGGAAGGCGAGGTCGGCAAAGACCACGTCACCATTCTCACTTACCGGTTCTGGTTGGATCGCTTCGGTGGCGACCGCTCGATCGTGGGCACGACCATCCGGCTAAATGGCGAGCCGTACACCGTGGTCGGAGTCCTCGGCCCCGGCCCGCTCGATCGCGGGCGAGAAAAGCTCGGCATCGCGCTCTCTTTCAAGCCCGAGCAGATCAACCACGATTTTCACTGGCTGCTCGTCATGGGACGCTTAAAGCCCGGAGTCACCGTCGAACAGGCCAACGCGGACATGGACAGGGTGACGCAGCACATCGCGGAGGTTTACCCGAAATCGGATAAGGGCTGGGGCGCGATCGTCTCGCCGCTGAAGAACGATTTTCTCGATCGTGACGTCATTCGCGCGCTCTGGTTGCTGCTGGGTGCTGTGGGATTTGTGCTTCTCATCGCCTGCGCCAATGTCGCAAACCTGCTGCTGGCGCGCGCGACGAAGCGCCGCAAGGAAGTTGCCGTGCGCGCATCGGTCGGTGCCAGCCGTTGGCAGCTATTTCGCCAGTTTCTCGCCGAGAGCCTTGCGCTGGCTTCGCTCGGCGGAATCTTAGGCATTGCGCTGGCTTGGCTGCTGTTGAAAGTTATTTTGCTGATGATGCCGCCTTTCACTCTGCCATACGAAGCGAATGTCCGCCTAAATCCTCCGGTGTTGCTGTTCACGTTGGCAGCCACCGCTCTGGCGGGCGTGCTTTTCGGTTGCGCTCCTGCCTGGCAGTCGTCGCACCTGAATCTGAACGACGTGCTCAAGGAAGGCGGCCGCACCTCTTCTGGCGGCGGCCGGCACGGGCTGCGCCGTGCGCTCGTGATTGCCGAGTTCGCGCTCGCGCTCAGCTTGCTCGCAGGCGGCGGAATGGCGATTCACAGCCTGTGGAACGTCGAGCACGTGGAACTCGGTTTTCGTACCGACCATTTGCTCACCTTTGACCTCCCGGTCCCGCACGACCAGCTGACTTCCGCGGAGGAGATTAATTCTTTCTACCGCCAACTTCTGGACAGAATCAAGGCTCTACCTGGCGTTTCAGCAGTGTCCGTCTCCACAGGCATGCCGCTTCGCGGCACGGGCTTTGGCATGCCTTTTCAAATTGTCGGGAAAACAGTGGACGACCCTTCCAAGCGCCCCGGCGCCGGATTCAATATGGTCACGCCAGAATATTTTCGCACGTTCGGCATCCGCCTGGACCAAGGACGAGAGTTCACCGACCAGGATTTGGCCGGCGGCGCTCCTGTGGCTCTGGTGAATGAAATATTCGTGAAACGCTATCTCGAAGGTGTTAATCCTTTGACGCAGCGCATCGCCGTCGAACAGCTGATTCCCGGCGTCACCAAGCTCGGACCTTACATTGAGTGGCAAATCGTAGGGGTCTACCACAACGTTCATAACGGCGGTGTGGGAGCGGAGGGATTCCCGGAAATTGACGTGCCGTTCTGGCAGAGCCCCTGGCCGTCGTCCAGCGTGGCGGTGCGCACCTCACTCGACCCCGCCACTTCGACCAAGAGCATTTCAGAGATCGTCCTTTCCATGAATCCGAATCTTCCGCTCGCGGAGGTCAAGACCATGGATCAAATCAAGGACGAATCGATGGCTGGCGATCGTTTCAGTGCTTTTCTGTTTGGAAGTTTCGCGGGCTTGGCTCTGCTGCTCGCTGCGCTGGGTATTTACGGCGTGATGTCTTTTGCCGTCGCGCAGCGAACGCACGAAATCGGATTGCGCATCGCCCTCGGCGCCGGTCAAAACCGCGTCGTGCGCTTGATAATCCGCGAGGGTATGACGCTTGCCGCAATCGGTCTGCTGGTTGGGTTGGCCGGCGCCTTCGTTGTCGGCCGCGTCATGCACAGCCTGTTCACCGGGGTCGGCGCGATGGACCCTGTCGCGTTCGCCGGCGTTGCGGCTCTGCTGCTGCTGTCGGCTTTGCTGGCCTGTTATGTCCCGGCATTGCGCGCGGCAAAGGTCGACCCAATGCAGGCTCTGCGTGAGGAATAGCCCAGCTATGTTGCGCTTGGTCCGGCAACCATCCGAGCCGGCAGCTGCTGACGGACCAACGAGCGGTAATGTCAAATGAGTGCATCCCCACGCGCACGCTCGCTCCTTGTGCCGCCAGTTCCCGATAACACTCGGTCTCGCCCTCGCTGTGGTTCAATTGCCGGTCGCCGCACAGGTTTCCGTATTGACAAAGGCGATGTATGGGTGCCTCAGGTGATAATCCACGCCTATAATGATCACATTCGGCTCCTTTCTCCCCATGGTTCTCGACACACCACAATGTACTCGGGTCGGGGGAGTCGACGTTGTTATGCAATCATTGACGGCATAAAAGAGCCAGAACAGATGCCGGCTAGCGGGGTCAGCACTTCACTGGGTTCGAGGAACCTTTGCTGTGAGCCAGATGCGATAATCTTGGTGTTCCGCAAGGCGGTGCGAGAGTGCCCGAATGACTGAACGAACACCTGAGGCAAACCCGTTCAATTGGCGGCTGGTGGCATGCGCCGCACTGGTTGCTTTTGCGGTCTGTTTTACGATAGCGGTCTGCCAAGCAGACACAGCACTTTTCCTCTACTTGTTTCTCGTCGGTCCCGGTCTAATTGCCTTTAGCATCGCATTGGCGGTCTACGCATTCGTCGGTAAAGGCCGTAGAATTCGTCCCACCCTTCTGTCTGCATGGGCAGCCGTATGGGCTGTCACAGCGGTCTTGTTCGTTTATCACGCCCAAGTCCGAACAAAAGCGAGGTGGCTGGTGTGGTCTCATGATTACAAAGAGAAGGTCCTGACACAGCAGGCTCCAGCAAACGGAGAGTTCAGGCATACGGAATGGGATGGCTGGGGCTGGGGTGGGGAGGATACTACGGTGTTTCTTGTTTTTGATCCTGAGAATTCGCTCTCTTCAGCTGCCTCGATTCATCAACCGGGCAAGTTCGACGGAATACCCTGCGCCGTTCCTGAAGTGAGTCGTTTGGAAAGCCAGTGGTACGCCGTTCGCTTCTACACAGATCAGGATTGGCAGCGCTGCAACTAGAGCAATACCGCCCGATAAGTTAATGCCCCTATACCGATTTAATTCCACGCGCCTGATTTGATGCCATCACGACGCCGGCCTCGCGACGGACACTAGAGCGCTTGCCGTCGCCGATCCGGGTCCACGACTTCACGCTTGCTCTTATGCGAAATCCGTTCACGAATTGACGCAAGGTGCCAAACGATTTTCGCAGAGCACAGAATGGCGTTAGGATATAGTCCGGAGGTACAATGCCCGTCACTCAAAAACCCGCGCGGGAGCTTGTCGCCACCAATACAGCTGGTTTTCCGAACGAGAGCGCGCAATACCGCACAGCCAGAAATGAGCTTCTTGCCGAAGAAATAGAACTGCGCCGTCACATCGAGCGCGTGGCAGCGCAGCGGCGCGCGCTACCCCCTGGCGGAGAAGTCCCGCATGACTTCGAGCTCATCTCTGAGACGGGTCCGATTCGTTTCTCCAGCCTGTTCGGCGACAAAGATACGCTGATCGTTTACAGCATGATGTACGGTGCGGAGCGCAAAACGCCGTGCCCCATGTGCACTTCGTTTTTAAGCTCCTGGAACGGCACTGCTGTCAATTTGCGCCAGCGGTCAGCAATCGCCGTTACGGCCCGCTCGCCCATCGATCGGCTGCTGGACTTCAAGCAGCAGCGTGGCTTCACGAATCTCCCCTTTGTCTCCGATATGTCCGGCGACTACACCCGCACGTATGTCAATCCGGACGACGGAGACGTACCCGGCATTAGCGTCTTCACCCGACGTGACGGCAAGGCTTACCATCACTACAGCGGCGAGCTGGGCACTGCGATGGCCGACCCCGGCCAAGACCCGCGCGGTGCTCCAGACCTCGACCCTCTTTGGCTGATGCTGGATTTGACGCCGGTTGGTCGCGGAACCGACTGGTACCCGAAGCTCCAGTACAACCACAAATAGCCCGAGATTTTTTTCGCAGATCGTGTGGACCAGCGCGCGCAACGAAAACTCGTTGCGCGCGTTAGCCGATTTATCGCCCTCCCGCCGCGGCCCGGGATGCGGCGAGGTCAAAGCGATCCAAGTTCATCACTTTGCTCCACGCTCCCACGAAGTCTTGCACGAACTTCGTGTGCGCGTCCGCGCTTCCGTAAACTTCTGACAGAGCCCGAAGTTGTGCGTTTGAGCCGAAGATCAGATCGGCTCGCGTTGCCGTCCAGCGCACTTTCCCGCTCTTACGATCGCGTCCTTCAAACGTGTTGTTCGCGTCAGAAACCGCTTTCCACGCCGTATTCATATCCAGCAGGTTGACGAAGAAGTCGTTCGTCAAAATCTCCGGCTTGTTGGTAAAGACGCCAAACTTCGTCTGCCCGAAGTTGGCATTCAGCACGCGCATTCCGCCAATCAATACCGTGAGCTCCGGCGCGGTGAGCGTAAGTAGTTGTGCTTTATCCAGAAGCTCCACTTCGGCCGAGGCGTCGGCGTTCCGGTTGAAGTAAGAGCGGAAGCCGTCCGCGACCGGCTCCAGGACCGCGAACGACTGCACGTCGGTTTGCTGCTGCGAAGCGTCGGTGCGTCCGGGGGCGAAGGGAACGATCACGGTGACGCCCGCATTTTTCGCGGCCTGCTCCACACCAGCGCAACCGGCCAGCACGATCAAGTCCGCCAGCGAAATTTTCTTGCCGCCAGACTGCGAGCCGTTGAACTCAGCCTGAAGTTTTTCCAGCACCTTCAGCACTTTCTGCAGCTCGTCGGGCTGATTGACCTTCCAATCTTTCTGCGGGGCAAGACGTATGCGCGCGCCGTTTGCACCACCACGCTTATCGGACCCACGATAGGTGGACGCCGACGCCCAAGCGGTCGAGACCAGTTGCGAAATGGTGAGTCCCGAGGCCAGGATTTTCTTCTTCAGAGCAGCGACATCATTGTCATCCACCAAGGCATGATTCACCGCCGGGACGGGGTCTTGCCACAGGAGTTCTTCCTTGGGAACTTCCGGCCCAAGGTAGCGTGCGCGCGGTCCCATGTCGCGATGCGTCAGCTTGAACCAGGCGCGGGCGAAAGCGTCGGCAAACTCTTGCGGGTTCCCGTAGAAGCGCCGCGAGATTTTTTCGTACACGGGATCGACTCGCAAAGAGATATCGGTAGTCAGCATCGCAGGTTCGTGACGCTTCGCGGGATCATGAGCGTCAGGAACTGTACCCGCGCCGTTATTGCCCTTCGGCTTCCACTGGTTTGCGCCGCCCGGGCTCTTGGTCAATTCCCACTCGTACTTAAACAAATGTTCGAAGTAATCGTTACTCCATTTCGTCGGCGTGCTGGTCCAGGTCACTTCCAGGCCGCTGGTAATTGCGTCGCCCGCGATGCCAGTGGCGTAGGCACTGGACCAGCCGAGTCCCTGCTCCTCAATCGGCGAGCCTTCGGGCTCTTTAGCCAGGTGCGTGCCCGGCCCGGCTCCGTGGGTCTTCCCGAAGGTGTGACCGCCCGCGATCAACGCGACGGTTTCTTCATCGTTCATCGCCATCCGCCGGAAAGTCTCGCGGATATCTTTCGCTGCCGCCAGCGGATCCGGCTTCCCTTCTGGGCCCTCGGGGTTCACATAAATCAGGCCCATCGTGCTAGCGCCCAACGGATTCGCCAGATCGCGATCACCCGAATAACGTTTCTCCGTGCCCATCCACGTCGTTTCCAGTCCCCAGTTGACGTCCAGGTCCGGTTCCCAAACGTCCGGGCGTCCGCCGGCAAATCCGAAAGTCTTGAAGCCCATCGTTTCCAGCGCGACGTTGCCCGCCAGGATCATCAGATCGGCCCAGGAAATTTTCTTGCCATACTTCTGTTTGATTGGCCACAGCAGGCGGCGCGCTCGATCCAGATTCACGTTGTCCGGCCAGCTATTCAGTGGCGCGAAACGCTGCTGACCTCGGCCGCCGCCTCCACGGCCGTCACCTATGCGGTACGTTCCGGCGCTGTGCCACGCCATGCGAATAAACAGCGGTCCGTAGTGGCCGAAGTCGGCAGGCCACCAGTCCTGCGAATCCGTCATCAACTCGGCGAGGTCTTTCTTCAGGCCCTTGTAGTCAAGGCTCTTGAATTCTTCCGCGTAATCAAAATTCTTGCCCATCGGATCGGACAGCGAGGAGTGCTGAGCCAGAAGATTCAAATTCAACTGGTTCGGCCACCAGTCACGGTTCGTTGGATTTGCGCTGCTGCTGTGATGGAACGGGCATTTCGCTTCAGAAGCCATGCGTATTCTCCTTCAGACATTTAAATTCATTCGAATCAGTTCGTCGAAATCCGTACAGCGATTTCTAGGGAGTTAAGTTACCATCCAAATGGGAGATAGTTCCAATATCAAACTCCCATTTTAGGTATAGGCATACCCTATGGAATTTCATCAGCTCCGATACGTTTGCGCCATCGCGGACACCGGCAACTTCAGCCGCGCCGCCGAGCGCTGCCAGATTGCCCAGCCCTCGCTCTCGCAGCAAGTGTTAAAACTCGAACAAGAGCTGGGCACCAAGCTCTTCGACCGCCTCGGTCGCAGCATTCGCCTGACTGAGGCGGGCCGCGCTTTCATTCCTCGCGCGCGCACGATTTTGGAACAGATGGAGGCAGCGCGATCTACCGCGGCCGATCAGAATACAGATTTTCGCGGCAGTGTCGCGGTCGGCGTTATTCCCACTGTCGCGCCCTATCTGATGCCGACTTACACCGCTCGTTTCGCCAAGAAGTACCCCGACGCGAAACTGCGCATCGTTGAAGAAACCACATCGGTCCTGGTCGAAGGCTTGCGCGATCTCTCGATCGATGTCGCGATTCTGGCACTCCCGCTACGCCACAAGGATCTCGAGTTGTTCCCGCTTCGCACCGAGCCGCTTTTTGCCGCATTGAGCCGAAAGCATCCGCGCGCCTCCGCAAAATCGCTCGCCCTCAAAGACCTTCGTGGGGAGTCGTTCGTCCTGTTGCGCGACGGCCACTGTTTCCGCGATCTCAGTATTGACACCTGCACACGCGCGCGCATCACTCCCCACATCGCGTTTGAAAGCGGACAGTTCAGCAGCCTGCTGGGAATGGTCGCGGCCGGCGTCGGCGTTTCGCTCGTCCCTGAAATGGCTATCGACCGCAACGTCGCCTGCCGCTATGTGCGCCTCAGTGATCCTCAAGCCAGGCGAACGATCGTCACCGCTGTCCTGCGCGGACGCAGTTTCAACCGCGTTCAGCAAGCCTTCCTGTCCGGTATCAGAGCCACAGCCGCGCCAGCCGCTCGAGCCTAAAGTATTCTTGCGCCTGTTCTCGCCGCAACTACGCTTCCGATCGGCTAAAACGCGCTGACCCATCCTCCGCGCAAAAAATCAATATCTGCAAGTGGCCTAAAATCCGGCAGTTAGAGACGAAGCCGGGCGCACCCGCCGCCACCACCGCCACGTCATATGAATTGGGCGAGAAATGCGGTTACACGGCAGGCGAGCGAGATCAATGCCGCCGCAACTGCAACGCCAGCTGAAACTCTCGGATTCTGAGAGAAGGGATGAAACGAATGCGAAATCCAAATAGGTTCCGCTTGATAAAAAAACACTCCATAACCATGGCAGCAATGCTTGCTCTACTTCTGGGCGGTATCTTCCGACCAGCACCTGCGCCAGTCTCCGCTCAGCAGGGTCAGCCAGCAGACGTCCCCGTGCACATGGTGGTAACAGTCAAACCACACCATGGCACACAAGTTCCCGCGCTGGCTCCAGATGACGTGAAGGTGTATCAGAAGGGCCACCTTGACACAGTCGCAAGTTGGGTCCCGCTGCAAGGAGACCGCGCCGGTCTGCAGCTCTACATTCTGATCGACGACACTTCCAGGTCCACCCTCGCCCTGCAATACAAAAGCATCGGCAAATTCATCGACGAGCAGCCGTCCACTACTGCTATCGCCGTCGGTTATATGCGTAACGGCACCGTCTTCACGGCCCAAAATTTGACGACCGACCATACCTTGGCCGAAAAATCCCTGCGCTTGCCGCTCGGCTCGGGCACGGGATACACCAGCCCTTATCTGGCGCTCTCGGAGCTGATGAAGAAATGGCCCGACACCAAAGATCGTCGCGAAATCTTGATGATCTCCAGCGGAATCGATCCGCTCGGCGGCGGCTTCTCCAATGATCCATTCACGAACCCCTACCTCGACACCGCATTCGAACAAGCGCAACGGGGTGGCTTCATCGTCTATTCAATTTATTCGCCGGGAGTGGGCCGCGCCGGCCGTGGTTTGCTGCGCACGGACCTCGCACAGACTGGCCTGGATCTGCTCTCACAGAAAACCGGCGGCGAAACTTACTACCTCGCATTCGGTGCTCCAGTGGACATCACGCCCTATCTGCAGGACGTGAGCAGAAACCTCAAGAACCAATACGGCCTCACCTTTCTTGCCAAAGGTGCAAAGAAGCCAACTCTTGAGCCAGTGAAAGTAAAAACTGAAATGCCCAACACCGGTCTGGTCACTGCCGAAGACGGATACATCGGTTCCGGCATGTAAAACCAGCCAGCGCACGCTCCGGACATGTCGCGACGGTTTCATAACGACATGTCCGGCAGCACCAGCCAAGCGCTGAACATCCAAGCCACGCGCCACCTCTCCGCCACCCCAAACTAGCGCCGCAGGCGCGAAATAACTTAGGACACCGCGGAAGCGGTCCGAAGTTCCGGATCAAGAATCGCGAGCGCCGGAGGCGCGACATATGCCTCACATATAAACACAGCCACCTAAGCGCAATATCCAATGCGAACGGTGAGGCGGGGTCTTGCCGGGCCATCGAGCAATCCGCTACAAGATTGAACATCGTTTTGTTAGACTTCGCGCATGTTTGAGGGCCGAACCTGGACCTGCATTTTCTATGTCTTCGTATCTTGCGCAGCGTTAGCGCCCCTGTGGCTTATCTGGGATTTCGGGCATAGAGCTAGAACGCAGGGTTATGGCTGGACTTTGGAGGCTAACCGCGACATGTACGCGAACGAAGTCAAAACCACCCTCACCGCTTCCGGCACCGCCGTCGCGCTCGTAGCTTCAAATTATTCAGCTGGGCGCGCCTCGAATATCATGCGCCGGTTAGCCGCCGTTGGCGCAGCCGTTTCTTGTTTCACATCCGTCGTGCACTGACGGCAGAATTCCAGACTGAAAGGGCGGGATATGAAGCGACGCGATTTTCTGCGCTCCACAGGAATTTTTTCAGCAAGCCTCGCGTTCGCGAAACCGGGGCGATTCTTTGCGAGCGACGCCTCGCCCGACGCTACGATCGACCAATGGCGCACCTTCGAGGTCACCACGCGCGTCGAAGTCCTCAAACCTTCGGGGACCACGCGCATCTGGCTGCCCGCAGCACTCATCAGAGAAACTCCGTTTCAGAAAACGCTATCTGCAACCTACCAACCACAGCAAGGCGGCACCGCGAAAATGATCGAGATCAAGCCCGACGCGCTCGGCATCATCGCCGCGGAATATCCATCCGGTGTCAGCCCAGTCCTGGCCTGCACCACCGGGGTGGCGACTAAAAACTACGCAGTCGATCTCTCCGCTCCCACCAAAACACCCAAAGAAAACCGCGCCGACTTGGAGTATTTTTTGCGCCCGACGAAACTTCTGCCGACCGATGGCATCGTGAAAACCAGGGCAACAGAGATCACTAGCAACTCGAAAACGGACGTCGAAAAAGCCCGAGCCATCTACGAATGGATCGTCGACAACACGTTTCGCAACCCGAAAACGCGCGGCTGCGGTGTCGGCGACATTCGTTTCATGCTCGAGTCTCGGGATCTGGGCGGCAAGTGCGCCGATCTGAATGCGCTCTACGTGGGTCTAGCCCGTGCCGCCGGCCTTCCCGCGCGCGATGTCTACGGCATCCGCGTCGGCAAATCAGAATTGGGTTACACGAGCCTGGGCGCTTCCACAGAGACCATCACAAAATCGCAGCACTGCCGCGCCGAAGTTTACCTGAGCGATTTTGGCTGGGTGCCGGTGGATCCAGCCGACGTGCGCAAGGTTGTGCTGGAAGAACCACCCGGGAATCGTCCTCTGGACGACGACGTCGTAAAGCGCGCCCGCGCCCGGCTTTTCGGCTCCTGGGAAATGAACTGGATGGCATATAACTTCGCGCATGACGTAGCCTTACCGGGGTCGAACGGCGCGCCAATCGGCTTCTTCATGTATCCGCAAGCCGAAACTGCCGAAGGGCGCCTCGACAGCCTCGACTCAGACAACTTCAAATACCAGATCACATCCAAGGAGACCACCGCCACGAACGCCTGACGAAAACGACGGTAGCATCACCCCAGCCGCGAAGCCGGCCCGCGCCGGCATCGGGAAAATAATTTGCGGCGTCAGGATACTTTCCACTGCGCAGTGAACACGCTCGGATCGCTCGAAAGTTCTCTTACGAAAGCCGGCACATCCATTTTTTGCGAAGAAACCCGCCATTGCAGTAAGAATTCGAATTGACGCTGCTGCGACTGATTGATGTATGCAACCGAGGAGACTTTGATCTTGAATCCAGCCTTCTGCACGGTTCCGTAGATTTCTTGTTGCGTCGGCTTGTCGCGCTCCGTCGTAAGGCTCAGAGTGGCGTGTTGGTCCTGAGTCATACGAAACTCGATCCAACGCAGAGCCGACACGATGAGCAGGCCGAGGAAAAGGCCGGCGAGCCCGAGCCCAATCTGACCGCCGCCGAAACACAGGCCGATGACCGTGACAAACCACAACGTCGCGGCAGTGGTAACACCGAACACGAGCCCGTCGCGTCTGAGGACCGCACCTGCTCCGATAAATCCCATCCCGGTCAGGATACCCAGCGGCAAACGCATCAGATCCAGGGTGATGAACGAATCCGAAGCCTTACCTGTTGTCGCAAGCAACAGATTCGCCTGAATCATCGCTACGGATGCCGCCAAACACACCAACAAGGTGGTGCGCAGCCCAGCCGGACGCCCACGCTCGCCGCGGTCCAAGCCGATCAGCGTTCCGGCCACGACCGAAAGAGCCAGCCGAAGCGCGATTTCATGCCATGTCAATGTTAGTGGCATCCAGCCCTCCTCCCCTTCGCTCGGATATCCACGCGATCGCATTGCAGGCGATCGCGCAGCAGCCTCAGGCAAGCGGCGCGCTGCAGTATAGCAAACGGCTCGGACACAAATCACACCACTCGAAACCACGATCTCGATATCCGGGTGCGCGACGGCGTGCCAGGGCTGGTGGTTGAGAAACGCCCGCAGTTGACACTCGCTTCGCCGCGCCCCTACACTCGCTGCGATGTCCTCCCTACTCCACCAGCCCGCCGGCCTCCTGTTCACTTTCGTCCTCTTCATCGTTTTCCCATTCGCCGACGCTTTCGTCTACCGCCGCCTCCAGGCCGTGCTCCACGTCTACTTGTGGAACATTCTCTCGATCTGGACCCTTACCCTGCTCGCCGTCGCGCTCCTGTACCGCTACGGCTTCACCCTGACGCAATTCGGCCAGAATCTCGGGGTCTATGCCCGCAACATCCTCACCGTCATCGCCGTCGTCATCCTCGTCGTCGCGGTCATCTTTCTCAACACGCACCAAAAGCGCAAAATGACTCCCGAACAATACGCCGAGCAAATCGAAAACATCCGCAAACTCATCCCCGCCACGCCCGTCGAACGCCTCCTCGCCATTCCCCTCGCCTTCACCGCCGGCTTTTGCGAGGAGTTCCTCTATCGCGGCTATCTCCTCAATATCGCCGCCTCTGCAACCAAATCCCTCCGGGTCGGCCTGCTCACCTCATCCATCCTGTTCGGCTTCGCGCATCTCTATCAGGGCCGCAAAGGCGTAATCGGCACCTCCCTCGGCGGCATAGTCTTCGGTCTAATCTTCCTAGGCTCCCGCTCCTTACTGCCCGGCCATCTCCTCCATACCGCCATGGACCTCACTCAGTTCCTCGCCCTTTCCAAAAAGGCTCGCTCGCAGTGACACAGGCTTCAGGCTGCGCCGGTCCATCGCGGCACCTCGGGCGTCTTGCTTGCTTTGAGCCTTGCAGGCCCCCATTTCGCAGCAAAAAGCGCATGTGATTTGGGATACCCTTTCGCCCGCGTGACGGAAGGAGCGCGGTGATGCCGTTCTACAAATAGCTCGGAGTGCGGGAACTGCGTGCCGGTTTCTATCGGTAGGAAATGGAGGACAGCGATTTCCTAATGCCGCCTACGTGAATGTTTTTGAAAAAATTGTCGCGCCTGTACCTACATGGGACGAGGCAGAAACAGATTTTGATGGGACAGGAGATGGCGACTCTATTCCAGAAGGTTCGGCATTGTTTTCGGGGGCTTGCAAAATTTCCGGGGCTTACTGCCGTCGCACTGCTCTCGCTGGCGATTGGGATCAGCGCAAACACCTCGATCTTCAATACCGTGAACAGGCTGTTACTGCGCCCGCTTCCTTTTTATAAAGACGCTAACAGACTCGTAATTGTGGAACCGGTCGCCGGGGTTGCCAGCTTCGCAACAGTGTTCGAGTTGGTTTTCTTTTTCTCTTGGTTTCAACTGGATTACTTCCCTATAGCCGACACTTCGTCCAGGATCGTACGAGTTCAGGGAATATTCACCACCGTTCCAACGCCAGCGTAAATGTAGTGATCCCCAAAGGTCTTTTGCAACACCGCGAACGTCGGCTCCCCTGTGCAGTGACCAATCGCGATGTAATCTAGCTTCCATTGGTCGTGCAACGCAGCGGAGATCCTCTGAATGTCTGGATCAGGCGACGCCACAAGATGGAGGCCTCCAAATAGAACTCGGATGTGCGGATCTATCTTGGTCGCAGCTTCCAGAATCTTCTCCACGCCCGCGTGAGAGCATCCATCCACAATGATCAGACCCTGCGGGCCGCGAATCGCCAGCGATATTTCGCGAAGTTCGAGCGTTCCGGTGACCTGCGAGATGGTTGGCACAAGAAAGATGCCCGGCGCGATCTCCGTCGTTGCATCCACTCTGACGAAGTTAGCCTGTGGCCAGGGTGTGCTGGCTGAAAGCGTCTCTGGCGGATTACCGTCGAAGTAGCGCATGTTCGCAGCAAGCGATTCCTGTTTGCGATAGAAACTGTTCGGCACGGTCCAACCGAACGGCCCCCACGGTTCGGCGGGAGTGTAAATCTTTACGGTCGGATTGACGCGAAGCAGGTAGTTCAGACCGCTAACGTGGTCCGCGTGCCGGTGGGATATCACAACGAAATCCAGCTGCCTCAGATCCACGCCTAACGCTTTAACATTATGCTCAAGAATCTCCGCATTCCCGCCAGTGTCGAACAGTATCCGCTTCCCGCCAAACTCGACCAGCGCGGAGAATCCCCAGGCTTTGGTCATAGCCGCGGACTTCCCAAATGCGTCGTAGAGAATCGTGACGCGATCGGGGGCTTCACCAGTGCAAAGGGCTGGAAACAGAAAAACAGCCAGCAAGAGATTACGAAAAACTCGAAATCTCATGATGCACTCCTTCAAAAAGCAAGATTGGAGAGGTCCAATATCGTCGGGGATTGTAGCCCCGTGGAATGTGTCCTGCCAAGCTCGTGTTGAGGCGCCTGGAGCATTGCGGTCTCGTTCCTCATTGTGTTCAGCTCGCGTGAGTCTCTAGGTTTTCGCGGGACAATTAATGGACAAGGAAAAAATCGACTTACGTCAAGGCGCATGGCTCACTTGACGTTCCACGGGTAAGGCGAAATTCTCCTCTTCCAAGCTTTTCCCAGCGCGATCACAACGCCCTGTCAAACAATGGTTGTGAGCAGACCTCTCCTATCACTTAAAAGAGTTTTTCGCTTCGCTCGCTGGGTGGGAACTCTCTAGCCCTGGACTTCCGCTGAAACAGCAATGCGCGTCTCGCGAGGGACCTGCGCCGGACCTTCACTAGGTTCTCTGGATCATATCGTCGCCGAATCGTCCGTCGTACTGCCTGCTTCGAGGAAAAGCACGGCCCGCACAGAGTCCAGCAAATGCTTAAAGTCCCCCTTCGGAACGACCAAATCCACGCACAAATTTTCAGAGAACGATTCTTTAACGGCGCTGGCGTGGAGCGTGAGCAGGATAATAGGAACAGCGGGCATAATTTTCTTCAGCTCACGCGCGGCTTCGAGCCCATTCATTTTTGGCATGGATAGGTCGAGAATTATCAAATCGGGCTTCCACTGCTTGGCGAGCGAAATCGCCTCGTAGCCGTCAGCCGCCTGCGCGCAAAGCTCACAATTCGCTTCGGTCGCTAGCAGTCTGTAGAGCGATTGGCCAACTACCGGGCTGTCATCTGCTAGCAGTATTGTCTTTGTCATCTGGCCCCAGGGTGCCCTTCTAAGTTAGCGGCGCTGATTTGGAAGCGCGATACACAGAAGACTGTATTTGGCAAATGACTGGGCAGGCTGATGCCGACGCTGAAAACTGGCCGTGGGGCGGTCTGAGACTGCATCGGCCCCCATAACTTGATCACGCGCGTCGTTGATGAACCCACACCGTCTCCCATCGCCTCGTTCAACGATACGGCTATTTTTTGGGTAAAAGCTGCGCGTAATAACCTTGCCGCGTGCGCGCGGTGAGGCTGGGCTTGGCGAGTTTAATTTGGAGCTGGTGGTATTCATCGGGGCGCTCAGCCGAAGGTACATCAAAAGAGAGCTCGTAGTAGGGCGCCACGTCGGACATACATTCCTGGAGGAGCGCCGTGAGATCGTTGTTGAGTTCAAGAGCCAGTCCACCGCTCTGGACAGCGAGCACCGGAAGCCCGAGGTTCCCCGCAGCGACCTGGTTCGGTTTGCTAACACCTTTGAGGAAGTCTTTGTAGTACGACGCGCGCAGCATGGACTCGGTGCTGCCGACGGGATTTACGCTGTAGAGGGTGATGCCCGCTTGGCGCAACTGAGTGGAGAAGCCCACGACATCGGAGAAGATCTGTTGCTGCTGCTTGGAACTGAGCTCGACGCGCGGGCCGGATAGCAGAGGCCAGCCAGGCGAAACCCAGAGAACGATTTTGCGTCCCGGTTGCGCCGCGAGGCTAGCCGTCAACTGATGCAGCGCGGCGAGCGAATACTGCAGCCGTTCGGCGGCGCCGTAGAAGCCCGCCGATCGGCCAATGGCGCGGATGGCGATATCTTGCTTATCCAGCGCCTCGCTGAGCGCGTTGCCGTCGCTTGAGAGTTCCGCCGCAATCGAGATGCCTTTATCCGTGAAGACGGCCAGAGCGACGGGATATGCGAGGTGGCCTCCCTCGGCACGGAGGAATTTGTCTACCTCGATGCGGTCGAAGTCGACGCGCTGTGTGCCGGCGTTGACCGCGTCAATCACCAGGACCACCTTGATGGGAGCCTCGCGGCCCGTGAATGCCTGAAATGAGGTGATGGTTATCGGAGATTTGTTGTCGAGAAGCGTGAAGTCCTGCTGCTGCAAGTCGGCGACGGGCGGCCCGGACTTCTGACTGACGACCACGTCCAAGTAGATCTTGCTGGCAGCGGCTGGCGGAGGCGCGGCGCTGGGCTCTTGCGCTGAGATCGCTTGGGTGCACAACAACGTCACAAGAATGAAACAGGCGAAGCGGTTGCCTGTGATCACGAGCAGAGCTCCTTGGTGCGAAGAGCCGCGACAGGCCTTCGCTGAAATGCGATGGGTGAATTGCCACTCACATAGACGCGATGCAAGATTGAAGCGTTTCGGGTATGTCATGCAAGAGGTGCGGCACGGGGTTGGCGGTCTTGCTCGAGATGACAGTCCGGCAATCCGGATCGAAAAGCGGATCGTGCCTGCCTGGCTATCGTGCCGAACACCTGGCTCGCCAAGCCGCTAGAACGCTCGACAAGGTCGCCGGTTTTCGGGATAGTCGGTCTATGGCGAATAAGCGGGCTGCAAGGGCCGCAAATCCCCGCGGGACCTTGACATCCGGGGGTCCCAAAGAGAATCCCGCGCAGTCTGCGAACCCCAACCCCCAGGCGATCCGGTTCAGCGACTTCGTCCTTTGGGCGACGATTTTCTGCGCGACTCTCACCGCCTACCTCCCGGCCCTGGACGGGGGCCTGCTCTGGGACGATAGCAGCCATCTGACCAAGCCCGGCTTGCAGTCGTTCCACGGTTTATGGCGAATATGGTTTGAGTTGGGTGCGACCCAGCAATATTACCCTTTGCTGCACAGCGCGTTCTGGCTCGAACACCGCATGTGGGGGGACGCGGTCGCAGGCTATCATCTGACCAATGTCGCTCTGCACACACTGTCGGCTTGTCTAATAGTGATGATTATGAAGCGGCTTGCGCTTCCGGGCGCGTGGTTTGCCGGTTTTGTTTTTGCGCTACACCCCGTGCAGGTGGAATCCGTGGCCTGGATCTCGGAGCAAAAGAGCACGCTGTCCGGAGTCTTTTATCTGGCCTCTCTGCTCACGTATCTGCACTTCGACTCGGACCGTCGGAAGTCAAAATACCTGCTGGCAACGGTTCTGTTTGTGCTGGCACTGCTGAGTAAAACCGTGACCGCGACGCTTCCCGCTGTGCTGCTGGTGATCTTTTGGTGGCGGCGTGGCCGGCTCGAATGGAGGCGTGATGTACAGCCGCTACTTCCATGGTTCGCGCTGGGCATATCCGCTGGCCTTGTTACCTCTTGGGTGGAGAGGACACTGGTCGGCGCGCGCGGCGCGGATTTCCTGCTGACGCCGGTACAGCGTGTTTTGATTGCCGGCCGCGCGATCTGTTTTTATGCCGGCAAACTGTTGTGGCCAACGAACCTAATGTTCTTCTACCCACACTGGAAGATCGATCCGGGCGTGTGGTGGCAATGGCTGTTTCCGGCCGGACTATTGGCCCTCGGGACGGGCCTGGTGTTCGCCGCTCGCCGCTACCGCGGGCCGCTAGCCAGCTTTCTCATTTTCTCTGGAACGCTTTTCCCGGTGCTCGGTTTTCTCAATGTTTATCCTTTCCGCTACTCCTATGTCGCCGACCACTTTCAGTATCTGGCAAGCCTGGGAATCATCGTTCCGGTAACGTCGCTGCTTGCAGGAACAATCGAGCGGATTTCATTGCGAAGGGCCGTTACCATCGCCTGCTGCTTCATGCTGATCCTGGTTCTTGGCATACTGACCTGGCGGCAAAGCCGCATGTATCGCGATGTCGAGACCCTTTACCGCGAATCGCTTGCACGCAATCCGGGCAGTTGGCTGGCGCACTATAATCTAGGAGTCCTGTTTGCCGAGATGCCGGGCCGGCTTGCGGACGCTATCGCGGAGTACCAGGCGGCGCTGCAGATCAAACCGGATTATGCGGAGGCGCACGTTAACTTGGGAGACTCTCTGTCGCAGATACCTGGCCGGCTTCCGGACGCCATTGCAGAGTACCAGGCGGCGCTGCAGATCAATCCGGATTACGCTGAGGCGCACAATGACCTGGGAATTGCGTTATCGTTCACTCCCGGTCGGCTTGCGGACGCCATCGCAGAGTACCAAGCGGCGCTGCGGATCAAACCGGATTATGCGGAGGCGCACGTTGACCTGGGAAACACCCTGTCGCAGATGCCTGGCCGACAACCGCAGGCCATCGCAGAGTACCAGGCGGCGCTACGGATTCGTCCGGATAATGCGGAGGCGCACTACAACCTTGGGAATCTGCTAGCGCGCACTCCCGGCCGACTGCAGGATGCGATCGCGGAGTACCAGGCGGCGCTGCGGATAAATCCGGATTACGCGAAAGCGCACTATAATCTCGGAATCGTGCTTGCTGTGATGCCCGGACGGCTTCCGGACGCGATCGCCGAGTACCAGGCGGCGCTACGGATTAATCCGGATTATGCGGAGGCGTACATTAACCTCGGAAACTGCTTGTCGCAGATACCTGGCCGACAACCGGAGGCCATCGCGGCGTACCAAGCGGCTCTTCGAATTAGACCGGACTATGCGAATCTCCTGAGTGAGCGGATCAAGGTGCTGCGTCGATCTCGACCGCCCTCAGAAAAATGAAGTTGCAGACCCAGCATGCAGGGCGAGGAGGGCTCAACTTGCGGGCCAGGTACAATCCACTGGGCAGTTCGAGATCTCCGCGCAGCGACTACCGCTCTCGCGGACCCAAGACCGTGCTGCCCGTAAGTACGCTGCAGCAGTTTCTTCGCCTTCAGCCAAAATGTTCCACCGAGACTGTAAGATTTTGCGAGAGAGGAGCAAGTCAAAATGGACATGACACGCCGACAATTCACCCTGGCTCTTGCAGCTAGCACCTGCCTGCGGCCCTCCCTATTCGAGCCGCTTTCCCCATTAGGAGTTCCCCGCGGCGTCGTCCCCGGCCGCGTCACGTGGGCGCACGATCCGGCGGCTGTGACCTGGGATGGAACTGGTTCGTGGTGGACCGATGCCCACAATGACCAGCGAGTAATCGACCGCATGGTTTCGCGGTCCATTTGCGGTCTTACCAATCAGAAAAGCGACGCCCAGGCATGGAACTCGATCTTTCAATACTTCAATCGCACTCACGGGCGCGGCAAAGCCGGATACAGTGCCGGCGAGAAGATTGCGATCAAGGCGAACCTGAACAACACAACCGACCATGGCACGATCGAACGCCTGAACTCCTCGCCCCATTTGATCCTATCGCTGGTGCGACAGTTGACAGGCCCGGGCCGAGTGCCGCCATCATCTATCACCATCTTCGATTCCAGCCGCTTCATTCCGGGCGATCTCTACGACAAGATTCACCATGAATTTCCCGGCGTTACATTTGTGGACCATATCGGAGGGGACGGACGAGTCAAGGCCGAGTTCAAACCGAACGCGATTCCTTTCTCAGTAGAAAGCCATAACGCCACGGGACTCGACACCACCGTGGTTGAGGCCGCGTACTTAATTGATGCTGCCGTGTTGAGAGCGCATGTGAGTTCGGGGGTGACACTTTGCGCGAAGAATCTGTTCGGCGCGACCAGTATCAACACCGACTGGCGTAAGAACGCGCACGACGGTTTCCATCACAACAGCGATGGTTCGGCAAGTTACTCCGCGTTCACAGATTATTTGGGTCATAAAGACCTCGGGGAAAAAACCATCCTCTTTATTGTCGATGGGCTCTATGGAAACGACAACGTAGATGGTCCGCCTCATCGCAAGTGGAAAATGGCGCCATTTAACGATGCTTGGCCGAATAGCATTTTTATGTCGTCTGACGGCGTAGCGATCGATTCCGTCGGCTTCGATTTTCTCACTTCGGAATGGCCCGATCTTCCGGATATCGCGAATGCCGATAACTACCTGCGCGAATCCGCCTTGGCGAACGATCCACCTTCGAAGACGTTTTATGATCCTGAGCGCGACGGCATCCGATGCCGCAGTCTTGGCGTACACGAACATTGGAACAATGGGACGGACAAGAAGTACTCGCGCAATCTCGGAAAAGCGCACGGGATCGAGCTTCTCCAAGTCTGAAGTGCGGAACGTACTCGAGTACGTCGCTGCCGCTGATTGGCGGAGTTGCGCAACTGCAGATAGGTTATCGGTCCTCAGGGAGGCAGGATGAGCCGTAGAGTGTTTTCCTTATGCTTCGTAGTGGCATCGATGCTCCCGGCAATTGCGCGTTCCCAATCATTCCTGGATCAGTATAAAGGCTTGCCTTATCACGACTCCAG
>DATNLN010000006.1:0-18672 GCA_035602855.1 Candidatus Acidiferrales bacterium
CGAAAGCCGCACGTGGGTCTCATCGGCGGACACCGCGTAATCTCCCGCTTTCAATTCCTTGCCGGCGAAGGTGGTGGGTTTCAGCAAGCTCATGACGGTGGTGACGCCTGCTTTGGTGTCCTTTGCTGGAGCATTTTGAGCCGCAATAGCCACCAGCAGCGCCAGCGCTGCGAACACTGTCATTACTCGGTTCATTGAACGACGCGACATATTTTGTTCCTCCTGAAAAAGTGTTTGCCCCTCGCAGGTGCTTAGACGCGGGGGTGAGCGCAGCGACAGCAAAATGCAAAATAATTTTTGAAAAAAACGCGCGCGAGAAATAAATGGAAGCAGAAATCCGGAAGCGGACAGTGTTCGCGCGAAAGCGGACAGTGTGCGCGGGGCGCGACTGAGCGGAAAAATCCCCACATCCGAATATTGGTACGCAGATGCGTGTCAAAATGTTTCAGCCTGCTGCCCTCGGGCCAGTACAATTTGGCTGTTGCCGCGTTGACACTCCCGCGCCCCTAATCAATAATCGCTGGACATGATTGGATCGCTCCGTGGGAAGCTGACTGATAAGCGCCCCAACCTGGTGCTGCTGGAGGTCGGCGGAGTGGGCTATCAGGTGATCATTCCGCTTTCCACGTTCACCAGCCTGGGCGCGCTGCACACGGAAACCACGCTGCTGATTCATACGCACGTGCGCGAAGACCAGCTGGCGCTGTATGGATTTTTCACGGCGCGCGAAAAACAGTGTTTCGAGCTGCTGATCTCGGCTTCCGGCGTGGGGCCTTCGCTCGCCTTGAAGATTCTTTCGGGCATGCGCCTGGACGAGCTGGTGCCGGCGATTCGCAAGGGCGACCTGGCGCAGCTGGTGCGCATTCCCGGTGTCGGGCGCAAGACAGCTGAGCGCATGGTGGTGGAATTGCGCGATAAACTTGCGGCGGTGGACGTGCCGGAGGCAGGGAAGCCGGCGACGCGTTCGCAGCTGGAATCGGATGTGGCATCGGCGCTGGAGAATCTCGGGTACGATGAGAGAGCGGTGGAGAAAGCGATTGCACAATCGCGGGCGACGGTGGGAAATGATTTTGAGACTTTGCTGCGCGCGTCCTTGCAGATTCTGGGCGGCGCGGTGATGAAAAAATCGCAGCGCGCGGGGCAGAGTGAATGATGCAGAGTGAGCGCGACGGTGCTGCCGCGGCGGCTGCTCGTGAACGCACGGCGGCGGGCGGCAGTGAAAAAAATCAGATGGCGGGAAAGATGACAGACGGCCGGGAGCGAATTATTTCGGGCAAAGCGTTCGACGAGGACGCGCGCGTAGAGGCCAGCATACGCCCGAAGCAGCTTTCGGATTACATCGGGCAGAACCGCGTGAAGGAAAATCTGCAGATTGCAGTCGAAGCGGCGCGCACGCGGGGCGAGGCGCTGGATCACGTTCTACTGTACGGGCCGCCGGGCTTGGGAAAGACGACCTTGGCGCAAATTTTGGCGAACGAGATGGGTTCGGCGATCAAAGTGAGTTCGGGGCCGCTGCTGGAGAAGAAAGGCGACCTGACGGCGGTCCTTACATCGCTCGAGACGCAGGATTTTTTCTTTCTGGATGAGATTCATCGCTTGCAGCCGTCGCTGGAGGAAATTCTGTATCCCGCGATGGAGGATTTTCGCGTGGATTTGATTATCGGGCAGGGGCCCGGGGCGCGCGTGCATCCCTATCAATTGAATAAGTTCACGCTGATTGGCGCGACGACGCGCGCCGGACTGATCATGGCGCCGCTGCGTTCGCGGTTTGGGATTGTGCACCGGCTGGAATTTTATTCGCCCGAAGATCTGCTGCTGATCGTGCAGCGGTCTGCGAGGATTTTGGGAATTACGATGGATGAGGCGGGGGCGGCGGAAATTGCGCGCCGCAGCCGGGGGACGCCGCGCGTGGCGAATCGATTGCTGCGGCGTGTGCGGGATTTTGCTGAAGTACGCGCGAAGGGACACATTGATATTGGCGTAGCCCGCGATGCGCTGGCGATGCTGGGTGTGGACGATCATGGGCTGGACGAAGTGGACCGCAATTTGCTGCTCACTATTATTCAGAAATATGCAGGGGGCCCGGTGGGTTTGAGCACGATCGCCGCTTCGTTGAGCGAAGAGGAGGATGCGATCGAGGAAATCTACGAGCCTTACCTGATGCAGCTGGGCTTGCTGGACCGCACGCAGCGCGGCCGCGTGGCCACGGCGCTGGCTTACAAACATTTTGGATTGGATGAACCGCGCCGGCAACCTGGGCTGTTTAGTTAACGCAAGATCCTCCTCCCTGAGAGTCGAAACTGCGCGGAAAGTGCCTTTCGCGGCGAACTCTGCCTCTCGGCGGTGAAACCTCTCTGCCTCGGGCTGGAATGTTCTGGCTTTTATGAAGGATATTTTTCTATCACTCGGATCAAACCTGGGCGAGCGCGCGGAAAATATTGCGCGGGCGATTGCGGAGTTGTCTGGGCATGGTGTGCGCGTGGTGAAGAAGTCCTCGTTGTATGAGACCGAGCCCGTGGAGTTTGTGGAGCAGGGATGGTTTTTGAATTCTGTGGTGGAGGTGGAGACGGATTTGACGGCGCGGGACTTGATGCAGGCGCTGCTTGAAATCGAGCGGTCTGCGGGACGCGAGCGGGCGGCGCCCAAGGGTCCGCGGATCATTGATATGGATATTTTGCTGTTTGGGCCGCTTGTGGAGCGCGAGGCGGAACTCGAGATTCCTCATCCGCGGATGACGGAGCGGAGGTTTGTGCTGATGCCGTTGGCGGAGATTGCGGCTGGTGTCGTGCATCCGGTGTTGCAGAAGACTGTTGCGGAGTTGCTGGCGGAGACGCGTGATCGCAGTGAAGTGCAGTTGTTTTCTTAATGTGCGAGCGGCGCGGCTGCAGATCCTTCGCTGCGCTCGGGATGGCGCGCGAAATGATCAGAGGTGCGACGCGCGCTGCGAGTGGGGCGGGCACAAACCGCCCCTTCGCGACTAGCTTGTGCGCAGGACTTTCAGCCAGTGCAGCGTCAGCGGCTTCGGCTCTAGCGCTTCCAGTTGGATTTCTGTTTCGCGGCCTTGGCTGCGTTCCTGCCAGCGATAGACGCCGGGCTCGGTTTCTTCCCGGACGTGGCCGGTGGCGGGGCGCAGGAAGTCGCGCGCGTCTTCGAGCGCCACTTTTTCGCGGGCTCCTGGACGGGTTAGCGCTTCTACCGCGTAACTGCGCAACAGCTTTGACCAGTACGCGTCGAAAAGTTGCGAGGATGCGAAGATATCGCTCCAGGCGACTTCACCGCCGAAGGCTACGATAACGCCGACAACGTGCTCGCCTTTCAAGTCGGACGTGGAGCGTTTGAAACGCTTTTCGACTTCCAGCGCGAAATTTTCGACCGAAGGTCCCACCGCGGCCGATTGATAAATGTTGCGATAGCCTTCGGTGGGCGCAGCAGACGCCATCACTTGTGAAAGCTGCTGTTGGGAAATCTGCGGCGCAGCAACTTCCAGGCTGGACGACATGCTCGCCTGCGCTCTGGCTGCCGCGGCGTCACCACGAACCGCAGCCCAGACTTTGCTCTGGTCTTGCGCGACGGCGGCTTCTGCGCGAACCGTTGGATGCACCATGGTTTTCCCGGCGGCGAATGTGTCGCCGCCGTTGGTCCAGCGGCTATGCTCGACGCAGAATACGTCGAGAGGCAGCGGCTGCGCGCCGGCGGGAATGATGCGGTCCTTGCCGATGATGCGGTCTTGCTTGCCGCCGGAAACCACTTCGCCGGCAAGCAGCAGCAATGGTTTCTTGCCGCGATTTACCAGCACGAGCTGGTTCACCTGCGGGCCGCTGGAAATTACCCGGCTGGATTCGCCGCCATCTCGCGAACGGCGCATGTATTCGCCTTGTTCGGCAACGATGGCTGCTCCGGAGGCGAGAGCGGCATCGAGTGTTTCGAAATCGGCTGTGTAGGCTTCTTGGGAGGACAGCACCGGAAACACGGTGAGCGTTTCGTAGCTGACCGCCTCACCGATGCGCCAGCCGGCGGATGAATCGGGCCCGGACGCAAGTTCAGGTTTGGCATAGAGGCGTGGGGAGGTGCTAAAGCCCCAGACGAGCACGGCTGCCAGGGCGGCGAGAATTATCAAACCGGGAATCCAGATAAGTTTGTGGCCGGGATGCATGGCGTTCTCCTTCGGTGATTGCGCAAGTGACGCTTCGTGCGCGAGCCTTCACAGTGAGAACGGGCAGCGAGTGATTCCTTGCAGGATTTCTGAGGGCGATGCGCCGGATCCGTCGGCGACAGCTATTCTCACGGATGGCTATGGCGACTTCGCGCAGCTGTCGCGAAAGCTAGAGATGTTCGCGGTCTTTGAGCTCTTTTTCGCGCTTCTTGCGGTCTTCTTCTTCGGTGCGTTCCCATTCCAGGAGCTCTTCTTCGGACATTTGGTAATCGTCGCGGGAGGCGAACATGGAACTGCGCTTGCCGCGTTGCGCGGAACGGAGACCGCGGCGCTTTCTGTTGGCGGGGGAGAAATCGCTCATGCTGCGAATCGGGTCGGCCAGGGCGCCTGCTTCTACTAAAAGCTCGCCGACTTTTTCGAGGAACTCGTGCAGATTATAGGGCTTGAGGAGATAGGGCAGGCCTTCCTTTTCCAGGATTGGCTGGGCTGCCGGTGCCGCCAGTAGAGGCACAAGGAAGAGCACACGGATGCGTTTTGGGCCTGCGGCGTCCAGTTCGGCGCCTTCGAGGGCGTCGGCATCGCCTTGCGCGAGGTCTTTCAGAATGTTGAAGAGCGGGCCGCGGACGTCGGTCATCGCGACGTTGACGATTACCAGGCTCCACTGGCCGCTTGCGAGTTCGAGCATCGCCGCCGAGGCGAGCGGGACGATCCGCACGCGCCAACCCTCTGAATCGAGGACGTTTTTAAGCGCGCGCTGGCTGACGATATCATCATCAATGATCAGGATGCCGACTTCTGCCATTGGAGTTCCTGCCAGGAGTTAGGGGGTGTCTCGCTGAGTATATCGGCCGGCACTGCCCGACGCATCTGGCCGGAAGCAGGGTTTCCAGGGTGAAGCCTGCCTGAGCGTACAGGCGAACAGAAAGCGAAGAATAATGCTTGACATAGCGAACAAAAGGCGAATATATTGTCTGCCGTGCGGCGAGGCAATCAATGGCCACTTTTCCCATTCTTCGTGCGACACCAGCGACGCTCCAACGTCCTCGGAGGCGTGCGAAGCAGACCAGTCTCACCCTTTTCCCCACAGCCGCTCGCCACGGCACACGTGAGTCACCGTGCGAGGCTTCCGCGCCCCCTCTGGCCCCTAGCCAGAGAACGAAGCCCGCTACGGAACTGGTCGGCATTGCACGCCTCGCCGCTTCCTCCCCTTGCGCAGATTCCAAGCGCGGGACGGAGTATTTCCTGCTGCCTGTTCGCTCCATACTGAATCACTGCGATTCCGAGCGTGTCCCCTTCCGCTGGACGGTGAACCCCTATCGCGGGTGCGAATTTGGGTGCCACTACTGCTATGCGCGCTATACCCATGAATACATGGAGCTGGACGGGAACGACTTCGAATCGAAGATTTACGTGAAGCAGGACGCGGGGCCCTTGGCGGGGCGCGATCTGGCGAACGAGAAGATCTGGGGCGAGCACATTGCCATTGGAACCGCTACGGATCCCTATCAGCCGGCGGAACGCGAGTATGGAGCGACGCGAGCAATTCTGGAACAGATGGCCGAGCGCGACGGGCTGAACGTTTCGATTACCACGAAGTCGAACCAGGTGCTTCAAGACATTGATTTGCTGAAGCGGATTGCGCAGCGTTCGACGCTGGCGGTGAATTTGAGTGTTACGACTCTGCGCACGCGGCTGGCTAGGCTGCTAGAGCCGCGCGCGCCGAGGCCGGATTTGCGTTTGCAGGCTGTGCGGGCATTGCGGGAGGCTGGAATTTCGGCAGGAGTATTGGCGATGCCGATTGTGCCGGGAATTACGGATCGCGCGGAGGATCTGGACGCTTTGGCACGCGGGGCGCGGGATGCTCAGGCGCAGTGGTTCGCGGGGAATGTATTGTTTTTGATGCCTGCGTCGCTCAAGCATTTTCTGCCTTTTCTGGACGGGAAGTTTCCGAAGCTTTCGCGGCAGTATCGCGTTTGGTATGGGCGGCACGGGAACGCGCCGGATGGCTATCGCAAGGAAATCACGGCGCGGGTGGAGTATTTGCGGCAGAAGTATGGATTGGGCTCGCGTCCGGACCGGAGCGCAAATCATTCGTGGAAATCGCCGCAGTTGCAGTTGGGACTGAATCAGGGAGGAGCAGCATGCCCCGCATGAGATCCACAGCTAGGTCGGCGAGTCGTCGCCGCAGGAAATCCGCTCGGACCGCGACAGACTCTGGTGCTGCGAACGTCCCGCCGGTGGAAGTTCAGCCGGTGCGCGGCGTGAAGTTGAAGCACGTTTCCACGATCACGATGATTTTGGCATTTCTATGTTTGTTCGCGTATCTTGCTGGACGGGTGGATGTTTCGGCTGCGACGTCTACGGCTGGATATGTGCAAAGCGCTGGGAAGGAGCACGCGATGTTCTTGGGATTGCGCACGGCGAAATATGAAGTGCAGGACATGGCGAAGGCCAAGGAGTGGTACAGCAAAGCACTTGGCATGGAGCCTTATTTTGATCAGCCGGCGTTTTACGTCGGATACAACGTCGGGGGATATGACTTGGGTCTGGTGCCGGCGCCAAAAGCGGAAACGAAACGAGCTGCCGCGGGCGTTGCGTACTGGGGAGTCGAGGACGCTCATGCGGCTTACAAGCGGCTGATTGAGCTGGGTGCGACTCCGGTCGAAGATGTTCAGGACGTGGGCGGCGGAATGCTGGTGGGTGAAGTGCGCGATCCGTTCGGAAACGTTTTGGGCATTATCTACAATCCGCAATTCAAGCCCGGCGAAACAAAATAGCGCGGCTTGGCCCTGGTTCGGCCGGTCTGTTCGGCTAACGAAGGGCGCTAATTTTGGGCGTGCTGCGGATCAATGTGAAGCCGCAGATTGGCGCAGCAGGACGACGTCGCTATCGTTGTGAGTGCGCAGCAGACCGAGCGTCTTGTTGTCAGCGGACCAGTGGAAATCCTCGATGCGATCGGGTTCGAATTCCGTGACGCGATGACCGGGGGAGCCGTCTACGGGCGAAACCCATAGCGCGTACAGGCCATTTTCGCGAATCGGATAGCCGATGGTTTTGCCGTCTGAGGTGTAGCGGATCTCGCCGCCAGCGCGCGGATCGCGCTCGATTACTTTCACGGGCTGCAGAGTCTCAAAATCCAGAATTTTTATGATGATCGCGCCGCCGGTGGTGGGCTGGGTCTGAAATGCGATGTTCTTTCCGTCGGGTGAAATATTCACGCAGCCGCAGGTGAGCAGCGCCTCGGAGAGCTGTGTCGAAGGGCCTCCATCCACGGAAACTTTTTTAGCCACAAATTTTCCCGCATCGAATCCAGCATAGACAAGCCATTTTCCGTCGGGCGAACACATGGCCGGTTGGTCGTCCGTGCCGGTGGTGATCTGTTTCAGATTGCCGCCGGTCGAGTCCGCGCGCCAAATATTTAAGGAATTGCCGCCGCCGCGAGGTGCGGAACCGAAAATAACGTAGCGTCCGTGATCGCAGGAGATAGGCCCGAAGGAAGGGAAATCGTCGCGCAGAAACGGGACGCGACCGCTGCCGTCGGCGTTCATCTGGAAGATGCCATTTTCCTGCTCGGCGAGGATTTTTCCATCCGGAGTCCAGCCGAACCAACTGGTCGGCGGACGGCTGCTGATGGCGACCGGCTTTCCCGCGCCACTTGCTTCATAGGGCGCGGTCAGGAGCGTTCCGACGTATTGCGATTGCACGGTGGCGATGGTCTTGCCGTCAGCAGAGAGGCTGATGATCGGATAGGAATTGGTGTCGCTGGTGATGGGCCGGTACATGCCTTCGGGATAGGAAATGACTCCGATTTGATTGCGGTTGAAATTCGATTCGCGACCGCTGGCTACGACGACGATACCGCTTTGATCGGGAAGCCAGACGGGCGAATCCAGTATCATGTCGGATTTCTTGAAAGTCTGCTTTTCTCCGGTGGAGGCGTCAAAAAGATCGAGCGAGGACAACGCGGCCTGATCCGCGTTGAATTCCGTTGCCGCGATCCATTTTCCGTCCGGAGACCACGCCGGCGAGCGCAGGCGGGTGTTCTACTTGGACAAAAGTTTCTCGCCCGAGCCGTCGGCGTTCGCGACGATCAAGTCGCCCTCGCCTGCGTTGCGTTTGAAGCGGATGAAGACGATGCGGGAGCGGTCGGGCGAAAAGCTGACGCCGCTGCCGATATCGTGGACGATGCGCTCGGGGTTTCCGCCGAGCACCGGCGCGCGGTAGAGGCTGTAGACGTTCTTTTCCGCCTTTTCGTCCTTGGTGAAATAGATGGAGTTGCCGTCCGGTGAAAAGCTCAGACTGTGGTATTGATCGTCGGAAGGCGGAACGATTTGCGTGTTGCTCTTTGTGGGAACGTTGCGCAGCCAGAGGCTTTGTTGGCCGGCTGCGCGCTCCACGTTGAGGATGTAGTTCGCGTCGGGAGAGAGCGCAGCGAGCGAGGCCTTACCGGTTTCGGTGACGGGTGAAACGGTGAAGTGTTCGAACGCCGCCGTTTTTTTGCGCGACATGAAGGAATAAACGCCGAAGGCAGCAGCGGCCACCAGCGCGAGCAGGATAACGACCGTGAGCGCCGTGCCAATCTTGTGCTGCCCGGCGACTTGCAGTACGGCGGAGCTGGATTTGGTGGGAGCCGAAGGCGTAGCAGCAGAGGAGGGAAGCGTCGGCGTAGGGGCGGAGCCCGACAGCGGGACGGCCGTGCTGCCGGACATTTGCGAACTACCGCTGGCCGCCAGGCGCCCGGAGGAATCTGTTTCGCGGCGGAGGCGTTTCAGGTCCGCGCGGATTTCGGCGGCGACCTGGTAGCGCATCTCGCGGTCTTTTTCCAGAAGCTTCTGCAAGATTTCTTCCAGCTTCGGGGGAATATCCGGATGGAGGCGCAGCGCGGGCGGCGGCACGCGATTCAGGATGGCCTCGAAAATAACGCCGGTGGTTTCGCCGCGGAAGGGCAGTACGCCGGTGGTCATTTCGTATAGCACGGTGCCGAACGAGAACAGATCGCTGCGCGCGTCGAGTTCCTTGCCGCGAACTTGTTCGGGCGACATGTAGGCGACGGTGCCGACGGCGGTTCCGGGGCTGGTGAACATTTCGCCCGAGTCGAGCGTGGCATGGTTGGTAGCTCCCATGGTTTCGCCGACCCGCGCGGTGCCGGTGTGCGCGGGAATTAATTTCGCGAGGCCGAAGTCGAGGATTTTTGCGTGTCCGCGCCGCGTAACGAAAAGATTGGCTGGCTTGATGTCGCGATGAATGATGCCCTGGGCGTGCGCGGCGTCGAGGGCGTCGGTGATTTCGATGGCGATGTCGAGCAAGCGGTCGAGTTCGAGGGGCCGGCCATTGATGAGGTGCTTCAAAGTGGAGCCGTCCAGAAACTCCATGGCGATGAAAGCTTTTCCGTTCTCTTCGCCGATATCGTGGATGGTGCAAATGTTGGGATGATTCAGCGCGGAGGCTGCCTGCGCTTCACGCTCGAAGCGGCCGAGGGCCTGCTGGTCGCTGGCAACTTCGTCGGGAAGAAATTTCAGCGCGACGAAACGCTTCAGCCGCGTGTCTTCGGCTTTGTAAACGACGCCCATGCCTACGCCGCCGAGATTTTCGACGACGCGGTAGTGGGAAATGGTGCGGCCGACCAGAGAAGAGCTATCGGGCATGAGGTGGCGATTCTAGATTGCAGCTAAGTGCAAGTCAACGACACGGCGAAAAGGGTAGTGACTCATTTTGAGTTCAGCTGTACTTGCAAGTGGAAAACTGCCGTGGCACTATCACCACATGGGAAACAAGAACGCCCGGAAACGAGAAATCAGAAAGCCGAAGAAAAAGAAGACCCCGCCAACACCACGCGAAGATGCGAGTCAGATTGCGTATCGAACTGTAAGAGATTCTACGAACTAGCAGGCTCGGTAACGGTCGCCCCACCAGACTTTGCACGCTCAATCATTCGATTTATTTCATTGTCAACTTGCTTCTTGACATTGACAACCTTAGCTTATGGTAGTGCCAAACGTAGCGGATATATTGACAACCTTAAGAAAATGGATAGACAACGAACAAGCTAGACAGTGAAGCAAGCGGGTCCAAATCATACCCTCTCTGGTGGAGGGCAATTCCCTACGCCACGGCCCGCATGTGCGACGTCGCATTGAATACTGTGCTCATGTTCGCGCCTGCTGCTCGAACCAGGCGAGGACGATGACGAGCAGATCGTCGTCAAAGGGATGAGGCTGTGCGTTCTTCCGGCGGTTGAGGAAGTCGGCTTGCGAGGAGTAGCGGCCGAAGTCGTGGCCCATGCCGGGGATTTCGGTGTAGGTGGCGCGGCCGGGATGAAAACTGTTGATGAGGTCGGCCAAGTATTGGCTCTCATCCGCGTTCGTCGCCGGGTCGGAAGTGCCGTAGATCACCAGGACCGGAGCGTCGATTCGTTTCCACTGGCTGGCCAAGCTGATGTCGCCAATCTGCTGCATGTAGGGAGCAGACATACCGGCGTAACTTTGAATCATGTCCTTGCACTGCTCGCCGAGTCTTGCGACTTCGTCGGCGGGCTCATGCTGCAGGAAGAAGTGATACGCACAAACCGCGTGGGTGCGGACTTCCTGGTCGACCTGGTCGAGCGGTTCACCGACGAGAAAACTTTGACGGCGCACGTTTTCCAGGCTGTACTCGAACCAGCTTCGGCCGATCGTCTCCGCGGCCACGACGCCCCGAATATTTTGGTTCGGCAGCGCCAGAGAAGCCAGCAACGGTCCCAGGCTGTGGGCGAAGATGAAGATTTTTCCGACATCGACGAAATCGTAGGTTCTGAGCGCGGCTAATGCGGCGACGTAGCCGGCGGCTTCCAGCTCCGCAGTCGCCTTCGGGTCTGTGCATGCCGGACCTTCGCTGTCACCTTCACCTGGCTTTTCGACACGCATCGTGACGAACTTGTTTTTTGCGAGTGCTGCAAGAATCGGTCCGTATCCGGCGCTTTCGTTGAGCGCACCGTCGAGCGAGTAGCAGCCAAGCCCGCCTATGAACAAGACAGCCGGGTAACGGCCGTCGGGCTTCGGGCGCGTAACGATCGTGCGGCGTCGCGAGCCGGCTGCGCTGACGGCGCGATATAAAACCTCTGCGTCTGCGCTGCTTTCGAGCGGCCGCGGTTTCAAGACGGCTTGTGCAGAGATTTTCAGGCCTTTGCGCGTTAGTTCGAGTCTTACTGCGTCGCCTGCTAAATGACGGCTAATTATGCGCGCGAATTCTTCCGGGCTGCCGACCGGCTGTCCGTCGAGCCCGTCCAAGATATCGCCCGGTTGAATCTGCGCTGCCTCGCCCGCGCCCCCTGAGACGACTGTCTTGACGATGAGAGGGTTTGTTTGCGGATTTGCAGGCTTCGCGGGATCTGCGGGCACGACGACCAGGCCGATTATGCCGTGGCGCGGCAGATCGTCCGTGCGCTGCGGAGAAACAGACTGAGCGCTTGCAAGAGCGCCGCTTGCTAGGCATGCGAGCCAGCAAAAGATGGCAAGGATCTTCATGGATCTTCTCGATTTCGGGCCTAGCGAAAGCGCCCGGAATTGGAATTTTTCGATTTCGACCGTAAACGTGAGCATCGTACGCTGCGCTTTACGCCTGCGGGAATATTTTCGAGACCTCAATGATCAATCTGTCGCCAGAAGCTGGCGTCGCGCGAGGCTAGCAAGGAGTCTTTGCAGGCGTTCCAGCGGAGGAAATGAGCAGTCTGATAGTGAGCCTGGTGATGCTGGCGACTGGCCCAGACTTCGTGGAGAAGGAACAGGTCCGGATCATCGAGCGAACGGTGCAGATCGTACTGCAGGCAGCCCTGCTCTTTTCGTGTCGGCGCAATCAGCGCGCGAATTTCTGACTCGAGCGCAAGACGCTGGCCTTGTTTTGCGCGCAACTGAACAAGCAGAGTGACCGCTTCGTTTGCAAGCGTGGCAGTTTTGCGGCGTGTGGGCTTGCGTTTGACGGCATTGCGCCGAGCGGATTTCGTTGCTCCTCGCCTAACCATATCGGCGAGGATGGTATCGCAGATTGCGTGCAAAGCAAGCGAGGACTGTCAGCCGGGGAGGCCGACACGACGCAACAGTTCCTGAAAACGCGGGTTGTCCCGCAGACTGTCCATGCTCGGGTCGATATGAAGATAGATGAGCCAGTGGCAATGCTCTGCGTAGGATTTCTCGAGGTACTCCAGTGCGCGGTCGTTTTCTCCGAGGCCGATATGGATTCCGGCGAAGAAGTGAGGAGCGACGTACTTGTGTTGTGCGAGCATGGTTAGATCGTCAAGGATTTGTCGCGCATCTTCTGGCCTTCCCGCCTCTGCGTAGGATTGCGCCAGAGCTGCGCGCATCAGCGGACTACCGCCTGACAGATTCACGCCTTTCTCACCGGCGCTGATCGCTAAATCCGAGCGTGCGGTCTTGCGATAGAGCAGTCCGAGAATCCAGTAGGTCATGGGGTAGTTCGGATCTAGTTCCACGGTGCGCAGCAGTTGTTCGACGGCCTGGTCGTACTGCCGCGCATGATAGTAGGCCCATCCGATCGCGACATTAATAATGAGCGACAAAGGATCCAGCTCCAGGCTTTTTTTCATCCTGGCGAGGGCTTCTGCGTGGCGGCCCATGGTCATCACGCACTCGGCGTAATAATGATTGGCGGTTGGATAGCAGGGATTGAATTCCAGGCTGCGTTGAAATTCTGTCTGAGCTTCCGGCCACTGCCAATCGTGCAGCCACAACACGGCCGCCAAATCGGTGTGGGCTTCGCCCAGATCAGGGGCGAGTTCGAGTGCGGTCATGGCAGCCGCTTTACCTTTCGGAAACGCTTCCTTCGCAGGCAGATAACTGTTCCATCCCAGCAGCACATAGCAATCGGCGACGCCAGCGTATCCCAGAGCGTAGCTGGGATCCTTCCGGACCGCCTGCTGAAAGTACCCGATCGCCTTGTAGAATCCTTCTTCCGTCCAGCGGTTCCAGTGATGATGGCCTTGCAGGTAGAGCCGGTAAGCCTCGGCATCTTCGGTGTGGCGCCGCACGAGCCGTTTTTTTTCAGCGCGCGTTAGCTGCAAGCGCAATTTTCCGGATATCTCGCTGGAGATTTCGTCCTGGATTGTAAAGATGTCGCCCGGCTTGCGATCGAATTGCGCACCCCATATTTGAGAGCCTGTCGCCACGTCAACTAATTCGGTACCGATGCGCAAAGAGCCGCCGCTTTGCATCATTCTTCCCGTGAGCACGGCGCGCACATTGAGTTCGCGACCGATGGCTTGCGGGTCAATTTCCCGGCCCTTGTAGCGAAAGACGGTGCTCCGCGCCATCACACGCAGTTTGGGAACCGTCGCCAGGTTGTTGATCAGGCTGCCGGTGATGCCGTCGCTGAGATAATCGTTTTCAGGATCACGGCTGATGTTCTCGAAAGGCAACACCGCAAGCGAGCTGATAATTTTGGAGACTCGCGCTGCGCGGAAGGAGCCGGATGGTTGCCTTGCGGCGCGCGGCCCCGGGTTGCCGGCCGAGGACCAGTGACTGGCGGTTGAGGCCGGTACGGATTGTGTGTCCCCTTCGCGATCCACGCTGCCGGACTCGGTTCCCCGCTTCAGCCGCTGCAAGTCAGCAAGAATTTCCCCCGCGTGCTGGTAGCGCTCGCGACGATCCTTGTCGAGCGCCTTTTCGATGATGGCTTCAAGCCGCGGCGGGAGATGGGGATTGATGCTGCGAACCGAAGCGGGCGGGCGCGTCAAAACCGCCTCGATGATCGCGCCGCCAGTCGCGCCACGAAATGCCTGAGTGCCCGTCGCCATTTCATAGAGGACCAGACCGAGCGAGAAGATGTCCGTGCGCGCGTCCAGATCGTCTCCGCGTACCTGCTCGGGTGACATGTAAGAAGGAGTGCCGCTGATGATTCCCACGATCGAAGTGGAGTCGGAGGGTCGAGCGGCGGAATCGGCATCGGCGTTTGCGACTCCTTTGGGAACAAGCTTGGCCAGGCCAAAATCGAGCACCTTCGCTCGCCCGCGCTTGGTGACGAAGATATTCGCAGGCTTGATATCTCGGTGAATGATTCCTTCGGCGTGCGCCGCATCCAGAGCTTCCGCGATCTGAATCCCGAGATCGAGCAGTTCGTCCAAAGGGAGCGGCTTGCCATGGATGTGGCTGCGCAGCGTTTCGCCATCTATGAACTCCATGGCGATGAACGCCTGACCGTCTTGCTCACCGACGTCGTAGATCGTGCAGATGCCCGGATGGTTCAACGCCGATGCGGCGCGCGCTTCGCGCCGGAACCGCTCGAGGGCCTGAGGCTGTTGTGCGAGATTTTCAGGAAGGAATTTCAGAGCCACCGCGCGTTCCAGCCGGTTGTCCTGGGCCTTGAATACGACGCCCATGCCGCCGGCGCCGAGCTGCTCCAGGATGCGATAGTGCGAAATCGTCTGGCCAATCATTAGCAGGAAAGCATCGAGCTAAGCCGCAACTCAGACTACAGCGTTGGATCGTCGGGACTGGATTCGGCGAACGACTTTTTTCTTTCTGTCTTGGGTGGTTTGGGCGATCCGATCAGACTCAGAATGCTCGATCCATCCCCGAATTTATCCGCCGCTGTGACGGGCTCTTGTTCCAGCGTGACGTTCTTATTGCAGACCGTACAAACCAGGGCTGCGTAAGCGCCGCCATCCGCCTGGCGGAACATATTGCAGCGCATGACACGGCCGCAACATACAGGAACCCACATCGTGGAAGTTTTGTCGGCAGCCATGAGCGCCCTCGCGGGATGCGAATGCGGGGGATTATACACTGGAATCCACTCGCGGCAGAGCCGGGCAACGCGCGGCGTTTGCGGCAGATGGACGAGCGAGCCGTGGCGAAATGCGCGAGCGCTGGAAAATTTGCTAGGCGGTTACGTCGCGCAGGGCTACGATTTTGCGGGATCGATTCCGAATTCATCGCCGAATTTGCAATGGGTCATGCTGTTGTAGAGCGGGCGGGGGTGCTTCGCCCAGACATGCGAAGCACCCGCGCTGCGTTCATTGCGTGGCAGGATCAGCAGCCGCCGGAACTTATCGTGCCGACGTTGAAAAATGTGTTGCTGGCAGTAAACCCCGTCGGGACCGTGCTGAGCCCGGTGACGGCGTCACTGATGGTGTTGGAGCTGACGTTGTTGTCGGCGCCGCAGCTGAGTTGAATCCCGGTGCCGGCATTGCTGATGGTGTTGTTCTGGATGGTGGCCACAGCACTCTTCATGGAGATGCCGGTCTTGGTGTTCAGCAGCTTGTTGGATGTGATGGAGACGTTATCGGCACCCGCGAAGATTCCGATTTGCGTGTTGGTAACCACGTTTCCAGAAAGGGAGCCTGTGGCGCCAGACCCCGTGTCAAAACCGTAGGTGGTAAGTTCATCGTAGGCGCCATTCGTACTAATGTTAATCGCGCTGAGAACGTTGTTGGTGGCTGTGACCGTGCTCCCCTCGCTGATTCCAACGTCAACGGCGTCGTTAAAAACGATACCGCTGATGATGTTGTTATCGGTTAAGGTTGCGGAAAGCTCGGAGGAACTGGAGTTGGTTTCGGTTTCGATGCCGTCCGAATCGAAATCATGAATGCTGCATTTGTTAACGGTAATGGACGGGTTGGTGCTGCCGCCTTCCAACCAGACTCCCGTGCCAAAGCCGTTCCCCTCTTGATTGCGCGTGGTCACTTCTTTCAGGGTGCCGGCCGAGTTCTGGAAAAAAACTCCGACGATAAATGTATTGCCCGAAACGCGATTTCCAGTGGCATCCACGGTGATGTTGGTGATGGTGACGGGACCGGTGGCATTGTTGACCCACAACTGCACCGCCAGTAACTGGCCTGCAAAGTCGGTGGTGGCGTTCTGCACCAGTCCTGCGGCGGGAGCAGCGATGATGGCCTGGTCCGAAGTGCCGCTAGAGACTCCTTCCAATGTGACGCCTTGCGTGATGACGACCTGTTCCGGGTAGGTGCCGGGACAAACTTCGACAATGGTGGGAGCTGGCGTGGCGCTGAGCGCAGCCTGGATGGTGGAAAAGCTGGTGAGTTTTGGTTCGCAGGTTCCCACCGCGTACTTGGTAGCAGCGACGGTTTGGTGGGTCCCCAAGGTCAGCACAAATAACGCGAATAAAGTTACGCTGCGCGACATGGCCCGTATCCTCCTTGAGCAAAGTGAAATGTGAGCGGGAATAACGCTGTATTTACGTTCCAGAGCGGCGGCGATTGTACACCAATCGGCTACCGACTTGGTTGTAAAACGATTTCGAGCGGGGAAGGGGTGGAACCTGGAACGACCAAGATTGGAGATGCGCTACACGCTGACGTCGCGCAGGGCTTGATGCTTTTCCAGGGCTTCGACATTTTGCAGGATCGATTCGATTACGAACTCATCGCCGAATTTGGAATTGATCATTATGTTGTAGAGCGGGCGGTGCGGCCATTGCTTGCCGAAATAGTGGCGGATGAAATCGGCGCGGTCGCGGTCCACTTCGGCGACGAGTTGCTGCGCTTCTTTTTCCGTTTTGCCGATGGATTTGATGCGGCGGATTTTTTCTTCGTCCGAAGCGTAGATGAAAACATGGAAGGCATCGGGGCGGTCGCGCAGAAAATAGGGAGAGCCGCGGCCGACGATGACGCAATTGCCGCGCGAGGCGACGTCTGCAATTACTTTTTGCAGCATCTCGACCATGCAGTCGGTGTCGAAGACGCGCGAGTCGCTCAGACCGAGCGTTCTTTCATAACTGCCGCGCGCATAAACTTTGAACAAGCGATAAAGAAAGGGATCGACGCGCTCGTCGCAGCGCTGTGCTTCACGCTGGTCCACGTGGGCGGCGCGGGCGATTTCGGCGGTGATTTCCTCGTCCCAGAGTTTCCAGCCCAGGCGTTCGGCGAGCGATCTGGCGATGAGCGTGCCGCCGCTGCCGTATTCCCGCTCGAGGGTAATGATTTTTACCGACATCACTAGCGCCCCTAAGGGCCTAGTGTACCGCCATCGAGCCGCCATGTTTTACTTTCTTCATTAGAAAAACGAAGGGGATCATGGCGGCGACGCAGCAGCCCAGAATCCAGAAATTGTCTATGTAAGCGAGCATGGTGGCTTGGCGGTCCAGATTGAAGGCCATCATCCCGTAGGCTTGGCGGGCGGCTTCGGCGGGACTGGAGCCCCGGGTGACGAGCATGTGCGTGAGGCTTGAAAGCGCGGCCTGGAATTGGCCGTTACCGGAACTCAGCCGGGCGGTGAGATTCGACTGATGCACTTGCGCGCGCCGCGCCAGCATGGTGGTGACGAAGGAAATGCCGACGCTGCCGCCGATATTGCGCGCGAGGTTGATCAGGCCGGAAGCTGCGTTGTTTTTGCCGGGCGGGATGAAGGAGTAAGCGGCGGTATTGATGGGCACGAAAAGAAATGCCAGGCCCATGGCCTGGAATACGCGCGCGGTCGCCAAGGTGCGGAAATCAATCGCGGTGTCGAAATTCGTCATGTGAAACAGGGAAAAAGAGACCATGGCGAGGCCGAATAAAAGCAGGCGGCGCGCGTCGGTGTGCCCCAGCAAATAGCCTACAAACGGCATGCACAAGATAATCGCGATTCCTCCCGGCATCAAGGCGAGGCCCGCCCTTTGCGCCGTGTAGCCCAATAAGTCCTGCGAAAATTGCGGCAAAAGCACGGTGCTGGAAAGCAGCGCGAAGCCGACCATGAACATCAGCATGTTGCCGATGGCGAAGGAGCGGATTTTGAAAAGATGGAGATCGATTATGGGATCTTTGTGATGCCACTCCCAGATGCCGACGGCGATGAGCGAGACCACGCAGATGACGGTCATGACGATGATGAAGTTGGAGCCGAACCAATCGTCGCGCTGCCCTTTATCGAGCACGACTTGCATGGCGCCCAGGCCCAGGGCGAGCAGGCCCAGGCCGATGTAGTCAATGCGGAAGCCGGTGCGTTTTTGCTGCTTCATGTAGGGCGGATCGCTGATCAGCATGTTGGTGAGAATCAGCGAAATGATGCCGACGGGAATATTGATGAAGAAAATCCAGCGCCAATTGAAATTGTCGGTGATCCAGCCGCCGAGCGTGGGACCGATGGCCGGGGCCAAGACGACCGCCATGCCGTAAACGGCGAAAGCCATGCCGCGTTTTCGCGGTTCGAAAGTGTCGGCAAGAATGGCCTGTTCGCTGGGTTGCAGGCCTCCGCCGCCGATTCCCTGCAGTACGCGAAAAATAATTAGCATGCTGAGATTGGGTGCAAGTCCGCAGAGAAACGAGCTGATGGTGAAGAGCGCGACGCAGGACATGTAAAAACGCTTGCGCCCGATGAGCTGCGAAAACCATCCGCTCATCGGGAGAATGATGGCGTTGGAAACCAGATAGGAAGTGAGCACCCAGGTGCTTTCATCCTGGCCCGCGGAAAGGCTGCCCGCGATGTGGGGCAGCGCGACGTTGGCGACGCTGGTGTCGAGAACTTCCATGAACGTTGCGAGCGTGACCGTGAGCGCGATGATCCAGGGGTTGATAACCGGACGCGGACGCCAGG
>DATNLN010000029.1:0-3434 GCA_035602855.1 Candidatus Acidiferrales bacterium
ATCGGTTCTGCGCGTTCACAAACACCTTCAACGCAAGCCGATCATCACGATCCCGGCGACAGCCCAGCAGCTTTCTCTCTCTGCCCCTACTGTGGCGAAGGCTTTGCAGCACATGGTGAAGCTCGGCATGGTTCGGGAGAGGACCGGCAAGCAGCGGCATCGGCTCTTCACGTATCACCGCTATTTGGACATTCTCAATCAGGGCACTGAATTACCAAAAACAAGTCGTTGACGAATGACCAAGCCTCAATCTCCCTCGGTGGGTTGCTTCGCCAGCTCAGCGAGGAGAGTAACGAGAGTTTCCCCGCGTGTGAAAGTGCAGCGCTTCTTGTGGCTCAAGGACCCCTCGACAACGCGGGACTGACGACGGAGAAGCAGAACCGGTTCTCCTACCGGAAAGATAATGCCCCTTGGTCTCGGTCGCGCGCATCGCCATTGCGTTCAACGGTCGAGCCAGCCATCGCGAAAACCCGCGCGCTGAAGACCCTTCACGATGTAGGGGCATCGCTGGATCGTCTTCCAGATAAGCTGCGTGTGAAAGTTTTCGATCATCATCAGAATCGGACCCTCATTCAAGCTGAAGATCCACGGAGACGCCCAGGCGTTTAGATTGCTGACGGTGTCAGGATAGGTTGGATTAAAACTGGCAACGAATCCATAGGGGCTGTGCCCTAGCGATGTGAGACGCTCGATGATGTGACGGATCGTTTTGATCACGATCTCAGGCGCGAACGGGAGAGATGTCGCTACTGCCCAGGGCGATATGGTGCCGTCATCCGGACCAAAGGGAGCACCTCGTGCCTCATAGCCGAAAAATGTTCTTTGGACACCGTTCAGTTCAAAGATGGCAGGACCCGGCCCGTCGCTCGCGGTCAGTCCCCACACGTACTCACTATAGTGGGCAAACTTCAGCGGATTTTCGATTCCATATTGCCTGTGAATCTGTGTGGCCCGCCGGCTGTTCTCAAAATAATCGATCCCGGCCTTCCGGCTGAAGTCGTCGTGTATGCCGCGAAAATCCACCCACAGATGAGACATCTGATGAATGAATAGTGGTCCGGCATACAGGTATTCGATGTCGTAGACTTTCTTCCATTCAAACGTGGAGATCCAGTCTTTGTAACCTTGCGGATCGATGGGAAACGTCGGTGATCCCAGGGCCAGTGCGTAAAGGATGATGGCTTCGCTATAGCCCGTATCCCAACGGGAAGGGAGAAATCCTGATTCTGGCATCCAACCGTGAGAGATCGTTGTTCCTTTGTCGAGAGCCCATTGCCAATCAATGCGGGCGTAGAGACTTTCAGCGAGTTTCCGTATCTCGCTTTCCTTCGCACTGTTCGCAGTGAAATAGCTTGCGGCGGTAAGAACGCCTGCCATCAAAATGGCAGTATCAACCGTCGATAATTCACAATGGATGGCTCGGCGGCCGGTCTGCATATCGAGGAAGTGGTAGTAGAAGCCTTTGTATCCCGTGGCATTGGGTTCTGGGCCTTGCTGGCTGGAATGTAAGAACCTCAAAAGCGCCAGTGTCCTGTCGACTGCGTCCGCTCGCGGAAGTATGTTTCGTTCTACTGCAACGATATAGACGCTGAGCCCCATTCCCACCGCTGCGATGCTCGAAGGCGATCCGGGCTGGGTCCTGTCTGCGATCAGGCCGTTTCGTAGATTGGCCTCATTGAGATAATAATCGACGATGGCACGCCGTAGATTGTCCAGCATTTCTGGATCCGGCGCCTGCGGATTCAAATTGAATGACTCATCTCTCAACGAAGTCTCCTTCGCAGATAATTCTGTCACCCTCGAGAACGCAAATCCCGCTGACACGGCGCTTGCTGATCGTAGAAAATCACGACGATTCACAGTCCGTCCCAGTTAGTCACAATTTCCGTTTTGCGTTTTCCGCCAGCCCCAAAGTACATGAGAATTGGTTCTTAGGTGATCTCAACGGCACGCTTGCAAGCTAAAATAGAGTAGTGCATTTGAAAGCGGGATGGACAGGTTTTCTCGTTAATGCAGCGTCGCAGGAAATCGGTATCCGGCACGAAACGAAAAGCGGACGATCCAAAACCCGACAAAGAGAAAACCGCCCTGTTTGCAATCAGGCCGGAAGAAGAAGACAGCCTTCACGGACTTGCTGATCCGCGGAATGTTGGGAGCGGCCTTGGTTGCCCTTGGGCATCGCAGCTGCAGCGGGCATTGGTGGTCATAAATATTGCCAGAGCAGAGTGAGAAGTCCGTCGAGGGATACGATTCCGACGATCCGGAGGCGGTCAAGGAATTAAAGGTTTAGCGCGTTCGGGATATTCCGATTGTGTTCTGATTTCCCCCTCTTCTCCTCCGCTAGCGTCTCGTCGTTGTGAATCCGGTAACTTTCCCAATCGGTCGCGTCTCTGACCACCGCGAACCGGTCTCCCGCGTTTCAGAAGCAATCCGCTAAAGTCATTCCCTCAATGAGGCCGGGTTGCCCGACCTGCTCGATCGAACCAAATTCATACCCAGAGGATCAACACGCAAATGTCGACTGCATATGAAATCGTCACCGAATTCATCATCAAGCAACTGGAATCGGGTGTGGCGCCCTGGCGCAAACCCTGGGGCACCGGGACGCCCGCAAACCTCGCCAGCAAGAAAGAATATCGGGGAATCAACATTTTCCTTCTCGCCTCGCAGGGTTACGGCTGCCGGTACTGGGTTACCTATCGTCAAGCCCAAGCACTGGGCGGAACTGTAAGGAACGGCCAACACGGGTCCAAAGTTGTGTTCTGGAAGATCCGCGAATACCGAAGCGAGAACCAGAAGTCAGAAGAAACAGGAAATCGCAAGTCCATTCTGCTGCGCTGCTACAACGTATTCAACCTGGAGCAGTGCGAGGGAATTAAGTTCCCCGACAGAGTCCGAGCGATCATTCCGATCGAGCCATGCGAAAACATTGTCAGAGCCATGCCGAATCCGCCGGGATTCGTGCAGGACGCGCGGGCCTGCTACTCGCCTTCAACCGACACCGTCGGCATGCCGGCCCGGTCCGCGTTCCTTGCCGCCGAAGAGTATTACTCCACGCTGTTCCACGAAATAACGCACTCGACTGGACACCCTTCTCGCTTGGGCCGTGAAGGGATCATGAACCACAGCCCATTCGGCAGTGAGGATTACTCGAAAGAGGAACTTGTTGCCGAGATGGGTGCTGCGATGCTCTGCGGCACTGCCGGCATCGAATCTCGAACGCTCGGTAACTCCGCGGCCTACCTACAGACCTGGATCAACAAACTGAAATCGGACGCCCGCTTGATTGTATGCGCCGCATCGCAAGCCCAGAAGGCGGCCGACTACATTCTTAGCAAGGGCGGGGCAGAAACCGATTCCGCAACGAAAGGCGAAAACGAACTCGAAATCCTTTGACTGAAGATGGCTACTGAAAGGTTACCCGCGGCTGCAGA
>DATNLN010000047.1:0-4964 GCA_035602855.1 Candidatus Acidiferrales bacterium
TCGACAAACGCGATGTACTGGTCGCTCGGGTGATAATCCACGCCTATAATGACCATGTTCGGCTCCTTTCTCCCGAGCCTTTGGTCATCGACAAACCATAGTCTACTCGGGTCTAAGGAGCCGACGTTGTTATGCAATCAAATGGATTTCGCGCCTCATCCCGCCCCTGCAAACGAATTTTGCCGATTACGCCGACATACTTGCATGCCGTGCGAAATCGCAAGACTGTAGAATATCGTGCAAAAATAGGGCGACGGATTTAATGACTGTTATTTTCGGTGCAAGCTACTGCAAACAGGGAAGATAGAAATGCAATCTCACAGAAGAATCAGCCTCTGATTTCAATTTCGTGTGATCCGTGAAATAGCTCACATCACCATTGAATAACCCCCAGCGAATATTTAACGCAGTTGAAGTGTCCCCGTCATCGTTGAAATTGCCGTTGCAACAAAAACGAAATTCCCGCAACACTAAACCTCATCGAAATCCCCATCGCCAACCGCCGCCGACAACGCACGCGCGGGTAGTCGAAATTTTATCGCGGCTGTTCGCGACGAAATGGAAATCGCAGGTCGGCGACGATGCCGAGGGGTGTATCACTTTTCCCCGCTCTGTAACCTATCCCGGCGCGGCTTTGACTCTCACGTGGCGAGCCTTTAGACTTGTGAGCTGTGAGATCTATTTCGCGCGGCGGCGGCGGGTACATGTTCGACATCGGGAGTTATTTCCCGCCCGCGATTAAGACCATTTGCATTGCGTGCGTCTCGGTTTTCCTGCTGCAAGAACTGTCGGCTTTACTTTTCGGCGAGGCCGGCGTGCGATTCTGGACATTCGGGCTAGGGCTGGTTCCCTACGCTGCGGTGTTCGGATTCCGGATCTGGCAGCCATTCACCTATATTTTCCTGCACGGTGGAATTCTGCACATTCTGTTCAATCTTCTATACCTGGCGATGTTCGGCGCGGATTTGGAGCGGGCTTGGGGCAGCCGCAAGTTTTACACTTACTTTTTCGTTTGCGGAGTTGGCGCAGGCATTGTGGATATCATTGTGAAGCTGCTGCTGGACCCGCACGGCCGCGGGACCGCGCTGGTGCCCACGATCGGAGCTTCCGGTGCGATTTACGGCGTGCTGCTGGCTGTGGCGATGATTATGCCGCACCGGCAGGTGTGGGTTTTTCCGCTCCCGGTGACGGTGTCCATGCGCGTGTTTGTGATTGTGATGGGCGCGATTGAATTTTTTAGCACGCTCGGAGTCTCGGGTGACAACGTGAGCCACGTGTGCCATCTGGGCGGGATGTTGGTGGGATACATTTATTTGCGGCGCGGGTCTTATGGGTACAGCGTGCGAAATTATTTTTCGGATTGGAAGAGGAGAAGGTTGAAGAGGAAGTTTGAGGTCTATGTGCGGGATCATCAGGACAAGCCGCCTTCGAATCCGGATAGTTGGGTAAATTAGGGGTTTCCGTGGGAGCGCGCCCGTTCGGGTGCGGGAAATCGTCGAGTGGTTCGTTTCGGCGCCATGGTGTGTTTGCGGAGTTCCGAAGATTTAACACGGAGGGGACCTGGAAAGGACGGAGAACACAGAGAAAGACGAACGCAAGTGCAAGAGAGATCCTTCTCCCGCTTGCGCGAGACCAGGATGACGGTGCTGCAAAAACTGGTGGCGCTTACCCGCCGATGCGGAGGAGGCGCATCAGATTGGTCGAGCCTGTGGTGCCGATGGGGGTGCCGGCTACTACGCCGATTATGTCGCCTCGCTTTACCAGTTTTTCTTCGAGCAGACGTTTTTCGGCGGTGGCCGCGAGTTTGTCGATGTCGTGGACGGCGCCCATGCTGCGCGGCAGGACGCCCCAGAAAAGGGCGAGGCGGCGGCGCGTTTCCTGGACTGGGGAGAAAGCGACGATGGGGGCGCGCGGACGATACTTCGAGACCAGGCCTGCGGACGAACCCTTCTCGGTGAAAACGGCGACGACTCTGAGGTGCAATTCTTCGGCGGCGTGACAAATGGCTTCGGCGATGACTTCATTGATTTGCAGATTGCCGGAGCGCGCGGGGCGCGGCAATTGCGTGACGCTGGCTTCGGCTTCGCGGATGATGCGGTCCATCATCATGACCGATTCCAGCGGATAGAGGCCGGCGGCAGTTTCGCCGGAAAGCATGAGGGCGTCGCTGCCGTCGAAGATGGCGTTGGCGACGTCGGATGCTTCGGCGCGCGTGGGGCGCGGATTTTTCTGCATGGAATCGAGCATTTGGGTGGCGGTGATCACGGGGATCAACGCGTTGCGCGCTTTCAGAATGATTTGCTTCTGGACCACGGGAACTTTTTCCGGGCTCATTTCGACGCCCAGATCGCCGCGCGCGACCATCACGCCGTCGGCGATGGCGAGAATCTCGTCGAGATTATCTATGGCTTCCGGCTTTTCGAGTTTGGCGATTACCGGCGTGTCTTTACCGGCGCGCGCGATGGCGAGTTTTGCGGCGCGGACATCCGCGGCGGTGCGCACGAAGCTGAGGGCGAGATAATCGGCGCCGATGATCAAGGCCGACCGGAGATCTTTGCGGTCTTTCGCGGTCATCGAGGGGATATCGAGTTTTATGCCGGGAAGATTGATGCCTTTGTGTTCGCCGAGCTCTCCGGGGTTTTCGACTTGAGTGATTACGTCTTGGCCGTGAGTGGACATCACGCGCAGCGCGATATCGCCGTCGCTGAGGAGAATGCGGTCGCCTTTGTGAACGGATGCGGGCAGCGCGCGGAAAGTGGTGCTGACGCCTTCTTCGGTGCCAGGAATATTGCGAGTGGTAATGACGAAGCGCTGGCCGAAGCGCAGGCGAATGGGTTTTCCGGCGACGAGTTTGCCGGTGCGGATTTTGGGGCCCTGCAAATCGGCGAGCACACCGATGGGTTTTTCATAGTGCGCGGAAGCGCGGCGCAGGGCCGCGACCATGCGCACGCGGTCTTCATGGGTGCCGTGGGAAAAATTCAGGCGGGCGACGTCCATGCCGGCGTGCACCAGCTTGTCTATCATGTTGTACGAGGAGGTGACCGGGCCCAGGGTGCAGACTATTTTTGCTCTACGAGGATTTATCACGATTATTTATTCACCGAGAAATCATTCACGATTGCGAAGAGAAACTCAATGCCTTTGTGAAAAGAATCGAGAGGGATGCGTTCGTTATCGGCGTGAAAACGGGAAAGTTCGTCGTCGCTAAGCGCGAAGGGCGCAAGGCCGTAGGCTTGCACGTTGCGCAGGCGCAGCGGAGTGGAATCAGTGAAGTAAGCGGACATGAGCGGAACGACGGGCGCGCCGGGATAGGTTTTGGCGGAGACGCTGGCGATCGTGTTGTAGAAGTCGGAAGTGAGCGAAGAGGACGGAGAGGTTTCCGACAGGGGCAGCTCCGGCTCGAAGCTGATATCTGGATCGCTGACGAGTTGCTGCAGCTTGGCGATGAATGGAGCGAGTTGGTTTCCCGGGAGCAAGCGGACGTTGAGGACAGCGCGCGCCTCCGACGGAATTACATTCGGGCGAATCCCGGCGCGCAGCATGGTGGGCGAGACGGTGTCGTGCAACATAGCGTTCCACGCAGGACTTCGATTGGAGATTACGCGGGCGGCATGTTCGCCGCGATCAGAAGTGTCGAGGGAGCGCATCCATTTGGAAGTTTCTTCGTCCTGAAGCGGGGCGATGGCCTGGAAATACGCGCGGGTGACGGAATTGAATTGCACGGGCGCCTCATAGTCTCCGATTTTGGCGATGGCGGCGGAGAGATGGACGACGGGATTGTCTTTGCGGGGCATGGAAGCATGGCCGGAGACACCCTTGGCGATCACGTCCACATTTGCGGGAACTTTTTCGCTGACTTGTACGCCGATGTATTGCGGCTTGCCGCCGTTCAGGAAAACGCCGCCACCTTCGTTGATGGCGTAGCCTGCGGCGATTTTGTCCCAGTGCTTGTCCACGGCGAAGAGCATGCCGGTTGCGCCGTAGGCTTCTTCGTCGCCTTCGGCGAGGAAAATGACGTCGCGATTGAGGCGCGCGCCGGAGCGTTTGAGTTGGACGAAGACGGCGAGATTGGCGGCGAGCATGCCTTTGTCGTCAATGGCGCCGCGGCCGTAGAGGTAGCCGTCTTTTATGACCGCGCCGAAGGGATCTACCGTCCATTTGGATTTGTCCACACCGACGACATCGAGGTGCGCCATCAGGAGCAGGGCGCGCGAAGGATCGGGCACGGCGCTGGCAGAGAGGCGGGCGACGATGAAGCCGCGGCCCGGCGTGCTTTCGAAAATTTCAGAGGGGATGCCTTCCTTCGTGAGAATGGCGGCGATATATTTTGCGGCTACGAGTTCGTTGCCAGGAGGATTGGTGGTGTCAATGCGCAGCAGGCCTTGCAGCCAGCCGAGCGCGTCTTGTTGAATCTGGGAGAGCGATGGGCTGGCCGCCGACGGATATTGCGGGGACGTCGGAACGGCCTGCGCCTGGATTGCCGCGGCAGAAAACAGCAATGCCATGAGCACAAGAATCGGTAGTGGAATGCGCGCGCGCGCCATCCTGGATTTCCCCCAGAAAGTGAAATTCATTCGCAGAGCAGAAGACCAATTCATACTATCATGCTGGCGGATGCGGTCTGGGAAGCGAGGCGCGAGGCGTTTTCTGAACTGCAATCATAGCGGAATGGGCCGCGAGGCCGGACCATCTTTCCGCCGCAGGGATGCATCCAAATGTCCAAACCAAGGCCCGTGGGCGCAGGTGCGCGCGGAGCCGGGGCGAGGCTGGGACCCAGCTGGGCACGTTGCGAAACGAGGGGAGCACGAAATTGAAGACATGGATGCGAGTGGTGCTGCTGGGCGTTTTAATTGTGGCCCTGGGCGTGCCGCCGGGGACGCTGAGTTCCTATGCGCGGCAGCAGGAAGGCCCGGTGACTCCCGCGCCAGGACAACAGCCGGGTGCGGCGCCGAAGCAGCCGACCG
>DATNLN010000165.1:0-11524 GCA_035602855.1 Candidatus Acidiferrales bacterium
CGTGAGGAAGGGCTTCCAGCGATCCAACATAACCTTTAATTCGCTAACTTCTGTGGGACGAAGGTTTGGAAGTGGCGGACGCACTGGGCCTGCCGCCATTCCAAGCAAGTTCATCGCCTGCTTCATTACGGAAACCTCGTACCCTTTGCGACGCGCGCGCAGCTCGTAGAGAGGGATCACGTAGTTGTTCATCAGCTGCATCAGAGCGGAGGAATCTCCCGCCGAAGCGACCTCGTCGAGTTTCAGCGAAAGTCTTGGCGCAACCGTCGCAATGCTTGACGTGTACGTCCGGATGCCGATGCTGTAGTAACCGGGAACACAATCATCGCCCGCTCCGCCAATCCAATAGAGCCGGTCTCCGACGCGGTTCATAATCCGCTCGTAGCGGCGTAAGTCGCCTTGGCCATCCTTCCAGCAGACGAGCGTGGGGATTTCCTCCGCCAGACGTTCCACCCACGCCGGTTCAGGGTTTACCCAATCGCGGCTGTACACCAGCATTCCTAGCGGGGTCGCCCTACCGATCGCTTTGTAATATTCCGCAAGTCCCTGCTCATCGGCGTTGGGATAATAGGGTGGCAACGCCAGGATGGCATCCGCACCCGCCCGCTCCGCCTGCCGGGCAAACTCGATCGCGAGCGGCCAGTTGAATCCGGCGCTTGCGATCACCGGGATTCGGCCGTGCACTTCCTCTACGGTGACTTTTACAACCTCTAGATGTTCCGCAGCAGTCAGGGAATACATTTCGCCCGTCCCGCCCGCGGCGACGATCGCAGCAGGTGAATTCTCCATGAGGCGTTGAAGATTCTTGCGCAGTCCGGGGATATCCAAGAACAAATCCGGCTGCAACGGTGTGATCGGAAATGCAATTACTCCACGAAGTCTGGCACGGAGTTCTTCAGGCTTCATTTGTTCACCCACGCGAACGGAAGCGGAACGCAAAGTTGACGGCACAAGAATCGCTGAAGTCGCCAGGATGCCCGCTCCATCCAGGAACTCCCGGCGCGAAAAATGTAAGGACATCTTTCCCTCGTTAACTTATTCGGTCACCGTAGTGCCTAAATCCTTCTCGTACTTCCCCGAATCCCTAAACGATACCTCATTAACCCAGTTCCTTGTCCACCACGTTCAACGGCACCTTCCCGGCGTTAGAACTTTCGAGCTTATCGTCGGTCGTGATAATTTGGACTCGCTGATGCCACCTGTTCGCTGCCGTGGCGGCTGGGAATCACGCAAGTAGGAAGGACAGAGGACGTTGTTCATCCCTGACTCGGACTCAACGCCGCCGTATCATCTCTTGACGGTTGGGGTCATCTCATTTTCCCGGCTGCGGTTTGGACGTATACGAGCAAAGTGCGGATCTGTTTTCAAGGTCGGGTCTACCGCGCAGAAGAACCGATTCGGTTTACCCGGCACGCTCGCCTACGGCCCGCCGCGGGCGGGCGAGATAACGGCTTAGGCAAATTCTTAATGCGGCCGTGAGAATGTTGAACGGGGCTCGTCGACCCCTCGGCGCCCGCAAATTCTCGATGCGGTCGTTTGGGTGGCGACGCGCGGTTAACCACCCGCCAGGTGACCTTCTCCCGCCAAGGTTCGAGACGATTTTGATCTCGGTCTTGTCGGGTGATGGGAGAATGCTGTGCAATTGTGAACAGCAGGTTGCAGGTTGAATCTGCTGGAATGAGGCGCCTGGCGGCAGCGGCGAACAGCGAAGCGTTGGGAACGGTTTGCAAGACCGGCGTGTAGCGTCCGATCCATCGTGCTCATAGCGGTTTGTTGAGGTACTGACGTGCGCATGAAATCCAGACGAACTGAAAGTAGACCAGACCGTGGCCGCCGTTTTCGATGGGCTCTATGGGCGGCACCAACGCTTGCGGCGATTGCTTGCGGCGTGGTGATTGTCGTGGCGATCAGGTCACCATTCACGCAGTCGAAAGTGGAGCAAGGCTTGGAAAGCACTGCTCGCTCGAAAGTGACGATCGGAAAGTTTCATATGATTTATTTCCCGCACATCGGGTGCGTAGCTGAAAATGTTACCTTCGCGGGATCGGCGAGCACGCCAGGCACGCCGCCGCTCGCGACAATCCAGAAGATGGCTATCGAGGCGCGCTACACGGATCTGATCGCGCGGCCGGGTTATATCGCACGGATCGTGCTGAACGGACTGCACGTTCAGGTGCCGGCGTTGGGCAAGGGAGGCAGCAGCACATCCACGCAAACCAGCACGGTGCGCGTTGGAGAGATCGTGGCGGATGGCGCGGTGCTGGAACTAACTCGCTCGGACGACAAGCCGCCGCTGAAGTTCGAGATCCGTTCGTTGACGGTTCGCTCGTTTGGCCCCAACAGCGCCTGGTCCTACCGCCTGAACATGCAGAATGCAGAACCGCCGGGAGATATTATTTCGGACGGGCAATTCGGCCCTTTGAACCTGAACGATTCGGGTACAATTCCGTTATCGGGTTCGTACAAATTTCAGAACGCAAACCTGAGTGTATTTCGCGGCATCGCCGGGACGCTGTCGTCCACGGGCGAGTTCGCGGGGCGGCTGGGGGAAATCGGCATCCGCGGCACGATTGATATTCCAGACTTCGAGGTCGCCAAAAGCGATCACCCGGTGCATCTGACCTCGCGATTTCGCGCGAAAGTGAACGGCACCAACGGCGATGTCTTCTTGACACAAGTAGAAACGTCATTTCTGCAAACATCGGTTGCAAGTTCAGGCAGCGTAGCAGGCAAACCGGGGCACGAGGGCAAGACGACGTCGCTCGACGTGCAGGTTGATAACGGGCGCCTGCAAGATTTGTTGCAGTTGTTTGTGACGACGAAACATCCCCCCATGAACGGCGCGATGAGTTTCAAGGCGCACATTTCAGTACCACCGCAAGGACGGCCGTTTCTGACGGAGCTTATCCTTCTCGGGGATTTCGGAATCGGCGAAGGAACGTTTACGAAGCCCAGTATGCAGACGCGCGTTGATACGATGAGCCAGAGCGCGCGAGGTGAAAAGAAAGATCAGAGTAAGGCGAAGCCGGATGCCGCCGCGGATGATCCGGAAAATGTGGTCTTGAATTTGCGAGGCCACGTGGAAGTGCGGGATGGAGTCGCGAAGTTTACAACGCTATCTTTCAACGTCCCGGGAGCATCGGCCCACATGGACGGCAGTTATAATTTGCTGAACCAACAGATTGATTTCCATGGAATGCTGAAGACCGACGCGCAGTTATCGCAAGAAACCACCGGGATCAAGTCGGCCCTATTGAAACCGTTCGATCCACTATTCAAGCGGAAAAAGGCCGGGGCGGATGTCCCGGTAAAGATGACCGGCACATACCAGGATCCTCACTTCGGCTTCGATGCCGTTGGAGAAATTAAACCAAAATAGAGCGAATACGAGTACCAGCTTCGTCCCGGTTCGCCGTACATCGCATCCGCCAGACTGGATAGAACTACCGGTCGAGCGCGCCAGCGAAATCCCGCCTAGCGGGGGGCTGAGCCGGGGGCGCACCTTTCGCACCACTCAAATGAACGTATCAACCTTCTGCGGGTGTCGAACGCTCGCTGCAGGCGAGGGTGCGGATTTGAAGTCGTGTTATGAAAGGTGCCCTATCGTGGTAGCCGCATGGTGGGTACCGTGTGGACGATGGCGATGTGTTAAGCGGTGACGACTTGGTCGTCCGCGGATACTGCGAAATTCCAAGGCAAGAGTTCACCGATGCGGTTGATCGGATGGTCGGAAGGCAATCATGCGGACTTTGTGCGGTACTGCCGCCATCCGGATTTATCGAGGGCGCGTGCCGCGTGCTTAATGACCCGTAACTCTTCAGTAGCCGCGTTCAAGGCGCTCAATTCTTCGCGGTGCCGGTCGCAGTTAAACAATTGTTGCTGACGATGAAAGATCGCACTGTCCGCCTGTTGCACGAGCTGCGCCCGTTTGTCGCGGTCCGTTTCCTCGATAGCCTTTTCGAATATTTCCTTCCAGGATACGAATTTGAGTTCAGACACAGGAGCCTCGGACGAAACAATCGTGGTGGATATGATTATAACCGCTAAACTTGCTTTTCGAGATTTCTTTTCCACATTCCGCGGAACGGTAGGAAACAAAGTTGTGTTCGGCCCAGATTTGGACATCGCGCCGCACAGCTTCTCCAACTTTCGCTACTGCCCCTCTGCTGGCATTCTCTAAATGGAACGATGAGTTCGCTTATCCGCCGATCCCCATTCAGGCATGAGGGCCGACACTCAGAAGGAAGCTACCGGGCGGTGTGCTATGAGCCGGGTCAGCAATGGTCGCGATTTCAACACCAAACACTCGTAATGCATCCCGCAAGGCTTCAGCACTGGGAGGAAGACTGTCTCGTTCGCTTACGACGAACGCCAGTCCCGAATATTTCCTGTTCGAGGACTCGGACGGCGCTCCATCACTCACTTTCCACCCAATCACCTTGAACACGGTGAGGAAATCTTGCGCATAATCCCGTGCGTCGCTTGCAGCGGGGTGGTAGCTTACGTCGACCTGCTGGTTAGGGAACGCAACGAGCACCTGAATCAGAACCGCCTTCTGTTCTGTGGTTAGTTTTCGTGGAATTGGCTGCATCGTTCCGCCATCCAATGTTGCAATTAGCGCATCGCCCTCAGCGCAACAGGTTCATTCTCTCGGGCCACGCTACTGGGCCATCTTTCCAAGCGTTGCGGAACATGTCGGGCAGACCAGCCGGTCCGACGTCCCGTCTTCCTCTGCAAAGACATCGACTCGCATGCGCAATATTTTTCTCCGAATCTCAAGGACAGGAGTCGCAGCGCTCGAACTAAGCTAAACGGAGACTGGCAAGCGATGCCCGAACTGCGCCGCCACTCTTGTCAGGCACGATAATCAATTCAAGTACCATCACTCCGGAGAGTTCGACAGCGTAGTCTTCTATTTCCCGCGCCGAGTCGGGTGGGCTGAAGTTCCACTGTTGGCGTACGATTTCTTGAAAAGAATGTGCAGCGTCACGAGACCATCGCAGGACGAACTCTTGCGTGCGCGTATTCTCGCTATCCTCGAAAGCCAGCCAGATACGTCTGAGTTTTTGTGGCTCATCGAAAACCAGCCGGATTGTCTGAGGCCCTGGGTTCGCCGCACGCCAGCCCGGGCTTTCCGCCTCCAGCAGCGCTGATTCGATCGGATAACCGTTTTCTTCCGATGTAACCTCGACCAAAGCCGTACGATTCAGGTCTAGCCAGGCCCGATCGGAAGGTGGGTCACTCGGACGAGTTGGCGAAATCGGGCGCTTGCGCATCTGGATCCTTATCTTACTCCTAGCTCCGCCTCAGTCGCTGAGCGATTTGAAACAAGAATTTCGCCTACGACCTTCTGCGCGAGCCGCCCCGACCAGAAAGCCGCCAACGAACTCAATTCCAATCAGTGCAAGGTCTGCGCAAGGAGGATGTCATGACAGAACAGATTCGCCTGAACGAGCGAGTCATGGCAGAAGAGATTCGCGTGATCGAACACTACTCAGCGTTGATTCTCAACAAGGTCAGAGAAGGAGCCCGCGTTCTGGGGGGTACTGCGCAACGCAGGCGTAAATGTCTTCTCGCAGATGACACAGCGGGAGAATAGTGAGTAGCGAGGAAGGCCGCGGCGATCAAAAACAGCTCAGCGGCTCCGCGGGATGATCGAACCCCAGTACCGCCCCCCCAGAGGCCAGCACGGCTTGCGGTTGACTCGACCGGACAGGAGGGTTAGGCTTTCGGGAAAAGGGAGAGTTCAAAACGGAGATTCCGAGAAAATGAGAACGAGCACATTGGTTCGCACCGGGCCGACCCTCATTATTTGCCTCGCCGCCTTATGTTTCTTCTCAATTCCGGTAGCAGCCCGAAAGCGATTTCAGTTGTTGCATAAGCATGTTCGCCCGGCCGTTGCCAACGGCCAAGCAGCACGTGTCGGCCCGATGGCCCCCAGTCAACGCATGAGGCTTGCGATCATTTTGCCGCTCCGCAATCAAAGCGAACTTACGAACTTATTGAGACGGCTTTATGACCCATCTAGCCCTGATTACCGGCATTTTCTTTCTGTGGCTCAGTTCACAGAACAATTTGGCCCCACCAAGCGGGATTACCAGGCTGTCGTGAAGTTTGCCAGATCTAACGGCTTCAGCGTGAGCAATGCACCTGCGAATCGCCTGCTGGTACGTATTAATGGCACAGTGGCACAGATCAACAAGACATTCCATGTGGCGATGACGACCTATCGCCACCCAACAGAGAACCGTAATTTCTATTCCTCGGACCGTGAGCCGTCGCTCGACCTGAGCGTCCCGGTGACGCATATTGCGGGGCTGAACAATTTCTCCTTACCACGTCCGAAGTTCAAAAGGGCCCCAGCGAACTTTCGCCGCAACAGCACTGGCTCGGGGCCGAGTGGCGCGTATCTTGGTGGCGACATGCGTGCAGCCTACTACGGCGGCACCGCTCTCACAGGCAACGGCCAAACGGTCGGGCTGTTGGAGTTCGACGGCTACGACATGAGCGATGTCACCGCGAGCTTTGCCGGGCAGAGCAATAGCGTTCCCATTCAGAACGAGCTGCTCGACGGGGCCAGTGCCGGCTCAGACGGCGATGATGGAGAACAAGTTCTGGATATCGTGCAGGCGGCGTCCATGGCTCCGGGGTTAAGCCAAATTCGCGTATATATCGCTCCCGGCACTTCGCAAATCGGTGTCGGCGACGTCGACATATTCAATGATATGGCCACCGAAAATATCGCCAAGCAACTGAGCTGCTCCTGGGGATGGAATCCGGATGACACTGCGCAGCTTGATCCCATATTCCAGGAATTTGCGGCGCAAGGCCAAACTCTTTTCGTGGCATCTGGCGACGCGGGGGCGTACACGGGGTCGAACTCTACTGACAATAGCTATCCGGCGGAATCCGTTTACGTAGTGGCAGTCGGTGGAACGGATTTGGCCACCAATGCCGCGGGCGGTCATTGGCAATCAGAAACGGCTTGGCTCGATAGTGGCGGCGGCCCCGCCGACGATGGCTTCGCGATTCCGAGTTGGCAGGTCGGCGTCGCCAATTCCTCCAACCAAGCTTCCGCGACCATACGCAATGTTCCGGACGTGGCTGCGGAAGCAAATACAGACAATTATCTCTGCGACCAAGGATCCTGTACAGGAGACTTTGGCGGAACCAGCTTTGCCGCGCCGCGCTGGGCCGGTTTCCTCGCGCTCGTTAATCAACAAGCGGCGGCCGGCGGGAAGTCAACTGTGGGGTTCATTAATCCGGCCGTGTACTCGATCGGTAAAGGCGCCAGCTACGGCAATGCCTTCCACGACATCATCAGCGGCAGCAATAACAAGTATCCGGCAGGGCCGGGCTACGACTTGGTCACTGGCTGGGGTAGTCCGAATGGCACCGGCTTGATCAACGCTCTCGCGCCATAGCGGTCGGCGGCATGAAACACAATCACACCATTAAGGTAGAAGCACGAATCCAGATTGAAAAGAAATATGGGACCGGGCCCGCGAATGCTTTCCTGCTGTCTGTTCCGTTGGTTCTGGTGTTCGCAGGATTCTTTCCTGGCACCACTGCAGCCGGTCAGCAGGCAAGCACACCAGAGAACCGCCAGGTCACGGCGACGGCGGGTCAGGAAACGGGCGCTAAAGGTATTCTGGCTACCATAACCCAATCGCGCTCTACGAACACGCTTGGCTATAGAATTGTTATATACAATGATGGCAGCGCCACAGCAGAAATCGCTGGCGCCGGCTCTGGCCTTCGTACCGAGTCCTCGCGATCGCAAGAGTTTCCTCCTGGAGCGATCGATACAAAGACCCTGCGGCGCCTGCTCACCGAAATTGGAGATGTCAGCAAAATCCCGACTGGCGGCTGCGCGAAATCAGTCTCCTTCGGAACGCACACTCAGATCACGTATGCGAGCAAGACCAGTGGAGATCTGCAATGCGTCCGACCACAAGCAACAGACGGTGCTCAGGTGGCGCAGCAAGCCTCTGAAGAGTTAGGCAGATTCATGAAGACAACATTGGGCCAATTAAAGATTAACGACAGGCGCATCGGCTCGAACCAGTAGAACCGACGAACCCAATCAGACTCCCACCGCCAAGCTTGATAGGCCCTCTGCTACGGGTAGCCCAGCTATAAGCCCAGTAAAGCGGCAAGTGCAGACTTTGGCCCTGCGAGTGTTCAACTTTTCCGCGATAGGTTCATCCAAAATGGACTCGAAATTCGTCCTGTCACGCTTTTCGCCGTGATCGTGCGAACATTATTGCACTGAAAACCATTTGTCCGGGAACGCTTCCCAGAAACTTGGCTTATCACTCCTGTCGAATCAATAAACGAATCTTGCCAGTTTCTGGCACTAGCGACGCGTTTATGACGCAGTCAGGGCGTATATCGGGAGTTGATGGGCTTCGGGCAACCAGTCTTGACTTCAGCGTCAGGTTCTAGCCGAATATCCAGAGTTTTTTTCTCTCCCGGTCCAAGTCGTACAGGCGTTGCCGCTGCGTGGTCGATTCTTCCCGGATAATACCAAGTCTTGTAGCCATCGAGCGAAATGTTCACCAGAATATCTGTGTCAGGGGGAATAAGGAGTTTGTATTGCGGCTTGACCGACCCGCTGACGCGCAAGAAATTGTTCGGTTCGGAAGCTCGTCTGAATTCAACACACGGACTCAAAGGAGTGTTCGACACTACTTCAGCCACTGTACCGACCAAGACTCCCGCTTTCGGCCCCAGGCGAATTATGATGGTCTCGGCAGGATGGCCAGAGGTCAGGGTTATAGTCTTGAACTTGCCCTCGCTGTAGAACTGCTGACTCATGTCGGGATAATCCTCGTCTTCCTTCTTCGCAACGACAGCAAATTTCCCAAACCACGAAATCGGGATGTCGATTCTGAAATACCCGGTCTCGTCAGTTTCGGCTTGAGGAATAATCGCAGCTATCGGTCGCCCTAGTGGGGAGGCGTAGACGATGGCACTTTTGGTGGGTCTTCCGTCTTCGTACACAACGGTTCCGTCAATCAAACCCATCTCGACATTTGTCTGAACTACTGGTTTCTCACTTTGCCGTCCCGCGCTCAGGCCGAGCACGAGTGTCACTGTCGCCGAGATTGCTGATTTACTCCAAATCATAGGCATCATTCTGTCATAGATTCGACCGACTCGATGATTGTGCGCTCCCTCTCCGATTTACAGGAGAGGTGTGCCCTTGCCACGCTTTGATCCACTGAGACGCCTTGTTTACAATGCCAATATGTTCGCCCATCACGAACGGCTGCTGTCTGAACTCAGGCGAATAGTCTCAGATGACAAGGACCGGACGGCGTCGCTCCAACAAGTAGCCGACACTGTCAAGAATGCGGGCAACTATCGTTGGGTCGGCCTCTATGATGTGGACCACGCGAATGGAAGAGTGTCGAACATTGTCTGGAGCGGACAGGGCGCACTTGAGTACCCGACGTTTGCCCTTACCAAGGGCCTGACGAGCGCGGCAGTGGCAGAACGGAAAACAATCAATGTCGGAGATGTTACCGCCGATCCTCGCTATCTCACGGCCTTTGGAACGACACGGTCCGAGATAATCGTGCCGATCTTCGACGGGTCCGCCGAGAGCGTGGTTGGCACGATTGATGTTGAAAGTGATAATCAGAATGCGTTCAGTCGTGACGTGCAGGACTTTCTCGAAGCCTGTTCAGATGAAATTCGATCCCTCTGGCGTCCCTCAGCGGCCAAGTCCTGATTCACGCTCTACTCGGACATCTCCGATAACGCGTGCGGGTTCCGAGGATCGGCGCAACACTTGCGCGGAAAGGTCGGTTCTCTTCGAAAGCATCCACATGATCTCATCCGGGTAGAGGAGAACTCGGCGCGCTGGGTTGTCCTTGGCTGTATCGGCCCGTTTCCAGCTTCGTGCCCGTTTGGGTCGACCGTGGCTGCAGCTACTTATCCGGCAGAGCTCGACTTGGAGGGGAGGTGTCAGCCTCCCCCAGTCGCGTTTGGGATCGCAACAACTTGCGCCGACGATTCTGAACCAACCCCACGAAGTTATTCGGAGTGGAGCGTCGTGATTGGATCGAGGCGCATGGCACGCAGCGCCGGGATACAGCTGGCGGCGAGCGCGACGAGGGTAAGCACAACGGTGACGCCCACGAAGGTGGAGAGATCGGATGGCGACACACCGTCGAGCAGCGCGGCCATGAGGTGAGAAACGAAGCGCCGGAAAAATTATTCTGAGTGGAGCGCTTGTATGACGTCGATGCGCGCGGCGCGTGCCGCCGGCAGCAGCGACGCAACGACCGCAGCGCCGAGCAGCACAAACGCAGAAACGATCACGGGCAATGCGCCCGGCATTTTTAGATCGCCGAAGTAACTGCCTGCCACGCGCGCCGCAACGAGCCCGAATGCGGCGCCCGCCAGAACGCCAACGCCAGCCATCACAGCGCCTTCCGTGACAACACCTCTGAGTATATTTTCCGGTTGTGACCCAAGCGCCAAGCGGATGCCGAATTCGCGTGTCCGCGCACTGACAGAGAACGCCAGCACACCTGCAACGCCAACAACCGCAATTAGTAAGGCGACCGCTGCGAACACGCCAAAGACCAGGGAGTTCAAGCGGTCTGGCGCAAGCACTTTTGCACGGATGTCCTCCAGAGTCGCGGCGTGTTCAACGGGCTCATCGGCGGCCATCTGCCGGATAATTTTCGTTACCGGCGCTACCAGCGCATAAGGATTTCCGGTGGTGTGAATGAAGAGGTGGCCGCCGAACATTCCGCCGTCGGCATAGGAGCCGTAAATGGTGGAGGTGGGCACCGGAACGATATGTTCGTCGTCCACATCGGCGACGACACCAACGATGCGTTGCGGCGAGATAAGTCGCGCCTTTTCTGCCGCAGTGCCAGGAGCATACTCGAGCACTGGATCGGTCCAGTAGACATGGCGATTGATCGGATCCTGGCCAGGAAACATCTGCTGGGCGAGAGTCGCGCTGACGATCGCGACGGGCTCTCGAGTCTGGTCATCGAGCGCGTTGAAATCGCGCCCGGCAAGAATGGGAACGCCCAGCGCGCTGAAGAAGCCGGGAGAGATGGTGCGCCACAGCGCACGAGGATCGTTTCTGCCATGGACGTGACCGTCCCCGGAGAATTGCAAACCTGGACCGAAGTTGTCGGCATCGCGCCAGGGAGCGATCATACCGACGGCCGTCTCGCTGACGCCGGGTAGTGCATCGATTTGACGTATCGATTCCTTATAAAAATCGATGACTTGCTGAGGCGTTCTTCCGTTGGACGGCGCCGGAACGTCAATGGCGAGGACGTGACGCGTATCCACACCGGTCTGAATCCTTTGCAAAGCGAGCAGCGTCGTGATCAACATGCATGCGCCCGCGAGCAGCACAAAAGACGCGGCAATTTGCGTGACTGCAAAGGCTCGCTGGCGGCGGCTGGTGCTGCTGGTGATGCGGACGCTGCCGCTGGCGAGGTTCATGCCATTCGACGCGTTGGCCGACGGAAGGCGCGGCACAAAT
>DATNLN010000073.1:0-60642 GCA_035602855.1 Candidatus Acidiferrales bacterium
GAACGTGAAGCATTTCGAATCGCGATTGCAGAAAATGCCTGCGATCAAAATGCTGAAGCCCGATCCGCGGATTACGCGCCTGGCGCCTTACGGTTTCATGTTCAAATATTTTGCGGATAAGGCGAATGATATTCCGCGCGCAGCGTTTGTCGGTGCCCTGCAGCTGGAAGGCATCCCGTGCGATGGACTTTTCTACGAGCCGGTGTACAAGAGTTCGTTGTTCCCTTTGCAGCCGGAGGAATTCCCTGCTCTGAGTTGGGGGCGCGAGAAACCTTTGGATCTGCGAAATATGTATTCGTGTCCGGAGGCGGACCGCGCCGCTTATCACGAGGCGGTTTGGTTTCCGCATCCGTTGTTTGTGGGCAGCGTAGGCGACGTGGACTCGATTGCGGATGCGATCGAGAAAGTTCTGGCGGGCAGCGAAGAATTGCGTGGTTTGGATCACAAAGCGATTCGAAATCAGAGACTGGGGCGGGCGGATCGCGAAAGTTAGGCTGAGCGGAGCCGCGACAGCATCCGACGCCGGCGTTTCACGCTCTCTGGAGATTTACACTCAATGGGTGTAGGTAAAAAGGTTGGATTCGCAGTCGTAGGCCTGGGAACCATCGCGCAAGGATTTGTCCTGCCGAGCTTCGCGAAATGCAAGAACGCAAAACTGGTAGCGGTGGTCAGCAGAGATCAGCATAAGGCCACACGCGTGGCGCGCAAATTCAAAGCCGAAGCGCACTACAGCAACGAAGAGTACGCGGCATGCCTGGCGAATCCTGCAATCGACGCCGTTTTCGTCGCGACTCCGAACGGCCTGCATGAATCTTTCACGGTGCGGGCAGCGCAAGCCGGCAAACACGTGCTGTGCGAGAAGCCTCTGGCAGCCACCGCGGAGCAGGCCGCGCGGATGGTGGAAGCTTGCCGGCGAAACCGCGTGCTATTGATGACCGCGTACCGGAAATATTTCGAACCCAGCACACTGTACTTGAAGCAATTGATTCAGAATGGCGATCTGGGCCGGATCGACGTGATACACACCGCGTTCAGCGAGTTATATTCGCCGGGCAAGTCGTTGCCGTGGCTGGTGGATTCGCATCTGGCGGGCGGCGGCCCGCTGATGGATTTGGGGGTGTATTGCGTGAACACCACGCGCTGGCTGGTGGAAGAAGATCCGGTGGAAGTGAGCGCGCAGAGCTGGGCGCGCGACACGGTGACGTTCCGGGACGTGGAGGAAGCGATTTCCTTCCGATTGCAATTCCCCAGCGGGCTCGTGGTGCAGGGGAGCTCGTCGTACGGCGCGGTTTTGTCGTCCTTTATATACGTGCAGGGGACGAAGGGCTGGGCGTCGCTAACTCCTGCATTTCCATTCGACCAGGTGCGGCGGCTCACGGCGAAGATCGGAAAGCGCGCGATGGACCGGAAGTTTGCGATCGTAGATGAATTCGGGATGGAGATAAGCGAGTTCGCCGCGGCGATTCAGAGCCGGCGGCCGGTGGAAAGCGACGGCGTGCAGGGCCATCGTGATATGGTAATTCTTGAGTCAATTTATAACTCGGCCAGAAAACAGCGGCCGCTTGTCATAAACTACTGATTGGCACGCGGCGGGCGGTGCTGCGCGGACTGGCGGGCGACGCGGTGCGGACTATTTTGCTACAAGAGTGATGACGATGACTGCCGTGAAAAACGCGGGGCGAAAAAAATCGGGCAAGACCGCAAGCATCTATGATGTTGCGAAATTGTCGCGCGTCTCCGTGTTTACCGTTTCCGCCGTGGTGAATCACAAGAGCCATGTGGGCGAGAAGCTGCGCAAGCGAGTGGAAGCGGCGATCCGCAAGCTGAATTATCGGCCTAACCTTATCGCGCGCAGCCTGGCGAATCAGCGAACGCACACGATTGGAATGATTGTGCCGGATATTGCCAATCCGTTTTTCCCGATGGTGGTGCGCGGTGCGGAAGATGCGGCGCAGCGGCACGGCTACAATTTGCTGCTGTGCAACAGCGACGACAGTCTTGCGAAAGAAGAGAAATCGGTGGAGTTGCTGCTCTCGAAGCGCGTGGATGGAATTCTGCTGACGAAGGCCGCCGAGGATTTTCGTCCGTCGCTGCGGAAGATGATCAAAGAAGTGAACATTCCTTTCGTGCTGGTGATGCGCACGTATCCTAAGCTGACGAAAGACGCTGTGATTACCGATGATTACCAGGGCGCGTACGACGCGGTGTGCCACCTGGCGCGTTCGGGCAGGCGGCGCATCGGATTGATTGGCGGGCCGCGCAAGGTGAGCAATGCGCAAGCACGCTGGGAAGGTTTTCGCGACGCGCTCAAGGCGGAAGGACTTTCTTACGAACCCGAGCTGGACATCGAAGGAGATTACCGGATTGAATCTGGTTTCCGCGCGGGACACGCGTTGCTCTCGCACCGGCCCGACGGAATTTACGTGGCGAACCATCTGATGACCGTGGGATTGCTGAAGGCCGCAGAAGAAATGGGTTTGCGCTGCCCGGAGGATTTCGGGCTCGTGAGTTTCGACGATTATCCGTGGTTGGGGGTTTTCCGGCCGCGGCTGACGACCGTGGAATTGCCCAAGCACCAGCTGGGAATTGAGGCGGCCGAGCTGCTGATACGGCGCATTTCGGGCGATCGCAGCAAGGCCGCAGTGAAGAAATTGCAGCCGGAATTGCGCATTCGCGAATCTTGCGGGTTTGCGTTGCATGTGTCGCGCGGGCAATCGCTGGACCACGAGCCGGGAAAAGCAACAAGCGCTGTGGTTCGGGACCTACGTTAGTAGGCTTTTTTGCGCGACGCCGTTTACGTTTCGCTGAAGTCTATTAATTTTGGTCTCCGCGTGAATCCCCTTGTTTTGTAACCGCCGTAGAGAATCCCCACGATCAGCCAGGCCAGGCCGGCGTATTTCGTCCAGGTTTGCAGACTTATCAGCAATAGAAAGCAAAAAACGAAGCCGAAGCCTGGGACGAAGGCGTCCACAAAGAAGTTGCGATGGCCGATCGCTTCACGCGAAAACCAGAAGTGGCGGAAGGCCGCCAGATTCACGCCCATAAACGCCAGCAGCGCGCCGAAAGTGACAATTTCCGCGGCGTGCTCCCAAGGAATGGTGATCACGCCGATGTAGGCGAGGACGCCGACGATCCACACGTTGTAAACCGGATTGCTTTTCTTGGGGCTGAGGTAGCCGAAGATTTTTTTCGGCAGCACGTCGTCACGGCCCATGCTGTAGAGCAAGCGCGATGCACCCACGTGTCCGGCAAGTCCGCAGGCGATGCTGGAGACCAGAAGCATGACGCCATACGCGGCGAAGAGCATGGGGCCGCTGGCCATGCGTGCGACGTCCATGAATGCGGTTTCCGGATTTAGCAGCGTGGTGTAATCCGGCCAGACGCGCTGCGCGAGATACACTTGCAGGCCGCTGAACAGTCCCGTGAAGATGACGACGAGGACGGAAGCGAGCAGGACGTTGCGTTTAGGATTGTGCACTTCTTCCGCGAGGATGGAGACGCCATCGAAGCCGATGAAGACCAGAGCGGCGAGCGAGGTGCCGGCGGCGACAGCGCGAATGTTAAATGTCGCCGGATTGTAAATCGGATGCATGGAGAACAGGCCGCCGAAATGTTGGTGCAAGACAATGAAGCGGAAGGCTTCGACGAGAAATACGGTGGTAACGAGCAACATGAAGCCGAGCAGAACTTCGTTGGTGCGCGCCGTGAATTTAATTCCCTGCACGGTGAGGATGGTGATGAACCCGACCGTGACAGCCGCCAAAATTGCAAAGGGCACGCGCGGCGTCATGCGTTGAATGGCGAGTACGGCGTAAAGAGCGTTCTGGATGGGCTGAAAGAGGTATTCCAGAAACATGGCCCAGCCGACGACGAATCCGAAGTGCGGATTCAGTTCGCGGCTGATATAGGTATATACCGAACCGGCGGAGGGATAGACGCTCGCCATGCGTCCGAAACTGATGGCGGTGACCGACATCGCGACCATCGCGATCAGCAGCGTGGCTACGGTGTGACCGTGAGAAAGAACCTGGCCTTCACCGAAAAGAGGCACGGCGGCGATGGGCGAGGTAAGGATGATGCCGTAATAGATCAGGTCCCAGAGACCCAACGCGCGCTTGAGATGAGGTTTCCTGGGTGCTGCGGATTGCGCTGCGCCCCCTTCTGCGGTTGTCTGCACCCTTGCCTCTCTGCGCTCCGAGTTTCAAAGGAAACTTTTGCAACAGTCGAGCGAATATGACCACAGCGAAAATGTTTTATAAAAGAAAAGCTAAAAGAAAAATCGCTCCTTCTTGCGCGCTTCTTCGTAGCTGCGGCGCGCGGCCTTGACGGCGTCGCGTTCGGAGACTTCCGCGATAGGCACATCCCACCAGGATTCGTAGCCGGGAACTCTTTGGTCGTAGGCAGTTTCGATGACGACTACCGACGTGCGCTTTTGTTCGCGGGCAGCCGTTAGCGCCGCTTTCAACTCGTCCGCGGTTTTCGCGCGAGCGATCCATGCGCCCAGGCTGGCGGCATTCGCGGCAAAATCCACGGGAAGCACGTCGCCGTCGTAGCGATCGCCGCGACGAAAGCGGTAGCTGGTGCCCATGCCTTCATTGCCGCAGGCGCGGCTGAGGCCGCCGATGCTGGAAAAGCCATGATTGTCGAGCAGCACGATGTTGATTTTGAAGCCTTCCTGAAGCGAGGTGACGATTTCTTGAGCCATCATCAGGTAAGAGCCGTCGCCGACCAGAACGTACACTTCGCGCGCGGGATCGGCCATTTTCGCGCCTAGGCCGCCGGCGATTTCGTAGCCCATGCAGGAAAATCCGTATTCCATGTGATAGCCGCCGGGCTCGCGCGTGCGCCAGAGTTTGTGCAGGTCTCCGGGCAAACTGCCAGCGGCGCAGACCACGATGTCCGAGGGCTTCGTAAAATTGTTGACGATGCCGATGACTTCGCCTTGCGTGATGGGCGGGGCCTGGTGAATTCCATAGATGCGGCTCACTTCGATTTCCCAGCGGGCGCGGAATTCGTTGATCTGGGCGCGATAGCTATCCGCGATGCCGAAGTTGCCCACAGCTTGCTGCAATTCTGCGACGGTCAGGCGGGCGTCGCCCGTGAGCGCCAGGGCGGCATGCTTGTAGGCATCGAACTCGGCGACATTAATATTGATGAAGCGCACGGCGGGATTCTGGAATCCGGTTTTTGACGTGCTGGTAAAATCGCTGTAGCGCGTGCCGATGCCCAGGATCAGGTCCGCTTCGCGCGCGGCGATATTGGCGCCGGGCGTGCCAGTGGTTCCGACGGCGCCGAGCTGCTGCGGATGGTCGAAAGGCAGTGAACCTTTGCCGGCCTGCGTTTCGCACACTGGAATTCCCGTGGCTTGCGCGAATTGCGCCAGAGCTTCTGTGGCTTGCGAGTAGAGGACGCCGCCGCCGGCGACGATGAGCGGTTTCTTCGCGGCGCGAATCCATTCCGCGGCGCGCTGCAGAAGATCCCGATCGCAGCGATTGCGCGGGATTACCCACACTTTCTTCGCGAAAAACTTTTCGGGGAAATCGAAGGCTTCGGCCTGCACGTCCTGGGGAAAAGCGATGGTGACGGCGCCGGTTTCCGCGGGAGAGGTGAGAACGCGCATGGCTTCAGGAAGAGCGGTCAGCAACTGTTCGGGCCGCTGAATACGGTCCCAATAGCGCGAGACGGGTTTGAAGCAATCGTTTGCGGAAATATCCTGGGTGAAGGGCGATTCGAGTTGTTGCAACACCGGAGCGACGTTGCGACGCGCAAAAATATCTCCGGGCAGTAGCAGGACGGGCAGGCGATTTACCGTGGCTGTGGCCGCACCGGTGATCATGTTGGTCGCGCCCGGACCGATCGAGGATGTGCAAACCAGCGCGCGCAGGCGGAAACTTGTTTTTGCGAAAGCGGTCGCGGCGTGGACCATGGCTTGCTCGTTGCGGAACAGGTAGTAGCGCAATCCCGGATCCTGTTCCAGGGCCTGCCCGAGGCCGGCGACATTGCCGTGGCCGAAAATTCCCAAACAGCCTTCGAAGAAACGCTGTTGCTTGCGGTCGCGTTCGGAGTACTGATTCTTCAGGAACGCGATCGTGGCTTGAGCCGCGGTGAGACGAACCGTCATTACGCGCTACCCCTTCGCAATGGTATGGCGCCCCGGAGTTGCTTAGGGCACGATTCTCGTACTTGCCGCGGAGAAAGGAAAGCCCGAGGCGTATGGATTTGGCTCGGCGCTGCGGCGATATCACGACCTGGCGGACGGGCAACCGCGGGCGGCAAACCAACGGAGGAGCGCGCTGCGGCGCAACAGAGGCGGAAGCCGGCGCCATATTCTAAGCGATTATAATAAATGGCCGCCGCCCCAGACCTGCGCGCAAAAGCGAGCCTCCGCGTAACTTCCTTTGCTCGGTTGCTGGGTTCGCCATCGCCCCGCTCGCAGGACATCCGCATGGGCTTCCTTTTCCGGCGCGACTAGTCCCTCACGAGCGGCAAACGAGGGTCGGTTTCCTTCCAGGTGGAACGGATCCAGACGTGTTGCGGATCTTCGGTGACGGCCAAGGCGCGAGCTGAGCCGGCGAGAAAATTCAGATAGTAAACGTCGTAGCCTGGTCCCGCGACCACCGGATGAAATCCGCTGTGCACCAGCACCGTATCGCCATCTTTCACTTTCAGTGTTTGGTCGGCACCATGTTTGCCGGAGTAGAGATGTTGCATGGCGAATCCATCCGCCTGGCGCAGGCGATAGTAATAAATTTCGTCCAAATCCACTTCAGCAGGCGGATTGTGCACGTCGTGCTTGTGCGGAGGATAGCTCGACCAATTTCCGCCGGGCGTATAAACTTCAATCACCATAAGCTTATCCGCTGGAAAAGCGGGCGTGATGATGTCTACGATCTGGCGCGAGGCGTTTCCGCCGCCGCGCAGGCCGCTGACGACGTCGCTGGGCGTGATTAATTTGGGCTGCAGACGGGCGTCGGAGGGGGCGCGGCATTCCGCGATTTCACACATCGTCTCCGCGCTGAAAACCGCTTGGTTCCCGGTGGGCAGATAGAGCGCGTACGGCAAACCGTCAAAAACGTTTTTGCGCTTTCCAATTCGTGTGGGCCCCGGCCCCCAATCCACCTGACAGATTCCACCGAGCAAAACGAACGCTGCTTCCTCGCGATCCGTCCGCGCGCGATAGACTTCCCCCGGCTGCAAACGGCGGACGAACAGGCTCATCCATTCCCATCCGGCTTGCTGGCGCGGCAACGACAGGAGTTCGCCCGCAGCTTGCTCCGGCAAGTTTTTGGAATGGACGAGAAAGCTGGTTTCGCTCAAGTTTTCTCCTCCGCTGCTCGCAGCCGCCGTGTATGCCCCTCGGGCATTGTATTTGTCTAACCGCTTTGAGACTATGGCAAAGGAACGCCCGGATGTCAATTGTGAGCATTCTTGGCGGGGCGTCAAGCGCCAGGGAGGAATATAAGACATGGCCAGCATTCGTGAACTGCAGCATTTCAACGGCGGAGAATGGAGCGGCGGCAAGTCCGCGCAATACCGCGACGTGGTGAATCCGGCGACGGGAGAAAAGCTGGCGCGCGCGCCGATGGCCGCGAAGGAAGACGTGAGCGCCGCCGTGTCAGCTGCCGCGGCCGCTTTTCCTGCGTGGCGGCGCACGCCCCCCGAGGACCGCGTCCAGTATCTTTTCAAGCTGAAGCAGCTGCTGGAAGAGCATGTAGAGGAACTCGCGCAAATCTGCACGCAGGAAAACGGGAAGACGGTGGGCGAATCGCGCGCCGAATTGCGCCGGGCGATTGAGAACGTGGAAGTCGCCTGCGGAATTCCCACGTTGATGCAGGGCTATAACCTGGAGGACGTTGCCTCCGGCATTGACGAGATGATGATACGGCAGCCGCTGGGAGTGACGGCGGCGATCACTCCGTTTAATTTTCCGGCGATGATTCCCTTCTGGTTTCTGCCTTACGCGATCGCCTGCGGAAATACTTTTGTTCTGAAGGCATCGGAAAAAGTTCCGTTGACGATGCAGCGCGCTTTCGAGCTGATGGAAGGGCTGAAATTGCCGCCAGGGGTGCTGAACCTGATTCACGGCGACAAGATCGCAGTGGATGCGCTGCTGGAACACCCCGAAGTACGGGCGATCAGTTTTGTAGGCTCGTCGCCGGTAGCGAAATATATTTACGCGCAGGCTGCGAAATTCGGAAAAAGAGTGCAATGCCAGGGCGGCGCGAAAAATCATGTGCTGATCCTGCCGGACGCGGACCTGGAAACCACGACGCGCATTGTGAGCGATAGTGCGTTCGGTTGCGCGGGGCAGCGCTGCCTGGCCGTATCGGTCGCGGTGACGGTGGGCGAGGCGCGCCAGGAGTTCACGCAGCATATCGCCAAGGTTGCCGATTCGATCCGCGTGGGAAACGGTCTCGACAAAGATGTGCAGATGGGTCCCGTGATCACGGCGGAGAGCAAAAAGCGGATTGAGGGATTGATCACAGCAGGCGTGAAGGACGGCGCAAAGGTCTTGCTCGATGGCCGCGCCGGAAATGGCTCGGCTTCGCCGGCTGGCAATTTCCTGAAACCGACGCTGCTCGATGGCGTGCCGGCTGCGAGCGCGCTTTCGACCACAGAAATCTTCGGGCCGGTGCTGAGCTTAGTGCACGCGGATACGCTGGAAGAAGGGATCGAGACGCTTTCGCGCAGCCCATTTGGAAATATGGCGTCGATTTTCACGAGCAGCGGCGCTGCGGCGAGAAAATTCCGCTACGAAGTGCCGGCAGGTAACATTGGAATTAACATCGGAGTGGCGGCGCCGATGGCTTATTTTCCGTTCAGCGGCTGGCGCGACAGTTTTCTGGGCGTGCTGCACGGGCAGGGGCGCGATGCCGTGGAGTTTTATACGGATAAGAAGGTTGTGGTGGAGCGCTGGCCGAAGGAATGGTCGCGAAAATTTTGAGTCTTAGCTCCACCAGCGGTGAATGAGGCGTCACCGATAACGCACGGAAGTGCGCCGCTACAAAGTCAACGCCTTGGCCTGCCTGCAATCTTTCACAAACTTTTCAGCGTTCGACGATTCAATTCACTCCGGGGAATGCGGCGGGGGATCCGGTAGGGTGCCGAGAATGCGGATTGTTCCAGCTGCCAGCACCGAGCTGGGCTGAACGGCCACCGTTTCTCTGGCGATGACGGCCCAAGTCTGGTTTGAGACGCGCAGAAACGCGGCGGCAACCAGCGGATCGAACAGCGTTCCCGAGCCACGTTCAATCACGTCGCGCGCCGCCTGAAGCGGCAGAGCCGCGCGATAGGGCCGATCGGAGGTCATCGCGTCCAGCGTATCCGCAACAGCAAAAATTCTGGCTCCGAATGGAATTTCCTCCGCGCTCAGACCCTGCGGATAACCTGAACCGTCGAAGCGTTCGTGGTGCGTAAGCACAATCTCCGCAGCGCCGGCCAGGAATGAAATGCTTTTCACGAGTTCGTAACCGATTCTGGCGTGTCGGCGCATGACTTGCCATTCGTCAGCCAGCAAGGGCCCGGGCTTGAGAAGAATGCGGTCGGGAATCGCCAGTTTGCCGATGTCGTGCAGCCACGCGCCCATTGCCATGGTGCGCAGCTGCTGTTCCAGACCACCGATGGACTTGGCGAGCTCCAAGGAATAAAGAAAAACGCGGCGCGAGTGGCCGGCCGTCGGACTATCGCGAAGGTCAATGGCCGCGCCTAATGCCTCGAGCGTATCTTCGTAACTGCGCTCGGTCTGGTGTAGCGCGCTTTGCAATTGCTCCGTGCGTTCGCAAACCATTTCCTCAAGGCGGAGGCGGTACTCCATCACCTCGCGCTCGAGTTTCCTTTTATGCAGGGCGCGATCGAGACTGCTGAGCACAACGTCCGCATCAAAAGGCTTCAGCAAATAATCGTCCGCGCCCAACTGCATGGCACGCACGCCCACGCGAGTCCCGTCTTCGCCGGTAACCATGAGAAAGGCCAGATGAGGATAGCGCTGACGAACTTCAACCAGCAGATCCATGCCGGAGATCCCAGGCATGCGCAGATCAGAGATGACGACTTCGAACGGGTGCTTCTCCAGAAGGCAAAGCGCTTCGGCGCCACTGGCCGCCGAGCGGCAGAGGAAATCCGACTGGGTAAGCATGACCGATAAAATTTTGCGGAGCGCGGGATCGTCGTCCACGATCAATACGCGAACGGCAGGCGAGGGGCACGAACTGCTTGCTGACGCTTGGCCGCCGTTTTCAAGGGCCTCGACTTGGTGAGTGACCGTCATTTTGAGCTTTCGTTTCAGCATCAGCCCGGGGTTGCGGCGCAACGCCGCGCAGCCGACGGCGCATTGCGCTAGTGCAGAATCCACTCCCCTTTCTTCTCGATGAAGCGGAAACCATAGAGCGTGGACGCACCTGGGCGTTCTTCGGAGCGCACGACGCGAGCTTTGCCGACGCTCTGGTCGTTTCCCCGAGCGATGAAAACCTCGACAACCGAATCCGTCGCCAGCGTCACTGCGCAGGCGCAGAAGAAAGAGCTCACGCTGACGTTTTCGGTGAAGGCGGATTCCTTGAACGCTTTCCCCTTGCTATCGGTTCCGGAAAGTTGGAGCTCGACGCGAATTTGCACGCGAACCTCGGCGCGCGGAACCTGCGTCTGCCTTTTCACTTTTGCCAGGGAGACCCTTAGCGCGTCGAAATCAACAGGCTTCTCAAAATAGCCGGCCGTGCCCATCTCCTTGCAAGACTGTTTGATTTCGATGGCAGTCTCGCCGCTGACAATAAAAATGGGAACGGGCTGAGCCTTGTTGATCGCGCCCAGGGCGCGGCATAGACCGAGGCCGGAATGTTTGGGCATGCGCAAATCCATCAGGATCGCATCAGGCTTGTGCTCCATCGCCAAGGCGAGCGCTCGCTCCGGGTCGGCGGTGTCTACGATTTCGTAGTTGTCAGACAAATTCAGACGGAAGAGCCGGCGCATGGCCTCATCGTCGTCCACGATCAACAGTCGTCTCATCGCCAAAGCTGCCTCCTGCGCAATCCGTATTTAAGTTTTCGTGAGCAGCAGCGGCTCCGCAGCGAGCAATGGAGCAACGCTGTCCGCGTCCAGCACTTCGCGAACTTTGTGGATCAGATTTTCTTCGCTGAAAGGTTTGTGGAGCAATTGAATGCCGGCCGCCAGAACGCCGTGGTCCGCGATGGCGTCGTCCGTGTACCCGGACATGTACAGCACCTTCAGCCCGGGCTGGCGAAGTTGCAGACGCTCGGCGAGCGCGCGGCCGTTTAGCCCCGGCATGATCACGTCGGTAAGCAGCAGATGGATGCTCTCCGGTTTTTCTTCTACCAGCTGCATGGCCGCGGCGCCGTTGGCTGCGACCAGCACATGATAGCCGTGCTGTTCCAGGAGCATGTGCGTCAGCTTGCGCAGCGCGTCCGCGTCTTCCACCAGCAGAATGGTTTCCGCACCACGAAACGCTTCCACGATGGGCGCGACGGGCTCCGCCACGCTCACCGGCTCCTCAATGCGCGGCAAATAAATCTGGAACGAGGCGCCTTTGCCGGGCGCGCTCTCCACCGAAACATAGCCGCCGCTTTGTTTCACCACTCCGTACACGGTGGCCAGGCCCAAACCGGTGCCTTTGCCGCGTTCCTTGGTGGTGAAGAAAGGTTCGAAAATATGCACGAGCGTTTCCGAGTCGATGCCGGTACCGGTGTCTGCGACCGCGAGCATCACGTAATCGCCGACTTTGGAGCCGGGATGCAGCCGCGTCCATGCTTCGTCAAGCGACACATTCGTGGTGGTGATGACGAGCTTGCCGCCGTCGGGCATGGCATCGCGCGCATTGACGGCCAGATTCATGATCACCTGCTCGAGCTGGCCTTGATCGGCCTTCACGCTGCCGATCGCAGGATCCAGCGCCATGACGATTTCGATGTCTTCGCCGATGAGGCGCGGCAGCATCTTTTGCATTTCCGAAATCAAGGAATTGAGATTTAGCACCGCGAGCGCGAGTACTTGCTGCCGGCTGAAGGCCAGCAGTTGGCGCGTGAGAGAGGCGGCGCGCTGACCTGCCTTCTCGATTTCTTCGGCGTGCTCGAGGAATGCGGTTCCCGGGGGCAGGGTGCGCTTCAGCACCTGGCTGTAGCCGATGATGACGCCGAGCAGATTGTTGAAGTCGTGCGCGATGCCGCCGGAGAGTCTGCCGACCGCCTCCATTTTTTGGGCCATGCGCAACTGACGCTCGAGCAGCCACTTTTCGGTGACGTCTTCAGCGAAAACTTCAAAATAGGCAGCGCCGCCGCCCGCGGGCTTTACCAACCATCCGGTGCAGCGCGCTTTGATGGGCTTGCCATCTTTGCGTTTCCAATCCACCTGAACCTCGACGAACTCATTCTGATTGGTGAAGATCTCGTTGACCCGTTTATGTTCGAGCGGATCCAGATAAACATCCGTGGTCAGGTTCAGCTGCAGCAATTCAGCCTGCGATTCGTAGCCCAGCATTTTTTGCAGCGCTGGGTTGGCGAGCAGCAACTTTCCGGAAGCTTGGGCGCGGTAAATTCCGTACGGCGCGTTCTCGATCACGGAGCGAAAACTGACTTCGGACAAGCGCAGGGCTTCGGAAGCTTGTTTGCGCGCGGTGATGTCGCGATTGACGATGACGAGTTTTTCGGGAACACCCGCGGAGTCGCCGATGACGCTGGAGGTGGACTCCAGAAGCAGCCAGGTTCCGTTCTTATGACGGATGCGATATTCCAGGTTCTTGCCGATGCCGGTGCGCTGCGCTTCCTCTGCGGCCGCTCTCACGCGCTCGCGGTCTTCCGGATGGATCTGATCCATCGAGGACGAATTTTTCAGTTCCTCAGCGGAGTAGCCGAGTACTTTCTGGTACGCGTCGCTGTTGAAGATGCGCCGGCCGTCCGTATCCACTACGGCGATCATGTCGGCCGCGTTTTCGCTGATCAAGCGGAAAAGTTCTTCGCGCTCGGCCATACGGTTGCGCATACGATGAATCTGCAATTGCTGAAAGATGGTGTAGATGTCGAAAATCAGTACCAATGCAACCAGGCCCTGCACGACCGGGGGAAGAAGACGCAGGGAGAACTTGGATTGCCCGAGGCCAAGGCCGGGAAGAATGAACGCCATCAAACCGCACAGTAAAACCAGACTGACGAGAATGGCAACGATCCACAACTGCCACTCTCTCCGCTCGATGCGACGGAGGGTCGTCTTGACGGTGTCAACTCGACTGTGGCGCTTCGATTGACGATTTTGTGATTTGGTCCGCTCCACGGTGCTCCTGTCAGCGTTCGCGCTGGGTGTAGGCAACTGTTCGTTTGCGTGCGACACGCGCGGATGCTCTTGCGCGCGCGCAAAGTTGGCCGCTGTGTTTACTGCACGCCGTCGGCCAGTGGCCGATTCTTCATTGATTTGAGGTAAATGATTGAGGTGATAGGCGGATGCGGGCCAATTTTGCGAGGAATCGGAGGCGGGAGCCGATTCTTGCCAAGCGCGGCGTGTTTCAGTCCGAACCGATCGTACCACAACGACACAGACTCGATCGTGCACGCTCTGGTGCAATCGTGGCGCACGCTTGATGCAACGACGTGTCGTCGATGCGGCGGGCAAGACCGCTCGGCTGAAACATTGTAGCGAAGCTCGAATCGCGCCGCGGCTGTCACGATGCTGTAACACTCAAGCACCTGACTGGTTTCCAGGGCTTCGCAGTCTCTGCGAAAACGTAGTAGGCTCTTGCGTGCGCAAATGAACAATCAGGAAACACAAAAACTGCGGAACCTGCTGGCGCAAAGGCAGTGGGGACCGGCGATCGAACTGCTGCGAAAGACTGACCCTGGCTCGGCGGCGGATTTTTTTCTCAGCGAGCCCTACGACGAACAGCGAGCGCTGTTTCACGCCATGCCCGTGGACATGGCGGCGTCGCTGATCGTCCATCTTCCGTATTACCACGCCTACGTGCTGCTGCATTCGCTGCCGTCGCAGGAAATGCGCGCGGTGGTGGAAGCGATGACTCCGGCCGAACGGAATCATTTTCTGGACGCGCTGCCCGAAGAAGCGTGGCAGTGCCTGATGGACGAGCTGGCGGAAGCGGGGACCGGTGCGGCGTACTGTGCGCTGCCTGGCGCCGAAGCGGGTGCAGTGGTCACGGCGTTTGCGCCGCCCGCCTTGGACACTGAGCCGATCATCCAAGCGCGGCAAATCGAAAAAAGTTACCCGCAGCCTGATGGGCGGCAAATTCAGGTGATTGCTCCGGTGGATTTTTCCGTCGAGCCGAACACCATCATCGCGCTGCTGGGTCCTTCGGGCTCCGGAAAATCGACGCTGCTGCGAATACTTTCGGGCCTCGCAGCGCCTACGGCAGGAGAAGTCTTGTGGCACGGGCAGCCGATGCACGGCTGCCGTCCCAATGTGGCGATCGTGTTCCAGAGCTTCGCGCTTTTCCCATGGCTCACAGTGCTGGAAAACGTCGAGGCGCCTTTGCTTGCACGGGGTATCACCCACTTCGAGCGCCATCGCAAGGCGCTGCGGGCGCTGGCTGCGGTGGGGTTGCACGGATTCGAATCTGCGTATCCCAAGGAATTGTCGGGCGGAATGAAACAGCGCGTCGGCTTCGCGCGGGCGCTGGCCGTGGAGCCGGAAATCCTGTTCATGGACGAACCTTTCTCCGCGCTCGACGTGCTGACCGCGGAAAATCTGCGCGGCGAGCTGCTGGAACTGTGGCTGGCGAAGAAAGTTCCCACCAAAAGCATTTTTATCGTTACGCACAATATCGAAGAAGCAGTGCTGCTGGCGGATCGCATCATCGTGTTGGGGCGCAATCCTGCGAAAATTCGCGCGGATTTTCGGGTGCCGCTGCAACACCCGCGGGATCGCAAGTCCGCGGCCTTCGTTCTCTACGTGGACTATATCTACAAAGTCATGACGCAGCCGCAGCTGGAGCTGGCGCCCCCGTCAAAAACCGAGCACAAAGAAAAAGCGGCGGCGCAAATGCTGCCTCATTCGCGGCCGGGCGGAATCGGCGGCTTGCTGGAACTGCTGGACGATCGCGGCGGCGAGGAAGACATGTACCACATCGCGGAAGAACTGCTGCTAGAGGTGGACGACCTGCTGCCGATTCTGGATGCGGCGACGCTGCTGGCATTCGCAACGGTGCATGAAGGCGATGTGCGCATCACCGAGAAAGGACGTGCTTTCGCTCAGGCGGACATTCCCACGCGAAAAGTTTTGTTTCGCGAGGCGGTTTTGGCTCATGTTTCCCTGCTGCAACAGATTCGATCGACGCTGGAGAAGAAATCGAATCATACGATGCCGGTGGAATTTTTCCGCGACCTGCTGGACGAACGCTTCGCGCAAGTGGAGGTGGAGCAGCAGATTGAGACCGCGCTGAACTGGGGCCGCTACTCGGAACTCTTCACCTATGACGCCGAAGACGACACCGTGCATCTGCACCAACCCGAACATCACGGCGAAAATTCCCCGGAAAGCGCCTCCCTGCACTGATGGCCGGCGAAACGCAGAAGACTTCTACCGCCCCGCTGGCCTGGGGAACGATACCAGCCAACGTGCCTTCCCTCTTGCGCGATCTGCCGATCCTGCTGGCCGCGCTGGCGTTTTTTTACGCCGTGCTGTCCATCACGCATTACTGGTTGACGCCGGCCGGCGCGCCCATGGAAATCCATCTGGAACCGAGCGCCCTGCCGCGCTACGCGATGTTTTCCGTGCTGCGCATCGCGGCGGCGTACGTGGTGAGCCTGGCATTCACGCTGGTATATGGATACGTCGCGGCATATAACACGCGCGCGGAAAAATTCATGGTGCCGCTGCTGGATACCCTGCAGTCGATTCCGGTGCTCAGTTTTCTGCCCGGCGTGATGGTGGCGATGGTGGCGCTTTTCCCGACGAAGCAACTGGGCGTGGAGCTCGGCTCCATCCTGCTGATTTTCACCGGGCAAGTGTGGAACATGACTTTCAGCTTTTATTCTTCGTTGAAAAGCATTCCCCGCGAAATGCGCGAAGTGGCGGAAATTTACCGCTGGAGCTGGTGGCAGCGATTCACGCAGATGGAGCTGCCTTATTCGATCATCGGGCTGGTGTGGAATTCGATGATGTCGGTGGCGGGCGGCTGGTTCTTTCTGATGGCGTGTGAGATGTTCACGCTGGGCGATCGCGACCTGCGCTTGCCGGGATTGGGTTCCTACCTGCAGACCGCCGCGAATGCCGGAAACACGCGCGCGATCTGGTGGGGCATGGGAGTGATGATCGGAATCATCGTGGCGATCGACCAGCTGGTGTGGCGGCCGGTGATCGCGTGGGCGGAGAAGTTCAAATTCGAGCAAGTGGAATCCACCGATGCGCCCCGTTCGGCGGTTCTGGATTTGCTGCGCAGCTCGAGAATTTTGCCGTTCTTCTCGCGCTTGACGGTGCGGCCGGCGCGCGAATTTCTGAGTTTGCATTTCGCGCACAGCCATGCGGCGGCGAGCAGGGGACGCGCGGCACGCGGCGTGTATCAATGGCTCACGCGCCTGCTGCTGGCCGCGCTGCTCGCCGGACTGGTCTACGAATCGGTACAAATGGTGAAGCTGCTGACGCACCTGACGCGCGAGGAATTGCGCAGCATATTCCTGGGAGCGGGCGCGACCTTCCTGCGCGTGGCTTTCACTTTATTTCTCGCCGCGCTGTGGACCATTCCCGTGGGAATCCTCATCGGGTTGAAACCCAGACTTTCAGCCATCGCGCAGCCGATCGCTCAAGTGGCGGCTTCGGTGCCCGCCACTGCGCTTTTTCCGATTCTTTTGCTGGTGCTGATACGCGCCGGTGGCGGATTGGGAGTCGGTTCGATCCTGCTGCTGCTGCTGGGGACGCAGTGGTACATCTTGTTCAACGTGATCGCGGGCGCCATCGCGATACCCACCGATCTGAAAGAAGTGTGCTCCGTTTTTCGTTTTGGCCGCACGGAACGCTGGCGGGAACTGCTGCTGCCGGGAATTTTTCCGTTTTTGATCACCGGATTTGTGACCGCTTCAGGCGGGGCGTGGAACGCCAGCATCGTCGCCGAATATTTCAAATTTCGCGGGCATACCTACCTGACGACGGGACTGGGCGCGGTGATCAGCAATGCCACGGACACGGGAAATACGCGCGTCCTGCTGGCCGCGACGATTTTGATGGCAGCGATGGTGGTGACGATTAACCGGCTGGTATGGCGGCGGCTGTATCAACTGGCATCAACGCGCTTCCGGTTGGAAAACTGAGGGGTTTGGCGCGGCGGCTGGGAGAGGCGCGAATCGCTAACGAGCGGCGCGCATATTAACGTTTCACGGCCCACAGCAATCCAATCCCACCGAAAATAAATTCGCGCGCATCCACGCGGTGGTACCCCGTGCGCTGCAGCAGCGAAGAGTATTCCTTCACGGAGACGAAGCTGCGGATCGAATCCGGAATGTAGGTGTAGGTTCGCGGCCTACCGTGCAACAGTGTGCCCCAGAAGGCTCCCTGCACATATAAAAATCCCAGGTATAGCTGACGGAACACGCGATTGGTGGGCAGAAAAAAGTCGAGACTGACCATCACGCCGCCGGGGCGCGTGATGCGTTCAATTTCCCCCAGCGCAGCGCTGAGGTTCGGAAAATTTCGCAAGCCGTAGCCGATAAAAACGCAATCGAAAGACGCTGCAGCAAACGGCAGCGCAGCAGCATCGGCGCACACAGCTTCCTCCAGGCCGTGCCGGCGCCCCACGCGCAACATTCCTTCGGATAGGTCGACGGCAACGGAGCGCGCAGCGGGCAAACGCTCGCGCACCAGGCGGGAAAAATCACCGGTGCCCGACGCCAGGTCAAGAACCAGCGCGTTTTCCGGCAGCGACGCGCGCAACACGCCAAGACGCTTCCAGCGCCCGTCCATGCCATAGGAAATGACGCGCGTGATGAAATCGTACTTGGGCGCGATCTTGTTAAACATTTCGCGCATCAAGCGCGTGTCCTGGCGTTCGGCGGGAATGGTCATGGTCGTTGCGAATCTTACACGGTTTGCCGCTCGCGAAGGCGGGGTTATTTCAATGCGCGGCCGGCGCGAAATCCGCTGCACGCTGGAGCTGCGCGGGCAGGTTTGCTTGCGCCACGGCTGCGGCCTTCGCGCCCATCTTGCTTTCCACCTGGCGGCGCGCAGTTTGCACCGTGCCTAGCTCAGAGCCAGCGCTAGCGTGCAACAAATTTTCCGCATGCAGGAAGGAAGCGTAAACCGATTTGTCCGGCGCATGCTGGTGGCGCAGAAATTGTCCGTAGTTGAACCAGTCCAGCGCTTCGGCCGGTGCATCGCCAGTCTTGGCATCGAGCGCCAAGCTACGCTGGTAGGATTGCGCGGCCGCAGCGACGTCGCCTTTTTGGGCCTGCAGATCAGCGCGATGCACGAGCGCCAGGCTTTCCAGTTTCGCGTCGCCCGCTTGTTGCGCTTGCGCAATGGCCAAATCATATTGCGTCAAGGCCGCCGCAGACTGATTAATGCGCGCTTCGTCGTCAGCAAATTGCACGGTTGCTGCGAGTATCTGCTGTTGGGTAAAGGCCGGCGCGTCCGGCGCGGACTGGGGATTTGCCAGGCCGGCAAATTGCAGAAATAAATTCCAATGCCGCGCGGCCGCGGCCGGTTCGCCGCGCTGATCGAAAGCTTGCGCAAGATAGAGGTGCGCATTCGGCTGGTTGGGACTTATGTCCACCGATTCTTGCCAGGAATCCATGGCCTCCTCGGGATGGCCCAAGCGCGCGGCGAGCAAACCGTAGTTGGTGAGAGCGTCGGTGTCGCGCGGAAAGCGTTGCAACATTTTCTGATAGTGGGTGTAAGCGTCGGCGTAACGGCCGTCTGCAATCAACGCGCGGGCGGCGGCTTGCTGCAGCGTGATGCTGCTGGGATTGATGTCCACCGCGCGCGTGAGCTCGGCGACGGCCTGAGAGCGCTGGCCTTGCTGCGTTTCGGCGCGGGCGATGCGCTCTTCGACGAAGCTATCGTACGGATTGATTTGGGAGGCGCGCAGAAGAGCGGGAAGATTTCCTTCGTCGGTGCGCAACGCGAAATGGAATTGGTCGAAGCCGCCCCAGAGGAACAGGAGCGCGGCGAGCGAAGCGCGAAACGCCGGAGCAGACAAGACGCGCACGGCGAGAGCGCGCGCCTTGCTCGAAGGTCGCGGAGATGCATCCGCTGCGGGAGATGATGGCTTGCCGCTTCGATCCACCAGAAGCGCCGCGACTCGCTTGTCCCGGAGTTTCCACAACCTAGCGTCCAGAATGAAATGATGAATATTCACGAGCGAAACGAAAATCAGGAAGCTGGTGGTGAAGTCGTAATGGAAAAGATAGCTCACCAGCCACGGGCCGGGTATGAACAGTGCGATGCCTCCGGCGAGGAGCGTCGCGAAATAAGCGCCGATGTGCCAGTTTTTCTGCCCGGCGGCGCGGGCTTCACGCCGCTGATAATAACTGGTGATCCAGATGTACTGTGCGGAATGCAGCACGGCCAGAATCCCGCTGCTATAGCGCGTTTGTGGCACTTGCGAAACGGAATTCAGTTCGAGCAGCGTGGGCAGCACGAACCACAGGAATTGCGTGAACGCCAGAGTGAGCGGCGCAACCAACGCGCGGGCGCCCATGCCGTGCAGCAGGCGCCGGAATCCGAAAAACGTGCAGACCATGAATGCAACGCCGAACACCAAGCGCAAGGGAAGCGTGAATTTCGGCGGCAAACCCAAGGAAAGGAGCAGCGGATCTGTGGACCCGCCCGTTTCAAAGCTCGCCAGCAGCATCAGGTAGGATGCGACGAACGCGCCGCGCAACCAGCGTCTTTCACCGGCAGTGATTTCCGCGCCCGAGCGTCGCGCGAACATCATTAATAGGCCATAGTTCTGTCCGGAGTAATGCCAAGGACTCCAGCAAATATAAAGCGTGAAGAGCCAGGGAAAAAAGCGCGGCGAAGCGTGCATCACGATGCCGGTGAGCACCAGCAGCAGCGTGACGTGCAGCGTGATGAATTTGTATCTTTCGAAATCCGCGCGCGTGTGGTAGGCGCGGTAGATCGTGGCCATAAAATGCGGGTAATTGAAAACGATGGCGAGCAGATAAAATGCCATGGCCCAGGCGTGCGTGTGCGCCGGCGTCATGAGCAGCGCGACGGCGAGCAGCGGAGCTGACCATGCTCCGCAACCTACCAGAAGGTCGAGCCAGGGACGGTAAATCCACGGACCCGAGGATGCGGGCGCGGCCGCGGGCGGCTCGGATTGCGGAGCCGCGATCGGTTCGGCTGCTACGGTCAAGCTCGAAACCTCGCCTTTGTGCTTCCCGCGCGCGGAATCGGCGCAGGTTTTCTGCACCGCTGTAAGCGCTTTAGTCTACTGCGATTGCACAGGCGGCTTACGGCGGCGTCACGCCGCTATGTTGAAAGCGTAACTTCCGGTAGATACGCGAGTGCGTCAACGGCGGGCGGAACGGTTCGCGAGGCGCGGAGATTCGGATTATGCGCGCGCGGCAAAATGTGGCTTAATAAATGCGGAGATATTCCGCGCGGTGGGCGCCGGCGAGCGAAGCGCTTGCGCTGCCGGCGGACGCGATTGGTTTTGCTTCAACAGTACACGTGGTCCGGGCTTTGCCGGATCACCGCTGCTAAATTTTTCCCGAATATGCGACTCAATGCAGGCCGCGGGAATCATATCGTAAGAGAGGAGTTCAAAAAATGCAGTTGGGAATGATTGGATTGGGACGGATGGGAGCCAACATGGTCCGGCGCTTGATGAAGGCCGGCCACGAATGCGTGGTGTTTGATATGTCGCCGGCGAGCGTGCAGGCACTGGCCAAAGAAGGCGCGACGGGCGGCAGTTCGCTCGACGATTTCATCGCAAAGCTGAAACAGCCGCGCGCGCTCTGGCTGATGGTGCCGGCGGCGGTGGTGGATAGCACGCTGGCGCAGCTGACGCCCAAGCTGCAGAAGGACGACATTATTATTGATGGCGGAAATTCCTATTACATTGACGACATTCGCCGCGGCAAGGAACTCGCCCCGAAAGGAATTCATTATGTGGATGTGGGCACCAGCGGCGGCGTGTGGGGCCTGGAGCGCGGATATTGCATGATGATCGGCGGAGAACAGGCGACCGTGCAACGTCTGGATCCCATTTTCAAATCGCTGGCGCCCGGCCGCGGCGACATCGCGCGCACTCCAGGGCGCGAGAAGGTCGCGGGCACCTCAGAAGAAGGCTATCTGCACTGCGGACCTTCCGGTGCGGGGCACTTCGTGAAGATGGTGCACAACGGAATCGAATACGGCGTAATGGCCGCATACGCCGAGGGCCTGAACATCCTGCACCACGCCAACGTGGGCAAAATAAAACAGACGCAGGACGCCGAGACCACGCCGCTGCGTTCGCCCGAACATTATATGTATGACATTAATCTGCCCGACGTGACCGAAGTGTGGCGGCGCGGCAGCGTGATTGCTTCCTGGCTGCTGGATTTAACCGCGATTGCGCTGCTCAAATCTCCCGCGCTGGACGATTTTTCCGGCCGCGTTTCCGATTCCGGCGAAGGGCGCTGGACGATTCAGGCGGCGATCGAAGAAGGTACTCCGGCGCCGGTACTCACCAGCGCGCTATTCGAGCGGTTTACGTCGCGCGGCGAGTCGGATTTTGCAAATAAGCTGCTCTCCGCGATGCGTTTTGAATTTGGCGGACATCACGAGAAGAAATCATAAGGACGAACGATGGCTGACACAACCACTCAAAATCTGGATGTGAAAAGCACCATTGCCGGCCCGAAAGTTCCCTCGGATGCCTTGGTGTTTTTTGGCGCGACAGGTGATCTGGCTCACAAGAAAATCTTTCCCGCGCTGCAGTCCATGATCAAGCGCGGAAATCTGACCGTGCCGGTGATCGGCGTGGCCAAAGCAGGATGGACCATTGAGCAGCTGCGGGAACGCGCGCGCGACGGCATTGCCACGTTCGGCGGCGGCGTGGATGAAGCGGCATTCACGAAGCTGGTGGGGCTGCTGAAATATATTGATGGCGATTACCAGGACCCCAAGACTTTCGAACAATTGTGCGCCGCGCTCGGCGGCGCGAAGTATCCCACGCACTATCTGGCGATTCCTCCTAGCCTGTTCGCCACGGTGGTGGAAGCGCTGGGAAAATCGGGCTGTGCGACGAATGCGCGCGTGATCATCGAAAAACCGTTTGGGCACGACCTGGAATCCGCGCAACGGCTGAACGCGATTTTGCAATCGGTGTTCCCCGAATCCGGAATTTTTCGCATTGACCATTATCTGGGCAAGGAAGCGGTGGAAAATTTGCTGTTGTTCCGCTTTGCCAATGCGTTTCTGGAGCCGATCTGGAATCGCAATTATATCCACAGCGTGGAAATCACCATGGCGGAATCTTTCGGCGTGCAGGGACGCGGGAAGTTTTACGACGAAACGGGCGCCATTCGCGACGTGATTCAAAATCACCTGCTGCAGGTGGTGGGCTTTCTGGCGATGGAGCCGCCCACCAGCATGTATCCGGAATCTTTGCGCGACGAACAAGTGAAAATTTTCCGCATGATCCCGCCGATCAATCCCACCAACCTGGTGCGTGGACAATTCACGGGCTATCACCAGGAGCCGGGCGTCGCCCCCAATTCCGAAGTGGAAACCTATGCGGCTGTTTCACTGGAAGTGGATTCCTGGCGCTGGGCGGGCGTGCCGTTCTTGATTCGTGCCGGAAAATGCCTGGCGGTGACGGCGACGGAAGTGTTCGTGAAACTGCGTCAGCCGCCGCTGACGAAATTGCCGCCGGGATCGAACTATTTTCGCTTCCGTCTGGGGCCCGATCTGTCCTTGAGCCTGGGGGCGCGCGTGAAACGTCCAGGTCCCAGATTACAAACGATGGAGACGGAGCTTTCGGCGGTCTCGTCCGAGGAAACGGGCGAAATGGAAGCCTACGAGCGGCTGCTCACGGACGCTATGAAAGGCGATTCGCTGCTGTTCGTGCGGCAAGACGCGGTGGAAGCAGCCTGGGCGATTGTCGAACCGATTCTGGGTGACATCGTTCCGGTGCAGCCGTACCAGCCCGGAACCTGGGGACCGGTCGAAGCAAATCATCTCGCGGCTGCAATTGGCGGGTGGCACAATCCGCCGGGCAAGGCGACGGACAGCTAAATCCACTTCGGAAACCTTGCGCGATGGTAGTGCGAGTGGCGCGTGCAGTATCACGCAGGATTTTTCGCGGCGTGCGATTTTCCCCAGGCAAACGCAAACACTCCGAGGGCGAGCAATAACGCGGTAAGCCCCACAATTTTCACCACGGCCAATACTTTGTGCGGCTCGTCGTCGGCCGGAATTACCGAGAACGCGATGGTGACCAGCGTCGTCGTGAATCCCAGCACGCCCAGCACGAGCGCCGCAGGGCGGCCGCCGGGAATGCGCATCACTTCAGGGCCGGCCTTCTCCCGTTGCAAACGAACCAGCGACGCAAACACAAAAAGATACGGAATGAAATAAGTGATGATGCCCATGCTCACCAGAACTTCGTAAGCGCCGTACACGCTGGTTCCCGCCTGCCCCAGCACAATAAAAATCACCCCGCAAAGAGCTTGAAGCAGCAGTGCCACGTGCGGCGTGCCCCATTTCGGATGCACACGCGCGAATGCAGACGGCAAATAACGATCGAGTCCCGCCACAAACGGCAACCGCGCCGAAACTGCGAGCCACGCGCCGAGCGCACCCAGATTGCTGACGGTGATCAGCAGCGCGGCGAGCGGACCGATGCCGGAAAAGCCGACGCGCTCCGCCGATTGCGAAATCGCCTGCATAATGCCTTGCAACCCGCTCACCTGGCTGGCCGGCAAGGCGATCAGCACGGCAACGGTGCCGAGAATGTAGCCGCTCGTGACGAACGCGCCGCCGGCCAGCAGTCCGCGAGGAAGATTTCTGCGCGCGTCTTTCACTTCATCGCCCAGAAAGGATGCGGATTCCGAGCCGCCCAGCGCGAACACAATCGTCGCCAGGAACAGCACGTCGCGGAAGTGCATGTGCGGAGTCATACTGGCGGCGGTGAATTTTGTAGCAGAACCGAAGCGGTGCCAGGCGGTGGCGGCGATGGCAAAAAGGATCGCGATCGGCAGCCAGGTCCCGATGGCGCCCAGGTTGTGCAGCCACTTGCCGACCGAAAGTCCAATGACGTTCAGGAAAGTGCCGAGCGCCAGGCCCAGCAGCGCGAAGAGCAGGAAATATGACTTGTTGCTCGAAAGCGTTTGCCAGCTCGCTGGTCCTATATAGAGCGCGTTGCCGGCCGCAAAATAGAGGACGGCCGGATAGTAAGGAAGATTGCTCGCCCAGTAAGTCCAGCCGGTCATGAATCCGGGAAATTCGCCGAATGCGCGCTTGGTCCAGACATACATGCCGCCTTCCTGCGGATAACGCGAGGAAAGCTCCATCACGGAAAGCGCGAGCGGAAGATAAAACGCACACCAGGCGATCAGCCAGATGAGGATGGCGCTGGCTCCGACGGTGGCGGCGGTAGCGATCCAGCGCAAACTGATGCCGGTGACGATGTAGAACAGCACCAGATCCCGAAAGCCCATGGCGCGATGCGGGCGATTTGTGCCGGGGCCGGGTGTTTCACTCATGGGCGGAAATCTCCGCGTGGGCGCAGCATGAGGCGGACATCATGCGCCGAGATTGCGCCGAAAAGCGAGCGCGATTCCTCGGGCGACGGCCAGCGCTGCCTGCGTGGAAGCGTCCTGCTGCGATTTTCTACGATCCCGCTTTGGCCTTCTGGTCGTGGCCGTAATATTCGTACGCCGACATCGGTTTCTCGCCGCCTTTTTTCCAGACACGATCGTCGGCGGGAAGTTTTCCCAGCGCGCGCGCCATTTGACGGATGTGCGTGGCCACCGCGCCGCAGCATGCACCGATGTAGTTGACGCCGAGCTCACGCGCTTTCACGGCGTATTCGGCCATCTCGCGGCGCGTGAGCTGATATGGCTCCAGCTGATCTGGAAAGGCAGGAAGGCTGGTGAAATCGCGATGGGTGTGCGTGGTGCGATAGGCAACGGGCTGGCACCCGATGTAGCCCGGCACGGCTTTGCGCATTTCGGCCATCAGCGGCAGCGTGTGCTCGGGACTGCGCAGGCAATTGATACCGACGACGTCCGCGCCGGCATCGCTGAGCGCGCGGGCCACTTCCGCGGCTGACTTCCCGTCCGTGGTGATGTCCTCATTTTCAAAGCAGACAGTGACCATCACAGGCAACTTGGTTTTCTTCGCTTGCTCGACCGCCAGCAACGCTTCGCCGAGAAATGAAAATGTTTCGCCGATGATGAAGTCCACTCCTTCGGCGACTTGCACATCGAGCTGCTCGTCGAAAGTTTTGCGCACGCGGTCGGCGGCGGCTTTGTCGTTCGGCTGGTACATCCATGTGAGGCTCAGATTTCCGGCGACGAGGCAGCGGTCACCAGCGGCCTGCTTGGCGATGCGCACGGCCGCGCGATTCAGTTCTGCCACGCGCTCGCCCATGCCGACGGTTGCGAGTTTGTCGCGGCTGGCGTAAAACGTCAGCGCTTGCAGCACTTCAGCGCCGGCGTCGCGAAATTCACGATGCAGCTCGAGCAGCGATTCGGGATTGTTCACAGCGACTTCGGGCGTGAACGGGCCTGCGCGCACGCGTCCGCGCTTTTCAAGTTCGAGCAGATAACCGCCGTCGCCGAGCACCACGCCTTCGGATAATCTCTCGAGGATTCCTTTTTTGTTGCTGCTAGCCATTGTCGCTCCTTGTAAGCTGCGTCGTTGCGCGGCTCCTATGAAAATCGAAATTCGCTCCGGCTACGGGCTCGATCACGCGTGCGCCATTTTCATTTTGCCGCGCCGGCTGTCGCGCAGCACTTGATGCGCGGCGTTGTATCCCGGAGCGCCGGTGACACCGCCGCCCGGATGCGCGCCCGCCCCACAAAGATAAAGTCCCGCAATCGGCGTGCGATATCGCGCCCAGCCGGCCACCGGGCGCATGAAAAAAAGCTGCTCGAGCGAAAGATCGCCGTGAAAAATATTTCCTTCGGTCAGGCCGTAGGTGCGTTCCAGATCAAGCGGCGTGAGCACCTGTCGCGCGATGATGGAGTCCGGCACGTTGGGCGCATACTCGGCGATTTTTTTCACGACGCGATCGCCGAGAAGCTCGCGCTTTTCGTCCCAAGTGCCCTGGCGCAGCTTGTAAGGGACGTATTGAATGAAGGTAGTCATCACGTGCTTGCCCGGGGGCGCGAGCGTGGAATCCACATTCGACGCAACGACGCAATCCACCCACAACTCTTGCGGAATTTCGCCGAACTTGGCGATGTCGTAGCAACGCTGGGCGAATTCCAGCGACGGCACCAGAGTGAAAAGTGAACGCTGCGGCGCCGGCCATTCGCGCGGCATGCCGGTGACGCGCGGTTCCTCGCTGAGCACGAAATTTACCTTGGCGCAGGGGCCGTCCATTTTGATGCCGGCCACAGCGCGGCGAAAATCCGCGGCAAGCTCGCGCTCTTCCACCAAACCGAGGAACGTACGTTTGGGATCTGCGTTCGAGAGCACGAAGCGCGCGGAAGTTTCCGTGCCGTCCTCGAGGACGACGCCACGCGCGCGGCCATCGCGCACATCCACTTTCGCGACGGGCGCGGAGGTAAGAATTTCGACGCCCCGTTTGCGGCAAGCCGATGCGAGCGCTTGGGTGATCGCGCCCATTCCGCCAATGACGTGTCCGTAAAAACCTTGAATCTCTCCGTCGCCGCCGCTGAGCAGGTGGAAGAGCAATCCCAGCGCTGAGCCCGCATCGTACGGCCCACCATGCTTGCCGTAAACGTTGTTCGCCAGAAACATCGTTTTCATTTTTTCGGATTCGTAATGGCGATCCAGAAAATCGCCCAGGCTTCCCGTGAGGAACGAAACCAGTTGCGCCACTTCTTCGCCCTTCATCCCGCGAAATCTTTTTCCCACGCGCAACAGTTCAAACCAGCCCGCCGCTCCGTGCTGCGTCGCATCCGGCGGCGGCTCGAGGAAAAACGGCTGAAGATAACGCGCCAGTCTTTTCAGCTGGTCGTCCACGCGCACGAAAGTGTCCGCATCGCGCGGCGAAAGCTTGCGGAATTCAGCGATGGCTTGAGCACGGTCGGCCCACCACGGCACCGCTGGTCCATCCGCAAACGGCACCAGCAAGCCCGGATCGCACGGCACCATTTTCAATCCATGCGCGCCCAGATCGAGATCGCGAATAATTGTCGGCCGCAACATGCTCGCGATATAAGACGTGGTGGAGGCGCGGCAGCCCGGCGCGATTTCCTCGGTGACGCAGGAGCCGCCCACAATTTCGCGGCGCTCCAGGACGAGCGTAGAAAATCCGGCGCGCGAAAGGTACGCCGCGGCCGTCAGGCCGTTGTGGCCCGCGCCGATGACGATCGCATCATAAGACTTGCGCCGCGGAGGCATCTGGGATTAGTATGACCGCCAGTCACGATAGTGTGGACGTGAATTAGATAACATAACTGGAGAAATAAACCAATGACTGCGTCAAGCCATGACCTGCGGTCACACCCGCGCGTGAAGGGTCCACGCAGCGTGCTCAATCCAGACCTGCGCACGCCGACTCCGGGACCGCGTCTGGAGGCCAAGCGTGCGCGCATTGTGGATGCTGCATTGCGCCATTTTGCGGAGCACGGTTACCACGCCGCGCGCATCGAGGATCTTTCCGCGCAACTGGGAGTCGCGAAAGGTTCGATTTTTCAATATTTCGGAAGCAAGGGCGGATTGTTTCTGGAAGCTTACAAGAAAGCCGTGCGTTCTTTCCCGGCGTATCTGGATTGCCCCTCGCAGATTCGCGAAAAGGGGTTTTTCGAAATCCTGCGCTACTGGCTGCTGCGCACCGAACGGCTGGTGCGCGAAGATTGGATTCCTTATCGCGTGGCGCTGCTGGGAAATTACGGTGTGGACCTGGCGCTGAAGCGCGAGATCAATCGCTTTTTGCTGGCGGAAGATCCCTACGGCAGCACGGCGTTCGTGCGCTTGGGAATTGCGCGCGGCGAAGTGCGCTCGGACATTGACGCGCCGCTGATTGTTTCGATTCTCGACTGGACCATGGAACGGTTTCAGGATGCGCTGCTGACCGAAGAACTCGATCCCGGTCTTTTTCCGCATCCTGCCGATCCAGCAAAGAATCAGGCGCGCATTAGCCAGTTTCTGCTGGTGCTGCGCGGCGCGATCGGGATCTGAACGCAGGCCGCGCGATGATCTGCACAAGAGGGCACGACTTTTCGAGGAGAGAATTGCATGGAACCAACACTGAAGGAAATTCTCGCTTCCTATAACGCCGCCGCCGTGCTCCAGGATGCGTACACGATCCCCGCGCCGTGGTACACCGACGCGCGAATTGCGCAACTGGAGCTGCACAATGTGTTTTCGCGCACCTGGCAAACGGTGGGACGCACCTCGCAGGTGGAAAAACCGGGCCAGTACGTGACCGCGACCGTCGCGGGCGAGCCGATTGTCGCCGTGCGCGGCAGCGATGGGAAATTGCGCGCTTTCTACAACGTCTGCCGGCATCACGCCATGACCGTGATGAACGAACCGTGCGGTCATGCGCAACACATGCGCTGCCCGTATCACGGCTGGACGTATAACCTCGAGGGCGAGCTGCGCGGCATGACGGAGTTTGAAGGAGTCTGCAATTTCGATCGCGCGCAGAATGGATTGGTGCCCGTTCGCGTGGAGGCCTGGGAGAACTTTATTTTCGTCAACCTAGATCCGCACGCCGCGCCGCTGCATGATTTTCTGGGTGCGCTGGTGGGACTGGCGCAGCCCCTGAATTTCGGCGGGCTGAAATTCGTCGAGCGCCGCAGCTACATACAGCAGTGCAACTGGAAAGTGTACGTGGATAATTTTCTGGATGGTGGCTATCACGTGCCGCACATGCACAAGGGGCTCAACAGCGTCCTGGATTACACCAACTACACGATTGAAAACGTGGACCGCTGCTGCGTGCAGTCCAGCCCGGTGGCCGTCGATAAAAGCTCGGAAGCCAGCGCCGCGGCAACGCGCAAAGGCGACCGCGCATATTATTTCTGGCAGTATCCGAATTTCATGCTCAATTGGTATGAGGGATATCTCGACACCAACCTGGTGATTCCGCTGGGCATAGATCGCTGCGAAGTGATTTTTGATTTTTATTTTGGCGACACCAGCGAGGCGCAGATGCCCTATATCCGCGAGAGCATGGGCGTCAGCGAGCGCGTGCAACAGGAAGACATCGTTATTTGCGACGGCGTGCAGCGCGGCCTGAGTTCGCGCGCGTATCAGGCGGGGCGGCTATCGGTGCGGCGCGAGGCGGGCGAACATTTGTTTCATCGCTTACTGGCTGCGGATTTGAATGATACGCGAGCGGCGGCCGCGCGCTAGGCAAGAAAGCAAACCAGAACTCCAGATAGCGTCCGAATCCACAGCCTTAGTCGAAAATCACAGTCTTGTTCCCGTAGAGCAGGATGCGGTTTTCGATGTGCCAGCGCACCGCGCGCGAGAGCACAATTTTTTCCAGGTCGCGGCCCTTCTGAATTAGATCCTCAGTGGTATCACGGTGCGAAATGCGCACGACGTCCTGCTCGATGATCGGCCCATCGTCGAGAACTTCGGTAACGTAGTGGCTGGTCGCCCCGATCAGCTTCACGCCGCGATCGAAAGCTTGCTGGTGCGGCTTGCCTCCCACGAAGGCGGGAAGAAACGAGTGATGAATATTAATGATGTGGTGCGGCGGGTACTGGCGGATGAAGTCCGACGACAGCACTTGCATGTAACGCGCCAGGACAATCAGGTCAATCCCGTACGGACGCAGCAGTTCGAGCTGTTGGCATTCCGCTTGCGCTTTATTTTCCTTCGTCACGGGAATCACATGCAGCGCAACGCCATAGAAATTGGCCCAGCGCTGCACGTCCGCGTGGTTACTGATGATCAGCGGAATTTCGCAGGCCAGTTCCCCACTGCGCTGACGATAAAGCAAATCCACCAGGCAATGATCGTGACGCGAAACGAAAATCGCGATTTTCGGACGGTAGTTGGAAAGCGCCACGCGCCACTGCATCCCAAAGCGGTCGGCGATGGGCTGAAAATGTTTTGCGAACTCGCGCATGTCCAGCGCGAAGCCCGCCAGATCCCATTCGACGCGCATCAGGAAGAGATTGCGTTCCGCGTCCTGATGCTCGTCTGCGTGAAGAGTGTTGCCGTTCCCGCGATAAATAAAATCGTGAATCGCGGCGTTCAGGCCTTTTTGGTCAGGGCAGCTGACGAGCAGAATGGCGGTATTCTTCACCGAGCGCTCCGGCCGATGCGTGCGCTATTGATAGTCACGCGGAATTGTTTCCTCCCAGGTTTTGTCACGCAGCGGCTTTCCATTTTCGGTCAGATGGCGCTCGAAATGATAATAGAAATTCTGCGCGTCGCTGCGCAGATTGAGCATGACGCTCCAGACCAGCGTGCGGCCCGGTAGTTCGATGGTGGTCGAGCCTTCGCCGTGCACCTCGCTCACCGCGGGCTTGGCGTCCGCCACAACGTAGCTCATCTGCTCGTGGTCCTTCAATTTGCCCCAGGGATAGGCGCTGGAATCGTTGCCGCTCCATGCGACGCGTGTGGAACCAGCCAGCACATCGCGCTTAACAGTCCAATCCTGCGGCGGCCAGGTGTCGCCTTCGGTGGTCACGCCGGCGAGCGGCGTTTCATTTTCGGGCGGGTCGAAATGAGGACGTGCTGGCGGCTCCAGCGGAACGACCGGAAGTTCCAAACGCGAAGTTTTGGGGCCGCCGAGCCAAACAGATGTCGTCATCGGATACGGCGTGGGCCAAATCATCGGCCACAGCGCATTCGAAATCGCCAGGCGAACCCGATGGCCCGCAGGAAAAACCCAACTGGTGACGTGCAGCTCGATGGGGAGCTCATATTTACGATTGAGTTCCAGATCGCTGGGATTCGCCGCGGAATCGCGTTGCGCGCCGCTCTGTCCCGCGCCGGTGATGAGCGTGACTGTGCCATCGGGCGCGACATCGGAGAGGCGCAGGAACCAATCGGCCAGCGGCGCGCTCGAAGAAACTTGCAACACAGCTTTGGGCCAGCCGAGGATTGCGGTTTCTCGCGCGAGCGGCGCGGAATCGTAAACCAGGCTGTAGGCATCTATCGGCCGTTGGTCCGCAGTCAGATCGCCCCACCAAAAGCCCGCTTCGCTGCCGATTGACGGAACATACTGCAACGGGTGGCCGAGGGCCGAGGGAGCGGGCGGAGGCGCATCGCCCAACGAATAATTCGGCTCGAGGAAAAGCGTTTGCCTGTGCGCGTTGGCGGGTGGCCAGGTCGTTTCCGCGCGCCAGTCTCCTGGAATTCTCGCGATGTTGGGATCGGGCGGATACCAGTGCCGCATGTAAACTTCGAAGCGCGGCTCGTTCATAATTCCGTTTTGAATTCCCTTCAGCCAGTAATCCCACCAGCGCACGGCTTCTGCGCGCCATTCGATCGAGGGACCGGGCTCGGCTTCGTGCGGGAAAGTGTGGTTCCAGGGGCCCATCAGCGCTTTGATCGGCGCTTTCGAATGTTCGAAGAAGCGCGGGATGCTGTCGCGATAACCGTCGAGAAATCCGCCGATCATAAAGGATGGAACTTTGTACTCATCGTAATGATTCGGCGCGACCGAGGCGCGGCGCCAGAATTCGCTATCACGCTGATGCTGCAGGTAGAGAAAAGCCCAAGGCTTGGCGTCAAATCGCGCCGCGAGAGACTTCTCGTCGGTGGGAAAATCGGGCGCGCGCGTGAGGCCGAGCTGCAGGTCCATACCCAGCTCGAATTCGTCCAGATGCATTAGGCTGTCAATGTAGTGGATGTCGTCGTGGAACAATTCCTCGGTGGCACACATGGCAATGATGGCTTTCAGCGCCGGGGGATGCCGCCGTGCGATCTGAATGGAATTGAATCCGCCCCAAGAAATTCCCGTCATGCCGACGTTGCCGTTCGACCACGGCTGCTTCGCGAGCCAAGCGATTACTTCCATGCCGTCCTGCTGCTCTTGATCGGAGTATTCACGGTCTGGCGGCACGCCTTCGCTCGCGCCGGTGCCGCGAATATCAACGCGCGCAGTTACGTAGCCGCGGCGCACGAAATAAGAATGCAGATCCCAATCGCGCGCGAGCGTCCAATCGTCTTTGCGGTAAGGCAAGTATTCGAGAATCGCCGGAAATTTCTCGCCGGAACGCGCGGCCGGAAGCGGAGCATCCGGCATATAAAGGTTAACGGCAAGCCGCACGCCATCCTTCATGGGGATCCACGCCTGGACCGTTTTCACGGCGGAGTACTGCGGCGGGTAGGCAGACAAGTCGGTCGCGATAGGGGTGGATGGCGGTTCGGGCGGATCGGATGTGGTAACTTCCACATCTCCGTAGAACTCGGCGACCATAGTAAAATCGATCATCACCCGTAGCGCTGGCCGGATTTCGATTCGTTGCGAAGTAATTGTAAGAAAGCCGATCGCCTGAGCTTGCACGACGTATGTCCCAGGCGCGAGTCTGATTGTATATTTGCCCTCACGATCGGTCTCCGCTGTAGCCGAGTCATCAGCACCAGAGAATTGTAAAGTTGCCGCTTTGATTCCGCTTCCCTTCTCGTCGTGGACGACACCGACGACGGATACGGTTTTGTCCCAGGCTTGGGATTGAGCCGCCACGATTGCTTCGCCCGTAGTGACAAATGCAAAGCACGCGAAGCTCGACGCAATTGCCAGGCTCCCTATCACGAAGAAAGATCTTGGCGCTCTCTTCACGTTGCGCGCTCCTGTTCAGGCGCAAGGCTACCACACGTGCCGAACACATTTAGCGGCGAGGCCGCGCGCGCGGGAAAAAACCGGCGCCGTTATTTGACTCTGAGTCGAACGAAGAATTTCCGCTGACGCGCTCAGGGTTTGACGACGGATTCAAGCAGCTTAGTCCAGTGGGAGAGGTGTTCCAGCGATGGGCCGTGAGTGTGATCGAGCTCAAGGGGCGTGATTGAGATGGCGCCATCGCGGATGGCAGCGAGATCGGTGTCGGGCTCAATGTCTTCGATGCGCTGCTGTTCGTGCAGCCAGAAGTATTTGCGGCCGCGCGGGTCGGTGCCGGGCTGCAGCAGGTTGCGAGTGATCTTCGAGGATTGGCGCGTGAAACGCACCGAGCCGTTCCAGGCTTGCGGCACGTTCACGTTCAGCAAGATTCCCGGCGGCAGGCCTTCGGTCAACATCAGCGGGACCAAAATACGCGCGAACTGCGCAGCGGGTTTGAAGTCGAACTCCTTGCCGCGATACGCGACGGAAATCGCGATCGATGGCACCCGGTTGATCGCCCCTTCCATGGCCGCGCCCACGGTTCCGGAATAATAGATGTTCTCGCCCATGTTTCCGCCGCGGTTGATGCCGGAGACGAGCAGGTCAGGCTTCTCTTTCAGGATGGCGTTAAAGGCCAGAATCACCGCGTCCGCGGGCGTGCCTTCGATGGAATATTCGTTGGGCGCGAGCTGATCCATGTAAATCGGCTGGCGCAGTGTGAGCGACTGCGCGGCGGCGCTGCGCTCGCGCGAAGGCGCAACCACGGTGAGCGTGGCTTCCTGTTTCAGCGCGTCAACCAGCGCGCGCAGGCCGGGGGCGTGGATGCCGTCATCGTTAGTGATCAGAATATGTGGCATGAGAAGTCGCGACGGATGTGGCGCCTTTCGAAAAATTCATCACGGCTGGACAGCAGAGAGGAAGATGGTCGGGACGACTGGATTTGAACCAGCGACCTCACGCACCCCAAGCGTGCGCGCTACCAGGCTGCGCTACGTCCCGACCGCTTGCACCGTGTGTAGCGTATCACTCGCGTTCGAGAAGGGTCAAGACGGCGAGGAGTTCTTCGTGCAAGTCGAGGAGAAATTTGCGCTGCTGGCGCGTGGGAGCCTCGCGGCGCGATGCCGCAGGGTGAGAGTGAGTGTGCGCGGCGGAGCGTTCGGCGGCGCCATTTCCAGCAGCGGCGGCGCTGCTGCTGCCGCTCAGGTGTTCCCCTTGTTCCTGGCCCCGTTCTTCAAAATGTTTGCGCGCGCCGGCGATTGTAAAACCTTCTTCGTAGAGCAGGCGCTTGATCTCGAAAACGGTTTCGATGTCTTCGCGGCGGTAGAGACGATGCCCGCTGGGACTCTTTACCGGCTGCAGCATGGGAAATTCAGTTTCCCAATAGCGTAGGACGAAGGCCTTGGTAGCCGTCAAGCGGCTGACCTCGCCAATGCGGAATAGACTTTTCTCTTCCCTGTCGTCCATAGGCGCAGCGTCCGGTGCTGGAGCAGTGCTAGCCATCTCAATTTGTATCGTAGGCCGATTTCCCGCCGTGTCAACCCCTGCAATTTGATCGGGGCTCATGATTTGCGCGGGTCCTTGCGTTCGCGGTGGCGCGAGCCGCGTTTTTTCAGACGTTGCGTGAAACGTATGGGCGTGCCGAGGAAGCCGAATTCCTTGCGCAACTCGTTTTCCAGGAATCGTTGATAGCTGAAGTGCAGCGGCTTGAGCTGATTGGTGAACAGCACAAAAGTGGGCGGCGCGGTGCTGGCCTGCGTGATGTAGAAAATCTTCACTTCGCGGCTGGCGGGCGAAGTGCCGCGCGTCAGATCCACTTTCGCGACCCAGCGATTCAGCTCGCCGGTGGAAATGCGTTGGTTGCGAGCTGCGACAACCTTGTCAATCAAGTTATAGAGCCGGTCTATATTTTCTCCCGTCTTTGCCGAAAGAAATACCACCGGCGCGTAAGAAAGAAATTTCAGGCGCGCACGAACCAGCGGCTCGTAATCCTGTACCAGCTTGTTGGCATTGAAAGCCACGAATTTCCCGCCGCGCTTTTTCTTCTGCGACGACAAATCCTGCGCTGCTTCCAGCGCTAAGTCCCACTTGTTCATCACGATGATCACGGAGCGGCCGGACTGTTCGGCGTAGCTGGCGATGGTGGCGTCGTGCGAAGTGATGCCTTGAGCGGAATCAGCGACGAGTAAAGCGATATCGGCGCGTTCCAGATGTTGGCGGGCCATGATGACGCTTAATTTTTCGGCGATCAGCTTGGTTTTGCCTTTGCGGCGAATTCCGGCGGTATCCAGGAAGCGATAGGCCTTGCCGTTGCGCTCGACCACGGTATCCACGGCATCGCGCGTGGTACCGGGCTCCGCGGAAACGATGGAGCGTTCCGCGCCGACCAGTTGATTGAGCAGCGTGGATTTTCCTACGTTGGGCCGGCCGATGATGGCGATGTTGACGTGGGGCGCTTCCGGCTCCGGCTCGCCCTTGGGAATTTCCTCGGTCACGGCGTCCAGCAGCACGTCCACGCCGAAACCGTGTTCGGCGGAAATGGGGAAAACTTCGTCGCCAAGTTCGTAAAACGGTGCGGAAAAGTCCACGGCTTGCTGCGGCGTGTCCACTTTATTGACGGCGAGTATGGGCGGCTTGCCGGCGCGGCGCAGCAGTTGCGCCAGTTCCTGATCGAGCGGCGTGGGGCCGACGCGGCCGTCAACAATTTGGATCACGCGCGCCGCATTCTTAATTGCGACGCTGGCCTGCCGCAGGATTTCGCCGGGGATGCCGGCTTTGTCTTCGGGCACGATGCCGCCGGTGTCCACCACCTCGAAGCTGCGCCCTTCCCAGTTCGCGGTGCCGTAGATACGGTCGCGGGTGATGCCGGGCTCATTGGTGACGATCGAGCGCCGCGTGCCGGTGAGGCGATTGAATAGCGTGGACTTGCCCACATTGGGGCGGCCGACGATTACGATCGATGGAAGTTTGCCACTCATTTGAAAGGTGTGCCGCTCGGCAGGCTAGCTACTCTATCATCTCTCACGCATTCCATGTGCACGTTCAGGCGCGCCCTACTGCCCTTTGCATCGCCAATTTTGAATCGGCTGCGAATTTTTTCTGCAAGGCCCGGGTGTAGGGGAGGGCCATGCGGGCCAAAAAACGCGGCCGAGAGAAGGCGTAGAGGTCGTACCAGACGCTCCCATCGCCAGGATGAAATTCCACGCTGAAGCGTTCCTCGCCCATTTCTGCGTGGTCGGGCAAAGTGCCGTAGGCAAACCCGTACCTTTCCAGCGCGCCGCGCTCTTCTTCGACCGTGTAAACGATTCGCGCGGCATGCAGCGACCAGAAGCCTATATGAGAGACGACGATGGCAACTGTCGCGCCTTCTTCGATCGGAGCGTCCGGCCAGAATAACTCGAGCCACGCAATATCGAACATCTTCCACTGCTTGATCGCGTCCTTGGCTCGCTCAAACGCGCTGCGGCCTTCGCCTAATTGAATTCGATTGTGGTCCACGACGTAGCCAGGTGGGGCCGCGGTTCGTGACGCGCCCATGTGTTCGTAGGAACACTGCCGAGATTTCTGCGCGGCGAGGAATTCGCGAATGCTTTCTGGATCGGGCTTCTTGAGAAAGAACATCGGCCGTCCGTTCCCCAAAGCGCATCGTTCGCGGGCCCCTCCACGATATGCGATAAATTCGCTGATTGCCATCAAGCCGGTTCCGGCAGCGCGCTGCCCCACTTGCGTGTAATATCTTAAGGTTCAGTGCGCACAGCCACTCCTGGCTGCGCCACCTCGTCCAATGCCGAAAAAAACTGCTGCGGCGACAAAATCCGAGGAAGTGACGATCGAGGGGATCTTTGGGCCGGGCGGACTGCTGGAGAGCCGGCACCCCGGATACGAATTTCGTTCCTCGCAGCTGGCGATGGCGGAAATTGTGGATGAGGCTTTTCAAAAGCACCAGCACGCGATCATCGAGGCGGGCACCGGTACGGGCAAAACCCTCGCCTACCTGATTCCTGCGATTCGCAGCGGGCGGCGCGTGGTCATTTCAACAGCGACGAAATCCTTGCAGGAACAATTGTTCGATAAGGATGTGCCGTTCCTGCAGAAACATTTTGCGCCGAACCTGAAGGCGGCGCTGATGAAAGGCCGCAACAATTTTTTGTGTCGGCAAAAGGTGCACCAGTTCGAAGGGCCAGCGCTGCTGAAGGGCATTGACGAAGTGGATTGGTTCGCGCAGATCCGCGACTGGGAGAAGTTGACCGAGACCGGTGACCGGTCGGAGCTGACCTTTCTGCCGGACGATGCGGAATTGTGGCATCGCATTGACGCGCGCAGCGATCTTTGCACCGGGCAAAAGTGCCCGGAATTCGCGCGCTGCTTCCTGACGGCGATGAAACAGCGCGCGCAGGAAGCGGACCTGATCATCGTTAACCACCATCTATTTTTCGCGGACCTGGCCATTCGGCAGGATGATTTCGGCTCAATCCTGCCGGAATATTCGGCGGTGGTGTTCGATGAGGCGCACGAAATCGAAGACGTGGCCAGCGATTATTTCGGGCGCCGGGTATCGAGCTACCAGTTCGAAGAAATGGTGCGCGATACGGAAGCGATGCTGCGGCTTTTAAAAATCGAAGCGGCGCCGCTGCGCAAGCATCTGTTGCGTGTGCGCGAACGGGCGCGGGCATTTTTCGAGCATTTTCCGGAACGCGAAGGGCGCTACCCGTTCGGCACGGCGGAACGCAAATCGTTCCTGGAAAAGAATCACGAAGCGTTCGAAGATTTGTCCGCGGCGGTGAAACGCATCGAGACAGAACTTTCCGTGCTGAATCCCAAGCCCGAGGAGGTAGTGACGCTGGCACGTCGCGGCGCTGACTTGCGGCGCGAATTCGAGTTCCTGCTGGAAAGCGAAGAAAAATCCTACGTTTATTGGTACGAGCGGCGCGGCAAAGGCATCGTGCTGACGGCCACGCCGATTGACGTGAGCGAAATCCTGCGCGAAAAACTCTTCGACCAATTCGATACGGTAGTGCTGACTTCCGCGACGCTGGCAGTGGGCGGGCGCTTCGATTTTCTGAAGCAGCGGCTGGGTGTGCAGCCCGCGAAGGAAAAAGTGCTGCCTCCAGAATTCGATTTCCACGACCAAGCGCTGCTCTATATTCCCAAGGACATGCCGGACGTGCGCCACGAATCGTTTTCCCGGCGCGCGGCGCTGGAGATTACCAAGCTGCTAGAAATTTCCAAGGGCCGCGCTTTTTGCCTTTTCACCAGCTACGCGCAGATGCGCGGCGTGTATGAACTTGCATCGGGGCGCATACCGTTCCCGATGCTGTTGCAGGGCACCGCGCCGAAATCAATTCTGCTGGAGCGCTTCCGCTCGACGCCGCACGCCGTGCTGTTTGCGACCGCAAGTTTTTGGCAGGGAGTGGATGTTCCCGGCACGCAGCTTTCCTGCGTGATCATCGATAAGCTGCCCTTCGCCGTGCCCAGCGATCCAATTGTTGCAGCGCGCGTGCGAGCTCTGCAGGAAGATGGACGCAATCCGTTCGCGGAATATCAGGTGCCGGAGGCGGTGCTGGCTTTGAAGCAAGGATTCGGCAGGCTGATCCGCTCGAAGACGGACCGCGGGATTCTGGCCATCCTGGATAACCGCATCTCGCGAATGCAGTATGGTAGAATTTTTCTCGAATCCCTGCCTGATTACACAACCACGCAGGATATCGCGGAAGTCGCGCGGTTCATGGAAAACCATCCGGACTAAGGAAGGCCGATGTACGAAGTGAGCGTGGACGAGACCTTTGCCGCGGCGCACAATCTGCGGAACTACAAGGGAAAATGCGAGGATTTGCACGGGCACAATTACAAAGTGCGCGTGACGCTGGCCGGCGCGGAACTGGATGCGACGGGGCTGCTCTACGATTTCGTGCATTTGAAGCAGGTAATCCAAGGCGTGATTCGTTCGCTGGATCATAAATATTTGAACGAACTGAAGCCGTTTGACGTGCTGAATCCCTCCGCGGAAAATATCGCGCGGCATATTTACGAGCAAACCGCGCAGCAGATGCACGCGACGGCCAACGGCGCAGCGGTTTCGAGCATCACGGTGTGGGAATCGGATCTGACGGCAGCGACGTATCGTCCGTAAAAGCATGACGGGTACGGCGTTGACCGTAAGCGCCCGGCAAGAAACGCAGCCATATGAATCGAGCATTTTTGATCATTGCGATTCCCGCATTCCTGGTTTCCATTTTCTGGCTGACGCTGGGATGGGGCTGGCAGACGGCACTCATCGGCGGCTGTCTGGAAATCGCGATCGGTGTGGGAGTCACAGTTTACGCCGTGCGGCGGCCGAGCGCGCCGCACGATCCCGGGCCGAGTGGTCCGCAGGCCGGCCGCTGATATTCCCGGAATTGCCATGGCCGGCGCAGAAAAATCTTAAAATCCGCGAACGGAATATGCGATAGTGGCCCGTTGCGCCCGGACATTTTTTCCGGCGCAACGGTCTGCCCCTCGCGCGGGAGCAGAGATTGAGAAATAATAAGCTGCGGCAATTCACTGGCGGAGGAGCTACGCACATGCGAAAAGCAATTTCCATCCTGGGAGCCTGGGTGCTGGTGGTGATGTTGGCCGCAACGGCGCTGGCGCAGGGCACAGGACGACTCAACGGCGAAGTTTTGGACCAGAATGGAAAGCCGTATGCGGACCAGACGGTGACGATCAAACTTCCTGACACGGGCCAGACCTTTACCGTAAAGACGGACAAGAACGGAAAATTCGTGCAGCTGGGAATGCGCAGCGGAATCTACGTGATCACTCTGGTCAGCCTGAATTATTCCGAAAAATTTCAGATCACCGACGGACAAGAAAATAATTACAAGCTGGACTTGAAGCAAGTGGCGGCGGCAACCGCGGCGGCGCATCCGGAAGAAACCAAGAAGAAAGAAGAAACCGAAGATAAATTCAAAATGATGAAGCAGCACTTCGACGCCGGAGTGGCGGCGCTGGGCGCAGGCAACGATCTGCGCGCGCAAATCAAGGCGGCGCCAGCGGACCAGAGAGCGTCACTGCAAGCGCAGCGCACCACCGATTGCACGACCGCAGCCACCGAATTTTCGCAAGCCGTGCAAAACCTGGGAGAAAAAGAGGTCAACAACCGCGCGATGATTCTGGGCAACCTGGGCTCCGCAAACGAATGCGCCGGAAAATATCAGGATGCAGCCGACGCGTTTCAGAAGGCCATTGATACGAAACCGGTCGCCGGCTATTACGTCGGGCTAGCCACGAACCTGGCGAACGTCGGTGCGTCGTCCACGGATCCCAAAGATGCCCAAGCCAAATTCGACAGCGCCAGCGCCGCCTGCGACAAGGTGACAGCGATCGATCCTGCCTCTGCCGCCACCTGCTGGAAGAATCTGGGAATTGTGCTCAGCAACAAAGGCCGCATGAAGGAAGCAGTCGCCCCCCTGCAAAAAGCCTCCCAAGCCGACCCCAAGGACCAGGTTACTTGGTACATGCTGGGAAGCGCGCTGACCGCGACGATTGACACCAAGCAGGAAGGCGACAAAATGACCTACATCATTCCGCCGGGAACTGCCGAAGCCTACCAGAAATGTATTGATACGGGGGCGGACAACGCCACAGGAAAGCTTTGCAAGGACGCGCTGGACGGTTTGACTGCGATGAGCGGCGGGCAGGACACTTCCCTGGGGAAAAAGAAGAAGAAGTAGACCCTAATTTGGCGGGTAGTTGGCAGCAAGGCGGCTGTCTCTACTCCCAGCCGTTTTCCCATCCGCGGAATTCCCATTTTGGCACGCTTTCTTTTCTCGATTCGGCCCGCGAGGAGTGCTATTCTTTCGTTCATCGCTTCGCGTCGTGCGTCTCTCAGCGCCTCGAGGGAGCGTTGAACAACGCGTCACGGACACCCGCAGGGGAAACCGGTGGAGAAGTGGATTTGAATCAGCCCAGTACAGAACGCCGCCGCAGCGAACGAGTTTCGGAATCTTTGCCGTTAATTGTGCGGGGGATTGACCTGCTCGGCCAACCTTTCGAAGAACGCACCACAACGCTCACCTTCAACCGTCATGGATGCCGCTATACTTCCAAGCACCATCTGCCGCGCAATACTTGGGTGACGCTGCATTTTCCTGCAGGCGTGGCGCAGAGCGCTGCGCACGCAAACGCGGCGCCGGATGCCCACGCGAACTCGAGCGGAAATTCGCGACCGACGTTGCGCGCGCGCGTTGCCTGGGTGCAACGGCCGCATTCGATTCGCGATTTCTTTCAGATTGCGGTGGAGCTGGAAAGCCCGGCGAATATCTGGGGGGCGGACGCAGCGGAATGGAGCAGCGCAGGCGCGGCGGCGGTGCCTGAATCGATTTCATTGCCGACACGATCGATACCACGCTTCAACGAACAGCCGACGACGGAGAATGCGGCGAGGAACTTCGGAAATTTTATGGACCAATTCAACACAGAAGCGGGCACGGAACCTAGCATTGATTCGCAGGAAACTCACACGGCGCCTGAACCCGCCCCGGAGCTTGCGCTTGAAGAGGCGCAACAGAGCGAAGCGGCTGCTCCGGCGGCCGATAATCCACTGCTGCGAGAACTGCGCGCGGAGCTAGATCGTCAAGCCAAGGACGCGGTGCTGGCGGCGGCCGAGCAGGCACGCGAGGAAGTGCTGCAGACCGCGGCGGCAACCGTGCGCGAGCGCGCCAGCAGCGCCGAGGAACTTTTCAAGAAGTGGAAGAGCGAGATTGAAAAGATGCAAGCCGGCGCGCGCGAGGAATTTTTCGCGCAAGTGTCGGCAAAGCAGGATGAAGCGCTGGGCGCGTTGAAATCCGGATTCGACGAAAAATTCGGGCAGGCGCGGGAATTGTTGGACGAGATCGCTCGCCAAGCGGAAACGCTGCGCACCGAAAGCGGCAATGCCCAGGAAGCGACCAGCCAAGTGGCGCGTGTGTTGCTGCAATTGGAAGCAGCCGATGCCGCGCGTTCGAGTCGGTCAACGGAGCTGTCGAAGGAAGAAATCGCGGCGCGGGATAGCGCGGTGGCCCTCTGGCGGCAGCGCTTGGAACTAGAAATGACGGTAGCGCAGGGGCAATGGGATGAGCTGCTGCAGTCCTCGCTCGATAATAATCTGCGTCGCATGGTTGACCTGCTTTCGGAACGTTCGCAGGAAGTGCTGCGCAACGCCGAGCACAAAATGACCGAGCGCCTGGGCGAACTGCGTCAGCCATTCGCGCAAGCAGCTGCCGAGGCGCGCGAAACATTTTCGGGAATTCAGTCCGCGCTGGAGCAGGAAGTGCTGAAGGCGCGCAGCTCGCTGGCGGAAGTAAAGCAAGTGGCCAGTCGCACGGAAGAATTTTCGGCGCAGTTGGAAGCCGCCAGTCACGATACGGTGAACGAGCTGCACCGGCGCCTGGAAAGAATTCTGGACGCGCAGACGGCGGAAATGAATCGCCGCATGGAAAATCTCTCGGCGGATGTTGCGCAGCGGGCGATCCCGGTGCTGGATTCACTGAGCCACCAGTTCCAGGAGCGCGCCGTGGCTGAAGCTGAAGCCAAACTCGCGCCGCATCTACAACGCGTTCCCGCGCTCGTGCATGAACTGGCCGCGCGCGAAGTGCAGCTGGAAGATAGCTTGCGGCTGCACCGCGAACGCCTGCGCCAAGTCTCGGACAATAATCAGCGCGAAGTTTCAACGCAGGCTGCCGCGACCCTTTCGAGTTTGCATACGGACTTTGAAGCCGCGCGCAAGGATGCGCTGGCGAAGTGGTCTGAGGAGTTGGACGCAATCGGAGTGCGTGCGTCGCACGCGGCGGCTGAATCCATCGGGCACACTTCCGAATGGCTGCAGCAGGAAGCGCGGGCGCGCTTGCAGGCGCTCGTAGAACAATCCTTTGTGACCGCCGAGGCGGGCTTCGGCCAAAGAAGCGCGGAAACGGCGCAGAGATTCGAAGCGCAGCTCGCGGCGCAATCCGCGGCGCACTTGGGACAAATCCGGGCGCAAGTGGAAGGCATCGCCGGCGAAGTGACGGGGTACACACGCACGGAACTGGATCGCGCGGCCGAGGCCGCGGCGGCTTCCTTCGGCCAGTTGCTGCACGAAGTGTCCGACCGCGAGACAACATATTTCGCCGCCACTACCGCAACCACGCGGCGCGAGCGGTGCGAAGAATTTGACCACGCCGCGCAAGAGCTTCTGCATCAACTGGACCTGAACGCGTTTTCGTCCGTCGAGCGTTTCCGCGCGCAGATGGCGTCGCAGTGGGAAGCCAGCGTCGGCGAAGGGCGCGCCGCGCTGGGCCAAGAATTTGCGTCAGCGCTCGAGGGTTTTCGCAACGAGCGCAACGAGCACCAGAACCAATGGACCGCGCAACTGGAGCGGGTGAGCGGCGAGGCTGCCGCAAAATTCCAAGATCGCTTGCAGACCACCGCCGATTCCTGGGTCATGGCTTCGGTCCGCCGGCTCAACGAGCACGGGCAAAATGGCATTGAATCGCTGCTGCGCTCGGCCGACCAGGCACTGCGCGATTCCTGCTCTAAAGTTTTCGATGGCCTCGCCCAAATGCTGCGCGAACGTGCCACCAGCGTAGCCGGCGCCGGCAACGTCGCCGGTTACACCCAAGCCGCCAATCGCGACACCCCCGAACCGCCGAACCCCCGCCACGAAGCACTGTAAATCCGGGGGCAAACACCTACGCATTGCTGTTCTCGCCCGGGCGTCCCAATTTCCGTGCGCCGCGGTATATCTCCAGACGCTTTGCAGCCGGAACTTGGCGCTTGACAAGATAGTCGACCAGAGAAATACTATGTCTGTTTACGTACTACTATGTCGCCAATCGACCGACAGGCTGCGAACGACCTCATGCCACTGTCTCCAGCCGTGTTCCACATCCTGCTCTCGCTCGGCGAAGGCGAACGACACGGCTACGCTCTCAAACGCGAAATCTTCCGCCGCACGGACGGAAAGCTCAGACTCGGCCCCGGCATGCTCTACGGGTCGATCAACAAAATGCTGGCGTTAGGACTTATCGAGGAGTCCGACGACCGGCCCGATCCGCACCTCGACGACGAGCGGCGCCGCTACTACCGGATCACCAATTACGGCCGCAAGGTGGCGCAAGCCGAAGCAGCGCGCATGCGCGAACTTGCGCAATTGGCAACGGCAACATTCGGCTCGCCAAAACATGCCTAGCTGGCCTCTCTCGCTGAAGCTGTATCGCTTTCTGCTGAAGCTCTATCCAGCCGGTTTCCGCGATGATTATGCCGGACCGATGGAACGCGAATTTCGCGACCAGCTTGCAGAATCGAGCGGTGTCTTCGCACTTGCAAGACTTTGGCTGGGTCTACTGACTGATTGGGCGGTATCCATCCCGCTGCAGTTTTCGCGTGAGCTATCGCAGGATGCGCGGCACACGCTGCGCCTTTGGGCGAAGCGCCCGGGGCAGACGGTGTTTGCAGCCCTGGCGCTGGCCATCGGCATTGGCGCGAACACGGGCGTTTTCAGCGTGGTGAATGCGCTGCTGTTGCGCTCCTTACCCTTCCACGATCCCAGCCGTCTGGTCTCGCTCGGAACATTTTTTCCGCCGCACGGCAGCGCAAAAGAATTTCACGAATGGCGGCTGCAGCAAGGCACCTATCTCACCGACGCAGCACTCATCGAGCAATTCGACGTCAATCTGGGCGCAGCGCAGAGACCGGAGCGAGCGCATCTTTCCTACACGTCCTGGAATTTCTTCGCGGTCCTTGGGGCACAGCCGGCGCTGGGACGATGGTTCCGCGACGGTGAGGATACGCGGGGGAAAAATGCCGTGGCAGTAATCAGCTACGGACTCTGGCAACAGCTTTTTGCAGGCGACCAGCAAGCGGTTGGTTCGACGATTCGCGTCAATGGGATGCCACTGACTGTGGTTGGAGTCGCGCCGGCCGGATTCAATTATCCGAACAAGAGCGACCTCTGGTACGCAGCAAATTATTCCCCGGGAAATAACGGCTGGCAAACGATCGCGCGATTGCAACCCGGCATCACGTGGCCGCAAGCTCGCGCAGTATTCGCGGTGGAAGCGGATCGCCTCTGGCCGCGACGAGACGAACTTGGGAATTCCGAGCATGATCCGAAGATGACTTCGCTGCAAGACGAGCTCGCGGGTCCGGTGAAAAACGCTTCACTCATGTTGATGGCCGGCGTGATTTTGATCCTGCTCATCGCCTGCTCCAACGTGGCGAACCTGTTGATGGCGCGCACCGCGGACCGCGCCACGGAACTTTCCATACGCTCGGCGCTGGGGGCAAGCCGCGCGCGAATCGTGCAGCAGTTACTAACCGAATGCCTGCTGCTTTCTTTGGTTGCCTCCCTCGCCGGGCTGCTCGTCGCGTCTTGGACAACGTCGCTAGCAACAAAGGTTCAGCCGGCGCCACTCTCCACGCAATCTTACTTAATCCTCGACGGGCGCGTGCTGTGTTTCGCGGCCGCGGCGGCCATAGCCAGCTGCGTGTTTTTTGGGGCCTTGCCTTCGCTTTATGCGGGACGCACTCAACCGTTCGGAGCGCGCGTGTCCAGCAGCACCCGCGGCGCACGACTGATTCGCCAAGCATTGGTCGCCGGACAGGTGATGCTGACGATCATCCTGCTGGCGGCGTCGGTTTCGGTGGGCCGCGCATTCGTTAACGTGATGAAAACCGACCGCGGCTTCACTACGCAGGGCCTGGTCACGGTGAGCGTGTCGCTGGAAGGGACAACGCGTGGCGTCGCAGGGCATCAACTTCCCTATTTTGAGGAAGCTCTCGATCGCGTCCGGCGGCTTCCGGGCGTTCGTAGCGCCAGCGAAACAGAATTCCTTCCGCTTGACGCCACGGGATTTGTGGGAGGGCCATTCGGATTCGATGGGCGCGCAGCCAAACAAAATTCCACCCTGATTGCGGTATTGTCCGACTATTTCAAGACGATGGGAGGGCGGATCCTGTACGGACGTGAGTTCACGGATGCGGAAATACTTTCGGACGCACCGCTTGCCGTCGTCAACGAGCGATTCGCGAAAGAATTTGGTTCAGCGGCAGACGCTCTGCAGCACGAGGTCACCATCGGGAAAAGCACGTCGCGGAAAATAATCGGCGTCGTCACAGGAATGGACTACATGACGGGCACGATGGACACCGCGCACTGCAATCAGATATTCATTCCAGCGCACGCACCGGGCGGGTTTGTTTCGACATTCGTGGTGCGTGTGGATGGCCGAGCCGAAGGTTCGCTGCCAGCGATTCGCGATACGATCCGCGCCGTGGATACGCAGGTCCCCGTATTCGGAGTGAAAACGATGGAGCAGCGCATGGCAGACGCCGTCGCGCGTCCGAAATTTTACCGCACCGCGATTCTGCTCTTCGCCGCGTTCGCGCTGTTCCTGGCCGTGATCGGAATTTATAGCGTCGTTTCCTGTGCCGTCGCGCTGCGCACGCATGAAATGGCTGTGCGCCTGGCGCTCGGTGCCACGCCGGCCGCGCTTCGCGGAACGATGCTCTGGCAGGGCTTGCTTACGGTGGTAGCCGGAGCGATTTTCGGAGTCGCCGGCGCAATGTTCACCGGCCGCTTTCTGGAAAGCCTCGTTGAGGGCGCGAAGTCGGTGGATCTTGCCACTTTAATTTTGTCGTTTCTCCTAATTGCTCTGATCGCGTCGGCAGGTATCTGGGCTGGTACACGGCGCATTGCCCGGCTCGACATCCTGGATCTCCTGCGTATCGAATAGTCTGCAACATCTGACAGCCGTAGTGTTTGTATTCCCCGCACATCGGATGATCCAGTTGGCTCAGACATGGATCAATTTCGCTTACAATCAATAGTAGCGAAGTAACAGTCATGGGCTTTGACGCGATTCAATTTCTCACTCTGGGCTCGGTAGCGGCCTTCGCTGTATGGGTGTGGAGATTTTCATCGATCCTGCGGAAGACCCCCAGAGATATGCGCGCCGCCGCATTACGAGGATCGGCGAGAGCGATGGGGAGCGAATTCTGGGAGCGAGGGAACCCCTACCAGAACGAACTCGCCGATGAGTTCACGATTGACCCAAACTCAATCGTGCACAGCTTGCAGTGGCCGAATACGCACGTCCAGATTTTCTCCTTTCAGGAAGTTCATCACCTCTCCAAAGGCCGGACTTCTTATCTCTACTGGGTGGGCTACCGTTTTGAGGGCCGTTCGTTTCCGAGGTTCGATTTGAAACCGACTCGCACGGTATCCTTTCGGCGTCGCGGATGGTGGAGGAAAGTCTCTTTGCCCGGCCAGATTGAGTTCGAAAGCCGCTTCGCATTGACCGGGGAAAACAGCGCTCTCATCGAACAGTTCTTCACACCTGGCCGCTGCGCAGCAATCTTGGCTCGGGAGTGGCCTCGCGGGATCAGCCTGAAGGCGGGCGGCCATTGGCTCTTGGCCCATCGCGAAACATTCTTCCACGCCACGAGCGAGTCCGATTCGGAAACCAGCGTATCGAAAGAAATACAAGAAGTAGCCTCGCTCGTGACGGGAATGTTGCCCGTGGCCGAAGCGCTGACCGATTCACAACTGGTTGCGCAGTCGCTGCGATACGTTGGCCTTTCGCAGGACAATTCGAAGAGTGGACGACCTTGGTGGGACCGATTGGCGTTTCTGCTCTTGGGCACGGCCATCGCCATCTCAATTCTATTGTCGGTCTTCTTTCTCGGGGCGTGGTGGGAACGGTTTGACCAAGCAATTCTGAAAACAGAAGCGAGGCGGTACCTATTTGCCGCTTTTTTCATTTCAGTGTTATTCGCAATTGGTGAATGGCTGGTTCGTTCTTACCACAGGACCAAAAAGCGAGCAGCAACGCAACTGGAGTCTCACTACTCGGTCTTTCTGAACTGACCTTGAATCGAAACCGTTCTCCGCGATTGACTCATTGATTCTTGCCAATGCGTGGGTCTAATTCTGTACGACGCGGAAGACCATCTGTGTTCCCTTAGCGAGGCGAATATTTTCGCTGGCGGATTTCAGCACGGGAAACTGCGAACCGGTTTCCGTCGTCATCACGGCGATGCTGAGCCCCGCAATGCCGTAAACACCGGAATCCTCCGGTCGAAGCTGGCCCTCAGGAAGTGGTCCTCCGATGTCACCGCCGGCAGTAGCTGCCGTAATCTCGGTGGCCACCATCCCGCGACCGTCTTGGAGTTCGTTTTTATCTTTTAACCGAGGCGCAATCGCCAGTGCCTGTATGACGAAGGAAATTTGCGCCTGTTCGCCGCTCTTCATCAAGACTGATTTGAACGAAATTGCGATCCTGGTCTCCGGTTTGTGTGCCGAGGACGCATCGAGTGCCACGACATGTCCGAACAAGCGAGCGCCTTTCTTTAGAACAACCTTGTGACCTTGACTAACGTCCCGCGTAACGTCAGCCTCGACGCGATCGCCAGGCTTGCAAATTCCTGAATCGATGTCGCTGAGTAATTTCGCGACTACCGTGGTGCCGAGCGGCAGGATCGCCGGTTTCGCTGCGGTGCCTGAGGCAGCGACCGCCTGGCTAGCTACAACCGAATGACTACGAGACATTGCTGCGGGCGCTATCAAAGTAGGTAACGCCACCGCCAACACTAGGGCGATAGGCCACCCAAAATAAGTCATTGCTGCCTCCGTTTTTCGCCGCTATGCGCGCCACACACAGGTGCTCGCCATGCGCTCGCGGTGTTCTGCTTGAGAGAATCGCTAGCGAAATATAACACGGCTGCAAGAGTTCGACCCCCAAGCTCTGTATCGCCTCGTTAACTGATTGGTCAGTGAACATGATACAGGCGAGATCGCCCCCCTTGTGGTCCGGCTCTGAACCACCGCACAAATGCTTGTGGCGATTTCGGGGGAACAACGACGCGATCGGAAGCAATTCGCTGCGCGACTCGACGCTCGCATTGGAAAGCGCCGGACTATTTGAAGGCGTGCTTATTTTCTGCCGACGACTTCCCGCACTGACGTGGCGACGTAATTTACTTGCTCCGCGGTCATGCTGGGGAACAGCGGCAGGCTCAGGACCCGCTCGCAGGCGCGCTCGGCATTCGGAAATGTTCCGGCGGGATAGCCTAGCGAGGAATAGGCGGGCTGCAGGTGGATCGGCTTGGGGTAATGCACGGCGGTGTCGATACCGCGCGCGGCAAGCTGCGCGATCACCGACGTGCGGTTCTTCACGTAAATCACAAACTGGTGGTAGACGCATTCATCGCGCGGGTCGTCCTGCGGTATTTCCAGACACGCGTCTTCGAGCATCCGGCGATATTCCGCGGCGATCTCGCGGCGCTTCTGTGTCCAGGCGTGCAGGCGGCGCAGCTTGATGCGCAGCACCGCGCCCTGAAATCCCTGCATGCGATAGTTGTAGCCCGGGAATTCATGGTCGTAACGCGCGGTCTGGCCGTGCGAACGCGCGGCGCGGGCGAATTTCGCAATGCTGTCATCGTTCGTCGTGAGTGCGCCGCCCTCTCCATAAGCGCCCAAATTTTTCGTGGGATAAAAACTGAATGCGGCCGCAAGGCCCAGAGACCCGACGCGCTGCGTGCGATAGCGCGCCGCATGGGCCTGCGCCGCGTCCTCCAGAACGCGCAAGTGGCGTCGGGCGGCAATTTCACGAATAGCGCCCATGTCCGCCGGACGTCCGTACAGATGCACGGGAAGAATGGCGCGCGTGCGCGGCGTGATGCAGCGCTCGATGAGCCGCGGATCCAGATTCGCAGTGGCGCGGTCAATATCGACGAACACCGGGCGCGCGCCGCAATAGGTGACGGCTTCGGCCGTCGCGAGAAACGAGTTCGGCGTGGTGATCACATCATCGCCGGACTGCACTCCAAGCGCCAGCAGACCCAAATGGAGCGCCGCGGTCCCGCTGCTCAGCGCGACGCAGTGCTTGACGCCGCAGAAATCGGCGAACTCGCGCTCAAAGGCCTCGACCTCTTCGCCCTGCACGAACGATGAATTGCGGCAGACGCGGTCGAGCGAGGGAAGAATCTCATCGCGCAACTCCGCATATTCGGATTGCAGGTCGAGCAACGGAATCTTCATCACGCCGGCCTGTTCTCCCATGCAAAAACTCTACTGCACCACGCCTTGTGCTACAAGTGCGAGTGAAACCTTTCGCGATGCCAGCCCCTCGAATGCCCGTATTAACGCGCAAGACCGAGTCGCGCCAGGGGGGTTGAGTCCAATCCTGGTCAGAAGCAAATTCGCCTTTCCGGGAAAAGTTTTCCCCTCGCATCGCAGAGCAGCCTGGACTCAGCGCTGATATCTAAAGAGTTACGGCACGAGCGCCTGGACGATGGATTGCACTACAATGGTGCAGTGCCAGGTGAGCAATCGGCATTCGGACTAGCGAAAAGGGATGGGAAGATGAGACAAGTTCTACGAAGCGCCGCAGTGGTTGCCGTTTTTGCTTTTATCTTCGTCAGCGTGGCGAAAGCCGACGGTAGCGCGGAATTGTACTACTCGCTTACTGGCCCGGGCGGAGCGACGGCTTCGTTCTACCTTCCTGTCAATCCCGTCATCGCCCCGGAAAATGCTGACCCGGGTTTCGGATTCCAAGTGACGCCGATTGATTTGATGGTTGACGGAAGTGGAGACCCCAGCGGGTACGTCATGTTTTACGACATCACCCAAGGCGGAGGAATCGCGATCGACCAGGGCGACATATTTGACCTGATCAACCCGGACGGGTCTAACATTTCGCTTTTCACCAGCGGGACCGAAGCGGCGCCCGACATGCTTGACGTTGCCGGAAATATTCCGCTGCAGGATTATATGAGCGGTGCCGGGGGATACAATCTGACGATTACGTCGTCGGTCGCGACGCCTGAGCCAACATCGCTATGGTTGATCGGCGCGGGGATGGTCGCGCTGTTGTTCGCGAAGCGCCGTCTCGTCGTTTCTCAATAGTTCGCTCGAAAACAGATGTGTCGCTGCGATCTTCCAATTAAGTTTGGCGTCGCCTGCAGCATTCTGCATCCTCGCTCTGGATTTTCTGCGAGTCATTTACGCAGCCGCCCGCTATATTTCAAATGTGCGTCAGCGTGCCGGTAACTTTGGTACGGCGCAGCGCCCAGGCGAATATCAGGAACGATACCGGGATCAGGATTGCCGCGAAAAGAAGCAGGGCGGCGATCGAAGGCCACAGCTCGCGCCATCCCGCGCCGCCCAGCAGCGCGGCGCGCATTCCTTGCAGAGAGTAAGTGACAGGAATTAAGCGTGCCAGAAATCGCAGCGGACCGGGCAGCACGCTCACCGGGTACATCATGCCGCCGACCAGGCCGGAAATCCCCAGCACCAACCACTTCGCGGGATTTCCGCGCTTAAAAAGAATCGAATAACCGGCCGAGATAATTCCGAGGCCCGCAAAGGCGAGAATGGACGCGAGCAGAATCGCGATGGCCCCCGGCCAATTCGCCGCGCGCGGCGTGAAATCGAAAAGCAGTGCGCCCCATGCAAGATAGACGCACGTGCGCAGCGCCAAAGCCGTGAAGGGATATACGGCCGAGCCTGCCAGGATCACAGGGAGCGGAGTCTGCGTCACCAGAAGTGCTTCGAGCGTGCGATTCTGCCGCGCTTCCTCGATGCTGGAATCGAACGCGGTGAAGGAAACGCTGAGATAATCGAAAAACGCGAAGCCCACGAGCGCAAACGCAAAATAATTGGTGCCGGCGGGCAGCGCACGGGACAGTTCGGGACTTTCGACGAAGCGCGACAGGTAGTAAAACGTCGCGACGCCGAAAAGCGCTTCGATCGTTTCCAACAGCAACGCGCCGCGATATCCCCGAGCAATCGCAAAATCGCGCGCGAAGAACGCGGCAATTTTTCGCATCGTACCCGCGAGGTTCATGGCTGGACCTCGGCGGGCGCGGAGTGGCGCGCCAGGCGCGTGATGGCTTCTTCCAGACTCGCGGCGCCGGTCGCGACACAAACGCCACGCGGAGAATCATAAGCAGTGATGCGTCCTGCTTCGAGCAACAGCACACGGTCAGCAATTTCCGCGACTTCGCTCAAAGTGTGCGAAGCGAACAGCAGCGTGGTGCCGTGCTGACGCACCAGATCGTCCTTCAGTAGCCGGCGGAAATCCGCCGCGGCGAGTGGATCGAGGCTGCGCGTGGGTTCATCCAGCAGCAGCACCGCGGGTTGGTGCAGCATTGCGCGCGCCAGGCCTACGCGATGGGTCATGCCCGTGGAAAGAGTGCGCACCTGGCGATCCAGCTCCCCGGCGATGCCCATGCGTTCCGCGGTGAGCCTGATGCGCGCACGCGCTTCCGCGCGGGACATGTTGTTCATGGCGGCAAAGAAACTCAGATTTTCCCGGGCGCTCAGACGAGTGTAGAAGCCCTCGTCGCCGCCGGTGTGGTAGCCGAATTGGCGTCGCGCGCCGGACGGTTGGCGCTCGACGTCGTAACCTGCAATCGCCGCGCGTCCGTGCGTGGGGAGAATCAGTGTCGCGAGAATGCGGAGCAACGTAGACTTGCCCGCGCCATTCGGCCCTACGATTGCTGCAGCCTCACCGGGCTGTACCGAAAAGGAAATCCCCGCCAGAGCCTGCTCCGTAGGGCGCGCCACGGGATGCAGCAGCGCGCGCCAGCCGGATCGTGCCGGTGGAAAATATTTTTCAAGCGCTTCGACGCAAATAGCAGGCGAAGGCATCCAGCCGTTATAACTGATATCGCCAGCACGAATCCAGTTCTGCCATTGCTGTTCGACGCGACTGACGGTAGAATAGATTAGGTCGATTCGGTAACGCAGGGCGTGTGTGCCGAGTCGCTCTTCCGCCGCCGAGCCGGTTGGCGGAAGAATTGCCCCAGCCCAATACCACGGGAGCGCCGCAATGGACGCACCTCTCTCCTTGTATACGATTGTTGTGGCTACATCGGAACAGGTTTCGTGTCCTCTCGGCGAGGAATCGGCGATCCTGAATCTGAAGAACAGCGTGTACTACGGAATGAATCCGGTGGGCGCACGTGTCTGGGATCTGCTGAAGCAGCCGAAAAGCGTCGCGGAACTGCGCAACGCCCTGCTGGAAGAATTTGAGGTGGACGAAGTGCGCTGTGGAGGCGATCTGCTGGCGCTGCTGGAAACCATGCGCAGCGAAGGGCTGATCGAAATTCGTGGCGCGGCAGCCGGTGCGTAAACAGCGCGACTTTGTTCTGGCAATCGGGTTCAAAATGACACCGGCTGCATTGTCGTCCAAGGCGGCCGCGATGCCGATAAGGCAATCATGATGGAACGCTGGCAAAAATTCTGGCGGCTCAGCGGTTATGAGCGCGGCGTCGCGCTGCAAGCGGCAGCCGGACTGCTGGCCACCTGGTTGGGTTTGCGGCTGGCGGGCTTTCGCCGCTGGAAGAGTGTGCTCGCGCATCTTGCTTCATCGGCGAATTCGACCGCGCGTCAGCAAAACGCATCGCAAAGAGAGTCGGCGGAAGTGATCGCTCGCATGGCGGCCGCTGCGGCGCGCAATGTTTTCTTCGGCACGAATTGCCTGGAGCAGTCGCTGGTACTGTGTTGGCTGCTGCGGCGGCGCGGGATTTCAGCGGAGTTGCGCATCGGAGCGCGCAAGGAATTCAACCGCTTCGAAGCGCACGCGTGGGTGGAAGTGGATTCCGCAGCGCTCGACAACGCGGGCGCGGAACACCTTCACTTCGTCCCATTTGAGGGTCCCATCTCGCCCCTGGAGGCGCGAACAGAGTGAGCGGCATCGTGGGCATCTACGATCGCAGTGGCGCGCCGGTGGACCGTGGCCTGTTGCAGGCGTTTGCTCATTTTCTTGCGCAGCGCGGACCGGATGGGCGTGACACCTGGTCGCACGGCGCGATTGGTCTGGGTCACACCATGCTGCGCAGCACGCGCGAATCACAAATCGAGCGGCAGCCCGCGAGCCTGGATGGCCAGCTGTGGATCACCGCCGATGCACGCATTGACTGCCGCGAGGAGCTCGAAAAGAAGCTCGAGCAGCAAGGCCGCGGCGCGGCCGGCCGCACCAGGACCGATTCCGACCTGATTCTGTGCGCCTACGCGTCCTGGGGAGCGGACTGTGTGCAACATCTGCGCGGGGATTTCGCATTCGCGATCTGGGACGCGCGCAAGAAATTGCTTTTCTGCGCGCGGGATCATTTCGGAGTGAAGCCTTTCTATTATTCCGACTTGGGTGAGCGCTTTCTTTTCAGCAACACTCTGGATTGCTTGCGCCAGCATCCCGATGTTTCCGACGATTTGAACGACGCCGCGATCGGCGATTTTTTGCTCTTTGGCGTGAATTGCGACGCTGCCACCACTACTTTCCGTGACATCCGGCGCCTGCCCGCCGCGCACGCGATGACCGTCAACTCCGAAGGGCTGCGTATCCAGCGCTACTGGTCAGCGCCCACCGAAGGGCGCATCCGCTACCGGCGCACGCAAGACTACGTGGAACATTTTCAAATCCTGCTGCAGGCGGCCGTAGCGGACCGCACCCGCGTGGAACGCGCGGGGATACTGCTCAGCGGCGGCTTGGATTCGGCGACGATCGCAACAACCGCCCGCGAGCTTGCCGGCAGCACGCTGGATTTGCGCGCCTATACCGTCGTGTATGAATCATTGATCCCGGACCAGGATGGCAAGCACGCCCGCGCTGTCGCCGAGTTTCTGAGAATTCCGCTGCAGTGCATTCCCATGGACAGGCTGCAACCCTTCGAACGTTGGAACGACCCCGAAGTAAGGTCGCCCGAACCGGTTGACGATCCATTCTTTGCTGGCCTGTTTGACCAGTTTCGCGCCATCGCCGCCGATTGCCGCGTCGTACTTTCCGGCGAAGGCCCCGACAATCTGATGCACTTTCAGATGTGGCCGTTTACGCGCGATCTGGTACGGAATCAGGAATGGGGCAACCTGATTCGGGAAACTTCCCGCTATCTTTGGCTTCGGCCCTCGGTTGTTCCCGGGCTGAAGCGCCGAATGCAGGGCCTGTTCGGAAAAGATCCCACTGCGCCGGTGTACCCGCGCTGGCTGGTGCCGGAGTTTGCGCGTCGCCTGAACCTCAAGGACCGCGCCCGGGAATGGAGCGAGCTTCCGGCAGCGCGCCCGCATCCACTGCTACCCAAGGCGCACGCATCGCTCTCGTTGCCACACTGGTCTGCCATGTTCGAACACGAAAATGCGGGCGTTACCGGCTACCCCGTCGAGGTACGCCATCCCTTTTTGGATTTGCGAGTAGTGAATTTCCTGCTAGCGCTTCCGCCCTTCCCCTTATTTTTCGAAAAACAGCTCTTGCGCGAGGTCGTGGCCGGGCGATTGCCTGAAAATGTACGCACCCGGCGGAAGACGCCTCTGGCGGGAAGTCCTTTGTTGACACATTTGAGACAAACGCAAACGGGATGGATGGATAAAATGGCATGGGACGCGCAGATGGATTCGTACGTCAACAAGTCGGAGGTCGCAGAGTTTCGAAGTAAAACGAACTCCGAGCAAGCCCACTCTGATGTTCGCCCGCTTTGCCTTAACTTTTGGTTGCAGTCAGCGCGTAAGGTCCGGTATAACTTGCGTGCGGAGGTTCGCAATGCCTAAGCCCGTTAAACGGGATAATAAGAAACCGTATTCATCTCCAATCATAACCGTGTACGGTACAGTGCGCGAACTGACTCAGAAAATCGGGATACACGGCAATAGCGACGGAGGACGAATTCCGCGTGCGAGGACCCACATTTAGCGGCACGACAATCCAGATCGGTGCCGCGAGGATTTGCAAACGTCATTGCTTAGAGCTTTCCGCACGGATGTAGGGTAGCGGCTGGTCGGATGAATTCCTGCAGTTTTGCGGACAGCCGCTCCAACCTGCAATTGGAATTTGCTCGTTGACCGCATTGAATTTCACTTACGCCGTTTTCGGCCTCTTGCTTCGCTCCAATCTCCCCATCCCTGAAATGATTCCGTTGCAACCGGAACTGATTCCCTCACCGCCCGATGCTGCGGGCGACAACGCCGTGGCGGTTCACTTAAACGCCTCTCCAACAACCAGCGCGCTAAATCCGTCCGGCCCCGAAGAGTTGAGTTACGCCAATTCCTATAAAGATGAAGCGGGCGAGCCGACCCTGAAAATCTGGAAGGCTGTTGGCTCGCGTTATCTGCGACTCGCCTATTTCGATGGATCTCAATTCTGGCTGGACCGCGAAGGCACGGAGGTCTGGGCCACTTGGCCCGCCAATTTGACCCTGGAAGACGCGGCAACATATCTGTTGGGACCGGTTCTAGGGTTGCTATTGCGCTTGCGGGGCGTTACTTGCCTGCATGCCAGCGCGGTGGCGTTTGGAGAAAACGCTGTGGCGTTCGTGGGATCCGAGGGCGCGGGAAAATCCACCACGGCGGCGGCGCTAGCCCGGCGAGGCCACGCGATCCTATCTGATGACGTTGTCGCGCTTGCGGAGCGCAACGGATCGTTCTTTATTCATCCCGCGTATCCATATCTATGCCTTTGGCCCGAATCCGTGGAGTCGCTCTACGGTTCTGCGGAAGCGCTGCCGCAGTTCAGCGCAAATTACGAAAAGCGCTGTCTTTCCCTGGGAAAGCAGGAATTGCAATTCGCGCAACAGGCCTTGCCACTCGCGGCGATCTATATTTTGGGTGAACGCCGCGGCGATCCCGCGCCGCTGGCCGAAGACCTCACGCCGCAGAGGGCTTTCCTCGCGCTGGTCGCCAATACATTCGCGACGAATACCCTTGATAGCGACATGCGCGCGAAAGAATTCGAAATCCTGGCGCGCGTGACCCCCAGCGTTCCCATACGCCTGCTGTGCGCGCATCACGACGCCAGCCGCTTGTCAGATCTCTGCGATCTGCTCAGCAAGGAAGCGCAAACTTTAGACACGTGGAAACCCGCCCGGGCTTAGAACGAACCGTATCGATGCGCATTATGTACCGTTGGAGGAGAGTAGCTCTTTGAATACCATGTAGTGGAATATCCGGGCATCGTTTATTTTCCCGTCCAACCCAGCTGTGCTACCATCCACGCTCAAATGGCGTGTCCTGTCCTTACGATTCGGCGCGTTCGCCAGAGACCGTGGGTAATCACTTGTTCGCAAATTGCAAATTTTCCAGCCCCCCTCGACCCAACCGCTGCCATTATCCCTCTTAGCTCGCCTAACAGATTCCAGAAAAAATGAACTGAGGAGAAACTCCATGCAGACGAAATCCCCGTTAATACGAATTGGATTCATGGCTGGCGTACCATTGGCCGTCCTTGCTTTGTTCTTGACTGTACACATGCAACGCCACGCGCATTCGTCTCAGCTCATTGCGAGCAATCGTGCGGCAGCCTCTCCGCAACCTGCGACTCCTCTCAGCGCGGCACAAAAGGCCGAATTGACGAACGCGTACGGCACGCTGCCGCTGGCGTTCGAAGCCAATCAAGGGCAGTCGGCGCCGGAAGTCCGTTTCCTCGCACACGGCCAGAGCTATCAATTGTTCCTGACGAACCAGGAAGCAGTCCTCAGCTTGCGCCAACCCGCAACCGCCGCCACGAAATCCGCGTTACCTGTTGCAGTGCGGCTGCACCACAAACCGAATGCCGCGGCGAAGACTTCCGTTCTGCGTATGCATTTCGACGGCGCAAATCCGGCCGTGGAAGTCGCCGGAACGAAACGGCTGCCGGGAAAGACAAACTACTTCATCGGCGACGATCCCAAGAAATGGCACACCGATGTTCCTTCCTACGAAGCGGTGCGTTACCAGGGAATTTATCCAGGCGTGGACGTGCTCTTCTACGGACGCCAGCGACGCCTGGAATATGACTTCATCGTCGCGCCCGGTGCAGACCCCAACGCGATCGCGCTCCGTATCTCCGGCGCGCGCAAGCTCGAGCTCAATTCGCAAGGCGATGTGCTGATGAGCGTGGCAGGCGGTAAAGTCGCGCTGCAGAAGCCTGTCGTCTATCAGGAAGTGAACGGCCAGCGACGGGAAATCGCTGGCAATTATACGATTGCGAACGATCACCAAATTCGCTTTGCAGTCGCGGCCTATGATCGCACCCAGCCTCTGACCATTGACCCGGTTTTGATTTACTCCACATACGTCGGTGGCGAGGGTTTCGATTTTGCCAACGGGATCGCGCTGGACTCTGCCGGCGATGCCTACATCGCGGGCGATACTACCTCGACGAGCTTTCCGCAGATGAACGCCGAGGCCGGGACGCCGGGCGACATCGCCTTAGGCACGGTATTTGTCTCGGAATTGAATCCCGGGGGCACAGCTCTCCTTTATTCCAGCTATCTCGGTGGCAGCGGAAATGGGACTTTCGGGGAGGGCGCGGACGCGATCGCCCTGGACACCGCCAGCCCGCCGAACATCTACGTGACCGGTTTTACAGGCTCACCCGATTTTCCGCTGAGCACTGCTGTGCCGCCATTCCAGTCAACTCCTCCGGCCAGCGCCGCTTCCTCTTCGGGCGGCTCCGCCTTCATAACCAAGCTTGCGCCTACGGCCAGCGGCACTGCACAGCTTGCCTATTCTAGCTACCTCGGCGGGAACACCTTCGACGAAGGCCACAGCATCGCCGTAGACGCGACCGGAAACGCATACATTGCCGGCGAGACGATATCTACGAACTTCCCGACGGCGGGAACGCAAATTTCGGTGGGACTGACCAGCCCCGCGGGTAATGCATTCCTAACTGAAATCAATACCACGACGACCGGCGCGTTGATCTACTCAACGTATCTGGGCGGATCCGGCCCGGGCAGCAATTTTCTCGGATTCGGCGATGTCGCTTATGGCGTGACGGTTGACGCTACCTCCCACGCCTACGTTGTCGGCGGCACAACCTCGACGGATTTTCCGACGGCAGGCACCGCGATTACCGGCAGCGCTGCGTGCGGCGCCAACACCAACGGTTCAGCGTTTATATCTGTTATCAACACCACGGCAGGAACGCTTGGGTATTCTCACTGTTTGAGCGGCAACACCGCGGAAGTCGCATTCGGCGTCAGCCTGGGAACAGGCGTCCCGGCCGTGGTTACTCAGGTTGCTTACATAACTGGGTCGACGGCGTCAACCAACTTCCCGCACACAGCCGGTGCGATTCCTCCGCCAGCAAACGTGTCGCAGGGCGTAGCCTTCGTATCGCTGCTCAACACGCTGACCGGCACTCTGCAGTACTCCACTTTTTTCGGCGGCACTAGCAGCGACAATGGTAACTCCATTGCGTCCGATTCAGTTGGTAATGCCTACGTTACCGGCGCGACTGCTTCATCTGATTTTCCCGTTACCCAAGGAGCCCTGCAGCTAACGCGCAACAATCCGAACGGCAATGCGTTTGTTTCCAAAATCAGCCCGAACGGGAACGGGCTCGCGGATCTCGTTTACTCAACTTATTTTGGCGGAAGTGGCAATAGCAGCGACTTTCCAGACCTGGGCCTCGGCATCGGCCTATTTGGTGGAAATGTTTACATCGCAGGCCAAGCCGCTTCGCCGGCGACAGGAACGAACCCCTTCCCCGTCACTACCGGAGCTTTTCAGACCACGCTAAACGGCTCCACAAATGCCTTCGTGGCAGAATTACCGCTGACTCCGACGATTTCAGTATCGCCAACCAGTCTGCTATTCGGTACCCAGCTGATAGCTGTGGCTTCGCAGCCGCAGTTCGTCACCGTCACGAACAACACCGCGTCTGCCGTCACCTTGACCCTGCCGCCTGCCACCACCGGAACCAACTCGGCGGATTTTGTGGGGGCTGCCGGTGGCGCGTCGCCCTGCACAACATCCCTTGCAGCCGGCGCGTCCTGCACGATCGGAGTGACTTTCACGCCATCGAATCCCGTGGCCGAAATTGCGACTCTGAATATCGTGGACTCTCTGGACACCTCGGCCCATCCGATTCTTGTGGCGCTCTCCGGCACAGGCTCGGGCACGACGTCTAATGTCACGATCACACCGACCAGCTTGACTCTGCCTGGCACCTTGCTGACGACATCCACTAACGCAACAGTTTCGATCGCCAACAACGGCAACGCACCCCTGAGCATTTCAGCGATCGCTGCCGCGCCGGGCGTCTTTACGGAAACCTCCAACACCGCCGCATGCAACAACGGCGCGTTTCCAATCGTAATCGCCCCAGCAGGAGCTGCCTGCGTGGTCACCGTCACGTTCAGCCCCATAGCCACCACCACGCCCGGCCCGGTTGCGGGTACCCTCACGGTTACGCAAACCGACGGCAATATCAACACAGTCACTCTCAGCGGCACAGCGTGGGACTTCTCGGTTTCTGCTGCGGCCATCAGCGTGGCCAAGGGCGCGACGGGCTCGTTCCCGGTGGTCGTCACCGGACTGGGCGGCTTCACCGGAGCGGTGGCTTTCACTTGCACCCCCGGAATGCTGATTACTTCGTGCTCGGTGCCCACCACCAATGCCGCGCCGGCTCCGGGGGCCACGGTGAGCGGTGCCATCACGGCGTCCTCCTTCATCGTGCCGCCGCAATCCATGAAGGTGCCACCGTCTGCACTTCTGCGCCAGGTGCTCTTCATCATGCTCGCAATTGGTCTGCTCTTCATGCTTCCCGAAGCCCGGCGATGGCGCACGCGCCTGGGAATGTTGGGAGCCATGATGGTGTTCGTGCTCGTGGCCGGTTGCAGCGGCGGAGGCGGAGGAGGATCGAAGTCGTCAACCCTCTCGATTACGCCGTCCTCGGGAGGCGTCACCAAGCCAGCGATCACGGTTAACGTAACCATTACGCAATAAAGCTAACTCAACCGCAGTCCAGGCCGCGCGCCCTGTCGAACAGGTCGCGCGGCCTTTTTTTTTGCGCGGGGTGGCGCCGCACCGGCCCACC
>DATNLN010000089.1:0-9089 GCA_035602855.1 Candidatus Acidiferrales bacterium
AAACGTATAAACGCCCAGATTATCGCCCTGCACTTTGGCCGCAAGTACGGTGATTTGTTCGGGCGTCTTCACCGGTAGAGGACGCAGCAACAGCCCGTTCACAATGCCGAAGATGGTCGTGTTGGCCCCGATTCCCAGTGCTAGCGTGAGGATCACGATTACGGTAAGCAGCGGCGACTTCGCGAGCATGCGGAGGGCGTAACGGACGTCTTGCCAGAGCGTGGCCATGAAGGTGTCCTCTCGTGTGTCAGTTATAGATGAGCACGTCTTCAGCCCTGGGCCGGTTGTTGTGATCTGTATGTTGGGAACGGACTTACGCCGCGCGCTTGGAGCTATTCGGCTGCTTCGCTGGGCGATTCCGAAACGCGGTGTGGCGAAAACGGACACCTGATTGGGAAGGTAATCCGCGTATTTGTGGCGCCAAGCACGCGATAGGAACTGACATGCGATTTGACCGCGCGTTGTTTCCTCCGCTAGCATGGCTGCGTCTGCGCGCACGCCATGGAAGCCATCAAACACGTCATCGTCGGGACGGCGGGCCATATTGATCACGGCAAATCCGCGCTTGTCGAGGCGCTTACGGGCACCAATCCCGACCGGCTAGAGGAAGAAAAGCGCCGGGGAATTACGCTGGATTTGGGATTTGCGTTTCTGGACCTGGAAGGAGTGCGGCTCGGATTGGTGGATGTGCCAGGGCACGAACGGTTCGTGCGCAACATGCTGGCCGGAGCCGGCGGGATTGACCTGGTGCTGCTGGTGATCGCCTCGGACGAGGGGATCAAGCCGCAGACGCGCGAGCATTTTGAAATTTGCCGCTTGCTCGGAATTCCGCGTGGAATTATCGCAATTACGAAATCCGATCTGGTGGATGCCGACTCGCTGGGACTGGTGCGCCTGGAGATCGAGGAATTCGTGCGCGAATCTTTTTTGCAGGGCGCGCCGATTTTGCCGGTAAGCGCGCGTAGTGGTGCGGGACTCGCTGAGCTGAAGAATGTGCTGCGGCGCACGGCACAACAGGTGGCCGCAAAAGATGCGACGCAACATTTTCGTTTGCCGATTGACCGCTCGTTTGCGATGAAGGGATTTGGCACGGTAGTCACGGGAACGCTGATTTCCGGCGCGGTGAAAGTGGAAGACGAACTAGAGCTGTACCCCGCGCGGAAGCGGCTGCGCGTACGCGGACTGCATTCCGGCGGAAAACAGATCCAGCGTGCCATCGCTGGCCAGCGCACCGCGGTGAACCTGGCGGGAATCGAGCACGAGGAAATCACGCGCGGGATGGTGCTGGCGCCGGCGGGCTTATTCGAAACGACGCAACGCGTGGATGCGCGTGTCACGCTGCTCGGTTCCGCGCCGCCGCTGAAGAATCGCGCGCGCGTGCATTTTCATCAGGGGACGGCGGAAGCGATCGCCGAAGTGATCCTGCTGAATGACGGCGGTGGCGAAATAGCGGCGGGCGGCTCAGCGTTCGCGCAATTGCGGCTCCATAAGCCGTTACTGCTGCTGCCGGGAGATCGCTTCATCTTGCGGCGGTTCTCGCCGGTGGTAACGATTGGCGGCGGCGCCGTGTTGGATGCGCGCGCGCCGCGGCACAACCGCAGGGATGCCGCGGTGGCGCCGTTTCTGGGCGTGCTGGAACAGGGCAACCGGGAAGAAATTTTGGGCGCGCTGCTGGACGCAACGCCGCGCGGGCTGACTCTGGCGGAAATTCTGGCGCGGACGGGATGGATCGAATCGGAGACGCGCGCGGCGGCCGAAAAATTGACGGCGGCGAAGCGCCTGAGGATTCTGGGCGGCGCGCCGATCGTGGTAGCCTCGGCGCAGGCCGTGAACGATTGCGCGGCAGCGATTCGCAAGGCGGTCGAGACTTTTCATCGCGCGAATCCCCTACTGCCGGGGATTCCGAAACAAGAATTGCGCGGAAAGTCCGGGCGAGCGCGCCTGGAAATTTTCCAGGCGGCGCTGGGCGATCTGGTGGCGGCGCGAGCGCTGGTGGCGGCTGGCGATCTGGTGAGCCAAGCCGGGCGCGAAATGGCTCTTTCGACCGAGGAAACGCGCGCGAAAGAATTGATCGAGCGCGAATTTGAGAGCGCCGGGCTGGCCGTGCCCGGATTTGCCAGCTTGCTGGCAAAATTACCGGTAGACGCGGCGCGCGCGCAGAAAATACTGCAGATTCTGCTGCGCGAAAAAGTGCTGGTGAAGATCTCAAGCGACCTCGTGTTTCACCGCAACACGCTGCAGCGACTGCGCGAAGTGCTGGCAAAATACCGCAAGGAACGCGGCGCGCGGCTGCCAATCGCTGTATTCAAGGAACTTACGGGCATCACGCGAAAATATGCCATCCCGCTTCTGGAGCACCTGGACCGGGAACAGGTTACGCGGCGGGCGGGGGACGAGCGTGTTATACTTTGAAGGATTGGGGTCCGAAGGGCGCATCGGAAACAGCCGCGGGGCCGTGAGTTGGGGTTTGGCATCCAGAAAAGTCTGGAAGGCAGGTGAATTATGGAAGCATTAAGCCCGTTTCATTTGATTATTATTCTCGCTGTGATCGTGCTGCTCTTTGGCGGCAAGAAAATTCCTGAAGTGATGCGCGGACTAGGCGAAGGCATCCGCAACTTTAAGGATGGCATGAATTCCCCGCATCCTACCTCGCCGAGCGCGAATCCGCCGGCGAATCCCCCCGCCGCTGCACCGACGGTGCCACCGACGCCCCCGGCGACGGAAGAAAAGAAGTAACCGCGCGGCTGCGTGGCGCGAAATTTGGATGTAGATGTTTTTTGACGGCGGGCCCGCTGCGCGGGACCGCCGTTTTCTTTCTTGGGGCGCGATGGCTAGGTTGTGCCGTCTTCCTTCCAGCCGAGCGATTGCAAGGTGGTCCACAGCCGCGACAGCGGTAAGCCCAGCACGTTGAAATAGCAGCCCTCGTTGCGTGTGACAAACCTTCCGGCGATGCCTTGAATGCCGTATGCGCCGGCTTTATCGAACGGTTCGCCGCTTTGAATGTAGCTTGCGATTTCCTCTTCCGACATTTTCAGGAATTCCACGCGCGTTTTTTCCACGTGCAGAGCTTGTTTGGCGGCGGGAATGTTGATCACTGACAATGCAGTGAGTACTTCGTGAGATTTGCCGCTGAATAGCCGCAGCATGCGGCGCGCGTCTGCGGCGTCTTTCGGCTTTCCGAGAATTTCGCCTTCCGCAAGAACAATTGTGTCGGCGGCAATCACGATCGCGCGTTCACCGGCCGCGCGTGCTGGTTCGGCGATGGCGCGGGCTTTGGCTTGGGCCACGCGGCGGACGTAATCTTCGGCGGCCTCGCGCGGCTGGCGCGTTTCGTCGATGTCCGCGGGGCGAATTTCGAAAACGAAGCCGGCGTTGCGCAGCACTTCGGCGCGGCGCGGCGAAGAGGAAGCGAGGATTAATTTCATTGCGATCCTTCGATTTTATGTGCTCGCGTAGCGGTGCGCCGCTGGATTTCGCAGGCAGCCACGGCTTCCGCTTTGGGCCAGCCGAACAAGCGCGCCAGTTGCATGGGCGATGAGTTCGGATGCCATTCGCAGAATTTTGCGGCTAGTCCCCTGCGTGCATCCCGCGGCGAAATATCTTGCGCCGCCGCCGTCTGCTGCGGAAACGCGCGGCACGTTAATTCGTACCGGCCCGAGGCCCATGCGTTGGTTTCCTGCTCGGCGCCGAAATGAGCCACGATCAGCATGCACTGCAATTCCAGAATCGCGCGCTTGAAGCGAATGTTGCCCGCCTTAGTATCCAATTTACAGGCGTTGCGCAGCTCCAGAGTCGCGAGCGGCCCGTGCTCTTCCAGCGCTTCCCAGACGATGCGCGCGTCATCGCGGATGCGTCCTTGGTGATAGAACCGCTGGTAGTCGCCGGGCATGACAGCCGAGTCGCGCATGGCCAGGAAATGCGGCAGGAGCTGCAGTGAAATGATCGTGCCGCGCCCACGAAAATATTTGGCGTAGAAGGCGCGGCGGCGGCGTGGCAGCTCGTCCTTCCATTGCCACACCATACTCGAATATTTATCCCACTTCCATTTGCCGTGCAGGCCACGCCGCGTGACGGCGTAGTAGAGCGACGGCAGAGGCGCGTTTTTAACCGGGAACAGCATGCAATAGCCAGCGGCATCTATGAACTTCACCGCTTCGGCGAGCGTGAGGACGCGCCGCGGCCAGCGGATTTCGTTTTCGAGCGTGGCGTGGCGGCGCATTTCGGCAATGAAAAACTAACACAGGATTGCGCCGGGTAACGGCAACAATCACGCTCGTCGGCCGGCCGCGATTTCGCCGTCGCGCGGGCCGCCTAGCGGCGGCGCGAGACCTGTACAGTCGTACAGGTTGCAACTGTGCAACGGGGCCGTGGCGGATTGTACGCAGGCCAGCGTGTCCGGCGTGGCGGCGGGTTGCCAGATAGTCTAGGCTCATAGAGCTGATTGTGTGCCGCAGAATTGCTTCGCCATCGGCTGGCAGCGGGATTGCGAGACCTGGCAGCAGAATTCCTGCAAATAAGCGAGAGAAGCGAAAATGGGTTTCCTGTTCTACGCAAGCTTCGTGAGATTTGTGCTGGAAGGCGGCTATGGCCACGTGCTGGCGGAGCGCGCGCGCGTGTGGATGAAGGCTGCCGGCATCGTGCCACCTGAGCAGTAGAAGCACCTTCGAATCGCCGACCAACGCAGGCGGGGTTGCAGGAAACCGAGGACCAAACCGATGCAGACGACCAGAGAAGCGCGCGGGGGACGAGGAGTGGATGTGCGCACGCCGGAAATGCTGGGCACGCTGGCGACGCACGCGCCGCGGATCGAAGAATTTCAGTTTGTAAAATTCCGCGTGGAGGGCGAAGTGGCCCATCTGCGCCTGGATCGCCCCGACCAAAATCTGCTCAACGAGCGGATGCTGATGGAAATCGCAGCGGGCATTAATTCCGTCAGCGAAAAACGGCAGGTGAAGCTGGTGCTGCTGGATTCGGCGGGCAAGACTTTTTCCGGCGGAATCGAGCTGGGCGAATATACGCAGCGGCGCGTGTTCCAGTTGCTGGACGCATTTCACAGCGCGTTTGCGGCGATGATGGACACCTCGAAACCGGTGATCGTAGTGGTGAATGGGCCGGCGTACGGCGGCGGCGCGGAGCTGGCGGCGCTGGGCGACCTGGTGATCGCGACGCCCAACGCGCGTTTTGCGCAGCCGGAAATCAAGTTGGGAGCTTTTCCCCCATTGGCCGCCGCCGTGCTGCCCTACATTCTGGGCCCGAAGATGGCGATGGAGCTGGTACTGACCGGCGAGGCGATGTCCGCGGAGCGCGCGCGCGAAGTGGGGCTGGTGAATTTTCTGGTGCCGGAAGACAAACTAGTGGACAAGGTGAACGAGATTATTGGACGCGTGACGGCGCAGTCTGGTCCGGTGTTGACCATGGCGAAGAAAGCGATTCTGGGCAGCCTGGGATTGCCGCTGCGCGAGGGCGTGCGCAATTCCATGAAAGTTTTTCTGAACGAGCTGGCCGACCTGGAAGATTCGCAGGAAGGTCTGCGCGCGCTGGTGGAAAAGCGCGCACCGAAGTGGAAGAACCGGTAGAGTTGGGGAAGTCCAGGCGACCTCGCTGAGCGGGGCCTTGAGCAGCCCCGCAAGATAGCGGCTAACTCCGATACATCGAAATGCCCTTGGTCCACGCTCTGCCTGCGGCTCGCAGCGCCGCACACCAAGGGTGTCGGTTTGAAACTTTTTCCGATCGGCCATAGCAATTCTCCCAAGCGCTGATAATGACGCTATACATTGAAACTTCATATGGGCGGGTCACGCAATCGTTCCATTTCGTTGACAGCAAAAGCGCCGGCGCATACACTCGCCGAGGACAACTTAACTGGCTCGGGGAAGCCTGGAGGGTGCGTTTGACGCGCTCGCAGGTAAAAATTGAAATCGGTCGGCAGTGATTTCAATTTTTGGGGAAGGCCGTGAAAATCGGCCACGGTCCCGCCACTGTAATCGGCTGTCGCTGGAATGCGCGCGTGGTTTTGCAGCGTGCCGGGCGGACAGGCCCTTCGAATCCGCCACTGGCAGATTCTCAGAGTAAACCGAAAGTCAGGGAACCTACCCGAACTGGTCGAAGCTGACACTCTCCGCGCGAGAGAGTGCGGCGGTAGGCCTCGCTCTATGCGCGAGGCTTTTTTATTGGGCGTGGGGAACATTTTGGCGGCAGGTTTAGCAAGACAACAATTTTTTGCGCTCGCGTTGACGCTGGCTGGTGGTGTGCTCGCATGCAGCGCGCCAGATGCCAGCGCCACCGGCATGGGCGCGCAGCAGAACGTGACGCGGCCCGCGGATCCCGCCGCGCAAACTGGCGCGAACAAGCGCGCGGTGAAATTGGTGACGGATGAAACGGGCCGGCGCATGGCGATTCCGCTGAAGGTGCAGCGGGTGGTGAGCCTGGCGCCGAACTTGACGGAAACAATTTACGCGCTGGGCCTGGACAGCAAGCTCGCGGGCGACACAACGTATTGCGACATACCACCCGCGGCGAAGGATAAACCGCACGTCGGTTCGACGCAGGATCCCAGCCTGGAAGCAATCGTCGCGTTGCATCCTGACCTGGTGTTGGCAACCACGTCCATCAATCGAGCCCAAACCGCGGACGCGCTGCTGAAGATCGGCGTGCCGGTGTATACAAGCGATCCGCACACCATCGCCGGAATGTTGAGCGCGACCGCAACCATGGCAGATTTGCTGGGCGCAAGCGAGCAGGGCGCGAAGCTGGTGGCGGAGCTGCAGGGAAGGCTCGATACGTTGCACGCGGCATTGGAAGACCGGCCGATGACGCACGTGTTGTTCGTGGTATGGGAAGACCCGCTGATTTCGATCGGGCAAAATACTTTTATCGCTGATGCGCTGCGCTGGGCGGGCGCGGAATCCATAATCGTGGCCACTCAGAATTGGCCGCAGGTGAGCATGGAAGAAGTGGTGCGCTTGCAGCCGGAGTACATCGTGCTGACGTCGGACCATCTGGCGGCGGAAACGCACGAGCACGTCAACAACTTGCGCGACCGGCCGGCGTGGAGTGATTTGCGCGCGGTAAGAGCCGGGCACGTGGTGATGGCGAGCGACCAGTTCACGCGGCCTTCGCCAGGGCTGGTGGATGCGATCGAATCGCTGGCGCATGAATTGCATCCGGAAGCCTTCGCGCCGAAAGCGGAAAATAGCAAAATGAAAATGGAAAACGGCGCGCGTTTTTACGCCGCGACAGCAGCCGCAGGATACGGGCGGGAGTGCGGCACATGCGCCCGCTGACCCCGCGAAGGATTCTGGCGATTTGCGGGATGCTGGCGGCGATTCTTTTTGTCGTGGTGGTGATTTCGCTGCGCGTGGGCGCTTATCCCATCAGCATGCGGGACATCGTGGTTACCTTGTACAACGGGGCCGTTGGCAACGGCGACGCATCGGAATTCAGCCAGGTGATTTTCGGGTTGCGGTTGCCGCGCATTGCTTTGGGAATTCTGGTGGGCGCATCGCTCTCCACTTCCGGCGCAGGATTTCAAGCGCTGCTGCGCAATCCGCTCGCCGATCCTTACGTGCTGGGAGTTTCCAGCGGCGCGGCACTCGGCGCGATGCTCAGCTTGATTATTGCGCCGCACACGGTGGGCGCGATTCAAGTGGCAGCGTTCATCGGAGCGGCGGCGACCATCGCGGCGGTTTATTTTCTCGGCCGGCGGGGTGGACAGCTGGACAGCGCGACGCTGCTGTTGGCGGGAATTGTGGCGGCATCGTTCCTTTCCGCGATCATTATTTTTCTGCTGACGCTGGTAAATGGCCCCGGGCTGCGCAGCATGACGTTCTGGCTGATGGGCGATCTGACCGCGCCTCCGCCAACGCAGAATGTGGTGGGCTGGTTCGGTTTTCTGTATTTTGTCTTCGCGGTGGCGGCGGGCGCGATGTACACCACGTCGTCCGATCTGAATCTGATTCTCACCGGCGAGCAGGAAGCCGGGCACCTGGGCGTGAACGTGACGCGCGTGAAGCTGGTGGTGTATGTGGCGGCATCGGTGCTCACGGGCCTGGCCGTTTCGGTGAGCGGCACGATCGGATATGTGGGCCTGCTGGTGCCGCACGTGATGCGCATGCTTTTCGGCACGGATTACCGGCTGCTGGTCCCCACGTCTGCGATCGGCGGCGCGATTGTGATCGTGCTGGCGGATACGCTGGGGCGAACGATCGTTGCGCCGACGGAATTGCCGGTGGGCGCGATGACGGCGCTAGCCGGCGCACCGGTATTTATCTACCTGATGCGCAGGAGAATTCGGTGAACGCTGGCCCGGAAAACGGAGCTTCTGTCGCGCGCCAGCCGGTGCCGTTCGCGCCTCCGAATCGCGTGCGCCTGAAGGTCGAGCAAGCCAGCTACGCCTATTCGGCGACGGATCGCTCGGCGCCGAAATTCACGCTGGGTCCGGTGAGTTTCGAAGCGCAGCAGCGCGAGCTGGTGGCGATTCTCGGACCGAATGCCAGCGGCAAATCCACACTGCTGAAATTGCTGGCGGGATTGATCAAGCCGTTGTCCGGGCGCGTGGAAGTCGATGGCACGGAAGTGAGCGAACTGGAATTGCGCACGCGCGCGCAGCAGATCGCGCTGGTGTCGCAGGAAAGCGAACTGCTTTTTCCGTTGCGCGTGTGGGAATACGTGCTGCAGGGCCGCTATCCCTATGGCAAGAGATTGCGCTTTGAATCCGACGAAGATTGCCTGCTAGCGGGAAACGCGCTGGCGCAGGTGGGAGCCGACGCGTTGCGCGACCGCTGGATGCAGCAGCTTTCCGGCGGCGAAAAACAGCGCGTGATTCTGGCGCGGGCGCTGGCGCAGCAGCCTTCGCTGCTGCTGCTCGATGAACCGACACAACATCTGGACATCGGGGGCAAAGTGGAATTGCTGCGGCGGCTGCGCCGGCTGGCCGATGAAAATCGCTACACCGTGGTGGTGGTGACCCACGAATTGAATTTGGCCGCGGAATTTTCCGACCGTATTGCCTTGCTGCACAGAGGTAAGTGCCTGCGCATCGGAGCACCCGCGGAAGTGTATCAGCAGGATGTGCTGGAAGAAGTGTTCGA
>DATNLN010000138.1:0-4942 GCA_035602855.1 Candidatus Acidiferrales bacterium
ACAAACGCGATGTACTGGTCGCTCGGGTGATAATCCACGCCTATAATGACCATGTTCGGCTCCTTTCTCCCGAGCCTTTGGTCATCGACAAACCATAGTCTACTCGGGTCTAAGGAGCCGACGTTGTTATGCAATCAAGTGAAATCGTCACAAAACCACATGTCCGGTTATGCGACTACACAGGAGTTGACGTCGAGGATATGGACAACCCGCCGCGAGGATACTGAATCTTTGATCGATAATAAGAGATGATGCCCCTATCTCCATCGCGTCGAGTTGCTCTCTTTTTGTCGCCGTTCTTGTGTGCCGCTACTATGACGACGCGAGAGGGGCGCACAGCGAGCACGCTGCTAACAAAACAGCGGATCGACTCGGCGAAAAGCACTTCTCCATGCTTCGACGCACCGGGCAGAGCAGCGAGCAAGCAACGCGAAAACGGGCTGTTGCACGCCTTCCAAAAATCGCTAGCTATTGGTTGACGGAGGATGTCGTGTTCATTATTTCACCCGAAGAGCGTTGTGGCTTTCTCCATCTGGCAACCGACGAAGAACGAGACCAGTTCATTGAACAATTTTGGACCAGACGTGCCCCAGACCCAAAGTCGTTTGACAACAGCTTCAAACGAGAGCACTACGAACGGATAGTCGCTGCGAATCAAAAATTCTCGGATCAAGTTCCGGGGTGGAAGACCGACCGAGGGCGAGTTTACGTTATGTGTGGTCCACCAGATTCGGTGGAATCTCATCAGTCCGGAGAAAAAACCGGACGACCGCCCAACGAAGGACTTGACGCCTACGAATACTCTTGGGAAGCCTGGCGCTACCGACATATTGATGGCGTGGGAGAAAACGTTGAACTTGAATTTGTTGACCCAAGCGGGACCGGAGACTACCGTCTTTCGCTGTCACCGGATATCAAGGATGAGGTGATTTTTGATCCTCCCTACGACCTGGGCCGCGTGCGGCACGGAGAAGGCACCACGCGGCCCACGCAGGAAACCGAGCTATTCGTCGGCGCAGTGCCTATGCCTCAGGTGGAGTTCAAAAACCTCGAAGCATTGGTAGTTGCACGGATCACGCGTGAGCAGGTGCAGTTCACTCATCGAATCGAGTTCGCCAAGGCAACGCACGCAACGACGTTTACCGAGATTTCGGTCAGCGCGCCAAGCGATCATCTAGATTCGCCCAACAACACGGCGAAATCACTGACTGAGTTTGAGATTTTTGGACGCGTCAGCCGGCCATTGGGACGGGTCGTTGACACTTTTGAGCGAAGGATTACTCCGACGACGCAAAATAATTCCGGTCGTTCTCAGGCTCTTGATGAATTTCACCTGGCTCTTGCACCCGGTACTTACCGCCTAGCGATCGTCGTTAAGGATTTGGCCAGTGGGGGCGTCGGGACACTTTACACCTCGATCGAAGTGCCGCCGTACGACGATGTGCGCGGCACGGAATGAACCCTGCGTAGTGAAGGAACCATGGGCGGAAAATTCCCCGAAAGAGCGATTCGAGCAGCGTCGAGCGTCTGAGGCGTGACCACATGCCCTAACCGGCCATTTGCTTTTTGCGTCACAGATCGCCCGAATTTCTACTTTAAAAATTAGCGGCCAAAGTTAAGAAGCGACGCGCGGGGTGGTCCCTTTTTCCCGTCCTTATCCGCATACCCGTCAACGAACGGGGCTGCGGCGCATACCTTACTGACGGGAGGGGCGTGCGGGTCGCTTCAATTGTGTTGATGCCGGCGCGGCTGGCGTCGCCGAGGGCGCATTTGATTTCGGCGCAGGCTTCGGCAACACTGGCGCGGCCTTCGGCGCGGCCGTCTCCGTCAACCCCTGCTCCGCGGCATCGGCGGGCGGCGCAGTATCGGGCACATCCACCTGCACCTGCCTGGTGGGCGCAAGCTTCTCCAGCGGCACGACGTTTGGGAAATTTTCCACCGGCTCGCCCTGCATACCCTGCTGCATAAATTCCAGCCAGATTGGCAAAGCCGCCCGCGCTCCGGTTTCTTTTTTCCCCAGCGAAATCCGCTTGTCGTCGTTCCCCACCCAAACCCCGGCCGTGATCTGCGGCGTAAATCCGATATACCAGGCATCCGTAAAATCGTTGGTCGTGCCTGTCTTTCCTGCCGATGGCCGCGCCAATTCTTTAGCGCGCACGCCGGTGCCGAACTGCACCACTTCCTCGAGCATCGCCACCATCGTCCTCGCCACGTCCGGCGGAATCACGTCGTTCACTTTGGGACGAGGCTCTTCCAGCACCGCTCCATCATAGGAAGTCACGCGGCGAATGTAGTGCGGCTCGATGTGAATGCCGTCGTCGGGAAACACGGTAAATGCGGAAGTGTGCTCCATCAGCGTCAAATCCGCCGCGCCCAGCGCCAGCGGCAGGTACGGCGGCAGCGGGCTGGTAATCCCGAATTTGCGCGCCAGCTCAATCACATTCTGCACGCCCACATGATCCAGCAAACGCACCGCCGGAACGTTGCGCGAATCCGCCAGAGCGCGCCGCAGCGTAATGCGCCCTTCGAATTTCTCGTCGTAATTCTTCGGCGAATAATTTTGCCCGCCGCTGCGGAACGTCACCGGCTCGTCCACCACGGTGTCGAACGGATTCATGCCCGTTTGTAGCGCGTCGGCGTAAACATACACCTTGAACGAGCTGCCCGTCTGTCGCACGGCTTGCGTCGCGCGATTGAATTTTGATTCCTCGAAATTGTAGCCGCCCACCATCGCCTTGATTTCGCCTGTGGCGTTTTCAATCGCCAGCAGAGCAGCCTGCGCCGCGGGCACTTGCTCCAGCTGCGCGCGCACCGTAAGTCCCGAAACGTCTTTCACCGATACGCATACCAGATCGCCCACCTTCAGCAGTTGTTTTGGCGATTTGCTTCCCGTCCACGCAAAATCCGCGGGCGTCAGCATCGCGTGATACGTTCCGATCTTCAGCATTGCAAACGTGGGCTCGACGGCCGTCACCAGGCCGTTGACGTAATCGCCCTTGCGCGGCGTATTCCGCCAATCCTCGTCCTGATATTTTTCCAGCGGCCCCAGATTCTCCTCCAGTATGTTCGGCAGCTTACCGCGCCAGCCGTGCCTCCGGTCGTAGGCATGCAATCCATCGCGCACCGCCTGGTCCGCGGCTTTCTGCATCGCCACATTCAACGACGTGTACACGCGCAATCCCTGTTCGTGCACCGCAGCGGTGCCATAGGTGTGCTCCAGATATTGGCGCACCTCCTCGACGAAATACGGCGCCAGATCATTGCGCAACGATTCCAGGTGCAAGCCCAGCGGCTCTTTGATCGCGGCGTCGGCTTGCGCCTGAGTGACTTTGCGGTCGTGTGCCATCAACTCGAGCACCAGGTTGCGCCTCGCCAGCGCGCGGTCCGGATGATTGATCGGCGCGTATATCGGTCCGCGAATGATCGCCGCGAGCGTCGCGGCTTCCGGCAGCGTCAATTGCCCCACCGGCTTGCTGAAATAATATTCTGACGCCGCTTCGAACCCGTAATTCCCCGAACCCAGATAAATCTGGTTGCAGTACATCGTGAAAATTTGTTCTTTCGTGTAGTGCCGCTCGATCTGGATAGCCAAAATCGTTTCCTCAATCTTGCGCCGCGCGCTGCGATCCGAACGATTCAGGAACAATCCGCCGGCTAGCTGCATCGTCAGCGTGCTTGCGCCCTCCGCCAAACGGCGCCTCGCGATGTCGTGCCACGCCGCCTGCAATACGCGCGGAATGTCCACGCCCCAGTGCTCTTCGAAGTGCTGGTCTTCGGTCGTGAGGATCGCGTCCTTTAGAACTCTCGGGATCTGTCCATACGTAAGCAGAATCCGCCGCTGCAGCGCGAACGTGCCCACAGATTGCCCGTCATCGGCGTACAGCTCGGTCACTACGTTCGGCCGGTAATCCTGCAGCGCGTGAATTTCCGGCAAGTCGCTCGAGTACACGAACAGCAGCCCTACCGCCGCGCCTAGCCCGATCGCGCACACCACCAGAAATGTGAACGCCAGCCGGCCGAAAACCGTGTCGCCGGTAATTTTCATCGTAGCGCGGTAAAATCGTTCCATCGCCCTGCCATTCTATCGCATACTCAGCGGCCTCGCCGGAACCTACCTCGCGCCATGTTCCCAATTTGCCGTTGCCAGCTACATTCCCGCAAAGTAAATTGGTGCCGCCAGCATCAGCAACGAGGCCCCATGGAAGCCAGTCCAGTCCTGTTTCGCGATCTAACCTACATCTTCCTGGCCGCGGTCCTCGGCGGCCTAGTCGCCTGGCGCCTGAAACTCCCGCTCATCCTCGGCTTCGTCCTGGGCGGCATCGTAATCAGCCCCTTCACTCCCGGAGTCCAAATCTCCGACCTGCACGCCTTCGAAGTTTTCGCCGAAGTCGGCGTCGTCCTGCTGATGTTCTCGATCGGCGTGGAATTTTCCATCCCGGACCTGATGCGCGTGAAATGGATCGCCCTCGGCGGCGGCGCGCTCGGCATTCTGCTTTCGATGGGCTTCGCGCTCGGCGCCGCATGGCTCATCGGCTGGTCCATGGTCCAAGGCTTCGTCGTCGGCGCCACCATCTCCGTCGCCAGCACCATGGTTCTCGCGCGCCTGCTCGCCGACCGCCAAGCCATGGGCACCACCTACGGCCGCGTCATGATCGGCATCACCCTCGTCGAAGACGTCGCCGTCGTCTTCATGACCATTATCATCCCCATCTTCAGCGGCCCCGCCGAAGGCCGCTTTGTTAAAGCCGCCTGGACGCTCGGCAAAGCCGCGCTCCTGCTGATCCCGCTCGCAATTCTCGCGATGACATTGGTCCCGCGCCTCTTTCGCCTGGTCGCGCGCACCAAAGATCCCGAACTTTTTCTGCTCGTCGCCATCGCCATCTGCCTGGTTTCCGCCGCCACTGCGCAAGCCGCCGGCTTCTCCGTTGCCCTCGGCGCGTTT
>DATNLN010000140.1:0-8320 GCA_035602855.1 Candidatus Acidiferrales bacterium
CACCGTCATTGGCCGCTACTACGCCATGGATCGCGACAATCGCTGGGACCGCATTGAAAAATCCTACCGCGCCATGGCTCACGGCGAAGCCGAGGCAAAATTCACAGACCCCGTCGCCGCCATGCGCGCCAGCTACGAAAAAGGCGTCACCGACGAATTCGTAGTCCCCACCGTCATCACCACCGAGCCCGCCCCCGGAAAGCCCGCCGACCCGCGCGGCGTAATCCGCGATGACGACGCCGTGATCTTCTTCAACTTCCGCGCCGACCGCGCCCGCGAAACCACCCGCGCCCTCGTCGAACCGGACTTCAAAGAATTCGCCGACCCCGCGCGCCCGAACAATCTTTTCTTCGTCGCCACCACGCAATATGACAAAGCCTGGTCTTGGCTGCGCTACCTGATCGCGCCCGAAAAGTTGGAACAAATCCTCGCCAACGTGTTTGCCGAGCAGGACTACAAAAATCTACGCGTAGCCGAAACCGAAAAATATGCGCACGTCACATATTTCTTCAATGGCGGGGTAGAAAAACCGTTTCCAGGAGAAGAACGCGTGGTCGTCCCGTCGCAGAAAGTGCCCACTTACGATTTAAAACCGGAAATGTCCGCCGCAGGCGTCGCCGACACCGTAATCCATGCCATCGAAAAAGGAAATTTCGACGCTATCATCATGAATTTCGCGAACGCCGACATGGTCGGTCATTCCGGCAAGCTAGAGGCGACAATCAAAGCCGTAGAAACCGTGGACGAATGTCTAGGCAGAATTTTTCAATCTCTGCACCCGCGCGGCGGCGCCTGGATCATCACCGCCGACCACGGCAACGCCGAAACCATGATCGATCCCGTTACCGGCGGCGCCCACACCTACCACACTACCAATCCCGTTCCCTTCATCCTGCTCACAGAAAACGGCCGCACCCAACTCACCTCCGGCGGCTCCCTTCGCGACATCGCCCCCACGCTGCTAGGCGTCCTGGAAGTTCCCGAGCCCCCAGAAATGTCGGGCCGCGACCTCCGCATCCCCCAAAAATAGCGTGCCGTCATCCTGAAGCCGCGACAGCGGGTGCAGGATCTCTCTTCGATTTCAGCCCCGAGACCATCCTAATTCCCCGTCACCGGCTTCGGCGACGTATACCACTCCCGCGCATTCACCACGATCTTCTTCTTCTTCCCCTTCTTGTCCGAAGTCGTAAATGGGTTGCCCTCGTTATCCAATATCTCCACCTTCAACTTATGTACTTTCCCATCAGGCGGCGTCGAGGGCGTAAACCCAATCGTGTACTGATTCCGCAAAAAAACCGCCACGGAATTGAAGATGTCGTTCATCTCCCCTTCAAACCGTGGAAACCAGGCCCACCCGCCAGTCATCTCCGCAAACGTCTTCAACTGGTTTTCCGCCTGTAAATAATTCACGCTCGCAAACTCCGGCCCCGTCATGCTTCTTTCGTGAATTCCCATCGCATCCAGTGCCCCGCCCATCCCCACGCAGAAAATCGTCACGTCCGTTTCCTTCAACGGCTTAAAAGTCTGATCCAAGGTGTGTTTGCTGAACGTGTCGTAACCGGAAGCGATAATCAGAATGGAGCGCTTCCCCTTCACGTCCCGCAACTGGTCCAGCGTCTCCAGTGTCGCATCGAATAAATTCGCCTCGCTGAAATCGGGAAAATAAAGTTGCGCCACTTCCTGCGCCACCGCCCGCTTATCCTGCGTGAAATCGGACACCATGGTCGTCTTTAAATCAAAAGTCTTGAACGCCACCCAGTCCTTCTGGTTCAAATGATCCAGAAAGTTATAGGCCCACATCTTCCCGCGATATCCGAAGTAGCTTCCCATCCGCCGGCTGAACTCCATCAGCACCACAATCGTGATCGGCGCCTCGCTCGCTCCGAAATTGCTGATCTGCTGTGGCTGGCCATCGTCCAGCACGCGGAAATTTTGTTTCTGCAAGCCGGTGATGATGTTTCCTTCCGCATCCGTCACCACCGCATCAATATTCACCACGTTCGATTGCACCGCGATGGTCACCTGCGGCGCTTGCGCCTGCGGCTTGCCCGCTTCCGATGGCTGCTGCTGCCCCGTCGGCTGCTTAGGCGCCGCGCCGGGCTGTTGCGCCGGCGCAGGCGTCACCGGCCCTTGCTGTTGCCGCGCGTAAGACGTCAACGTCCCCGGCGGAACGCCCAGCGCCACAATCAAAATACCCAACAGCGCCACTCGCATCCATGTCTTCAATTTCGTGCTCTCCTCGTTTCGCAACTCGCCCAGCTGCACTTATTTGCCACTAAGATGCGTCCACGCGCCCTCGGGATGGTCCGCCATCTCAGCGCATTCAGCCACAATTGCTATTCAGAAAACGCCCCGTGTCTCGTCCCCAAAACCGTATCCACCAGCATGATAGTATGAATTGGTCTTCTGCTCTGCGAATGAATTTCATTTTCTGGGGGAAATCCAGGATGGCGCGCGCGCGCATTCCGTCACCGATTCTTGTCCTTATAGCATTCCTGTTCACTGCCGTATCCGGTCAGGCACAGTCCGTTCCCACCTCGCCGCAATATTCGCCCGCTGCGAGCCCGTCGCTAACCCAAATTCAAACTGACGGGCTCGGCTGGCTGCAAGGCCTGCTGCGCATAGATACCACCAACCCGCCAGGCAACGAACTGGTAGCCGCGAAATACATCGCCGCCATTCTCAGCAAAGAAGGCATCCCCTCTGAAATTTTCGAAAGCACGCCCGGCCGCGGATTCATCGTCGCGCGTCTTTCCTCCAGCGCCGTGCCCGATCCATCCCGCGCCCTCCTGTTGATGGCGCATCTGGACGTCGTCGGCGTCGACAAGTCCAAATGGACCCAAGATCCCTTTGCCGCAACCATAAAAGACGGCTACCTCTACGGCCGCGGCGCCATTGACGACAAAGGCATGCTCGCCGCCAATCTTGCCGTCTTCATCGAACTCAAACGCTCCAGCGCGCGCCTCAACCGCGACGTCATCTTCTTCGCCGAAGGCGACGAAGAATCTTACGGCACGAACGGCGTGGTATTCGCCGTTGATAAGCACTGGGACAAAATTGCATCCGGCTTCGCCATTAACGAAGGCGGCCACATTTTCGCCAAGGACGGCAAGCCGCAGTACGCCGCCGTGGAAGTCAGTCAAAAAGTTCCCGCGAACGTGGACGTCATCGCCAAAGGCACGTCCGGCCATGCGTCCATGCCCCGCAAGGACAATCCCGTCACTCATCTTGCCGCAGCGATTGAGAAAATCGGCAGCTACGAAGCCCCCTCACAATTTAATTCCGTAACGCGCGCTTATTTTCAGGCCATCGCTCCGCTGCAGGACGAGGAAACCGGCAAGTGGATACGCTCGCTCGACACCTCCGACCGCGGCGAACACGCCGCCAAGGTGATCTCGAATGATAGCCCGCTGTGGAACGCTATGCTGCGCGATACTGTTTCGCCCACCGTCTTGCAAGCTGGAGTTCGTGCGAATGTGATTCCCTCGGAAGCGCGCGGTATAATCAACGTCCGCCTGCTCCCGGGAAACCAGCTTGCTCCACTGCTTGCCAAATTCCAGCAACTTGTAAACGATCCGGCCATACACTTCGAGCCCGAGCTGCCCTTGTCCGAAACCGCTCCTTCCTCCTCGCTCACTTCCGATTTCTACAACACCATCTCCAGCGTTACGGCCAAAACCTATCCGGGCATCCCCGTCATTCCATTCATGTCTCCGGGCTACACGGACTCTACCTCGCTGCGCTTGCGCAATGTGCAAGCCTACGGCCTGCTTCCCTTCGCGCTCAGCGAGGATGATTTTTCTCGCTTCCACGGCGATAACGAACGTATCTCGCTCGATTCTTTTCACAAGGGCATTGAATTTCTCTTCGCAATCGTGAATGATTTCTCGGTGAGCAAATAATCGTGATTAATCTACGCAGAGCAAAAATAGTCTGTACCCTCGGTCCCGCCACCTCCTCGTACAAAATGATCGAGAAGCTGGTACACGCCGGGATGGACGTCGCCCGCTTGAACTTTTCCCACGGCTCGCATGAAGACCGCGTGCGCATGGTCGCCGCCCTGCGCCGCGCTTCCGCACGTTACGAAAAACCCATCGGCGTGCTCGCCGATCTGCAGGGCCCGAAAATCCGCACGGGCAAGCTCGTTGCCGGCAAAGCCATACGCCTGCGCTTCGGCCAGCGCTTCGTCATCACCACGCGAAATATTCCCGGCACCGAAGAAGGCGTCAGCACCACTTTTCGCGCGCTGCCCGAATCCGTGCACAAGGGCGACCGCATTCTCCTCAGCGATGGCGACATAGCGCTGCGCGTTCTCGCCACCCACGGCCAGGACGTGATCACCCAGGTCGAAAACCCCGGAGACCTCGGCGAACACCAAGGCATCAATCTTCCCGGAATCAAGCTCAATATCCCGTCGATGACTACCAAAGATCGCAAGGACCTGCAGTCGGCCCTCGCCATCGGCGCCGATTACCTGGCGCTCAGCTTCGTGCGCACCGCAGCGGACGTGCGCGCCGCCAAATACGCCATCGCTCGCGCCGGAAAAGATACGCCGGTGATCGCCAAGCTCGAAAAGCCGGAGGCCATAGACAACCTCGATGAAATTCTGGCGATCGCCGATGGCGTGATGGTCGCGCGCGGCGATCTGGGCGTGGAGATGAGCCCGGAAAAAGTTCCCGTGGTGCAAAAGCAAATCATCCTGAAAGCCCGCAACGCGCTGATCCCCGTGATCACCGCCACGCAAATGCTCGATTCCATGCAAAAAAATCCGCGGCCCACGCGCGCCGAAGCTTCCGACGTAGCCAATGCTATCTTCGACGGCAGCGACGCCCTTATGCTTTCCGGCGAAACCGCCGCCGGCCTCTATCCGCTGGAATCCGTCACAATGATGGACCGCATCATCCGCGAAGCCGAAGCCAGCGTCACGCAATTGCCACGTCCCGCGCGCTCCGGCAATCTGCAAATTAACGAAGTCATCGCCGAAGCCATCTGCCACGCCGCCGAAGAACTGCACCTGAAGGTTGTCGCAGTTTTCACCGAAAAAGGTTCGTCTGCCGGCCTCGTCTCCAAATATCGCCCCCGCGCTCCCATCGTCGCCTTCTCTCCAGTCCAGGAAACACGCCGCCGTCTCGCTCTCTTTTGGGGGGTCCTGCCGCGTAGCATGGGCGCCGTTCACGACATTGACAAACTGGCCGCCACCGCTGAAAAACGCCTCCTAGAAGAAAAACTAGTTAAGCGCGGCGACATCATCGGCGTAGTAGCCGGCACCCCGATCGGCACCACAGGCTCCACAAACTTGATGCGCCTACTCCGCATCGGCGGCTAACCTCCGCGGTGTTCGTAGCGCCGGCGTCCCGCCGGCGCTTTCGACTTTGCCGTTGCAGTTGTTATTGAATTTGTAGCGGCCGCCTGCTCTTGCCTTTTGGGCGGGCGTTTTTGATTTGGCTTTTCTCTGCGCTTTCGGCGTCTCTGCGGTCGCTCCTGCCGTTGCCGCGGATTCCAAAATTCCGCTTCTGATCCGACTCGGTAGGGGCGCTGCTTGTGAATCGCGCTGCAGCGCGATTTATCCTGAGATCCCGCTGTGCGGGATCGAAGGGCTCCGCCCCTACTTGCCTAGACGTCAACCTCACCGCCGAACCGCGTTCGCCTTAATTCATGCGCCGCCGGCTTTCTCACCTCTGCCCGCTGTGCCGTCATCCTGATGCCGCGGATGCGGGAGAAGAACCTCTCCCGCATTTCCCTGCGTTCTCCGCGTCTCTGCGGTGGCTCTTGTCTTTCTCTGTGCGCTCCGCCTCTCCTCCGTGCTCTCTGTGTTAAATCTCTTGCTTTCTCCAAGCACACCACCACGCCGAAGCGAACATCTCGTTGAATACCCGCACCCGAACGGATGCGCTCCCCGCGCAGAAACCCTAATTCACCCAGTTATCCGGATTAGAAGGCGGCTTATCCTGATGATCCCGCACATAAACCTCAAACTTCCTCTTCAATCTCCGCCGCTTCCAATCCGAAAAATAATTCCGCAAACTGTACCCATAAGACCCGCGCCGCAAATAAATATATCCCACCAACATTCCGCCCAAATGGCACACATGGCTCACATTGTCGCCCGAAACTCCGATCGTGCTAAAAAACTCGATCGCGCCCATCACGATCACGAAGACGCGCATGGATACCGTCACCGGCAGCGGAAAAACCCAAACCTGCCGGTGCGGCATGATCACCGCGACAGCCAGCAGCACCCCGTAAATCGCACCGGAAGCTCCGATCGTAGGCACCAGCGCAGTCCCGCGGCCGTGCGGGTCCAGCAGCAGCTTCACAATGATGTCCACAACGCCTGCGCCAACTCCGCAAACGAAGAAGTACGTGTAAAATTTGCGGCTGCCCCACGCCCGCTCCAAGTCCGCGCCGAACATCGCCAGGTATAAAAGGTTGAACAGAATGTGCAGAATTCCGCCGTGCAGGAAAATATAGGTGAAGGGCTGCCAGATCCGGAATCCGAACACCGTAGCGTAGGGAACCAGCCCCAGGCCAAATGTCCAGAATCTCACTCCGGCCTCGTGGAAAACTAAAGCCGACAGTTCTTGCAGCAGGAAAACCGCGACGCAGGCAATGCAAATCGTCTTAATCGCCGGCGGGAAATAACTCCCGATGTCGAACATGTACCCGCCGCCACCGCCGCGCGATATAGATCTCACAGTACCAAGTCTAATCGCCGCCAGCGCCGGAGTCAAAGCCGCGCCGAATTGACCGGCGCCGACCTAACCGCGTGGGGGTGGGTCCCGCGGTCGCGGGAGCCGCCCCCTCTTCGCGCCGACCTAACTGAAATCCTCGGTGCTTGGTTCACTCCGGAGCGCCGGACTACGTCACCCCCATCCAGTTATCGGCGTTCAGCTCCGCCACAATTCCCTCCCCCTGCAAGTACACGAAATATTCTCCAGGAGAAAGCTGCGCGAAACGAGCCATGCGTCTCTTCGCCTCTGTCAGTCCATCTACCGACGTGATCCACAGCGTGTTTCCATTAGAGCGTCGCTTGAATATGTCGAATCTATAATCCATCGTCGTTACCTCGCATTACCGAACAGCAAGAACATTCCGCTCCAAGAAGCGCATTTCCGTCACCGTTTCCGGCCTGAAACAATTACTCCTACTCCGTCAATCAGTTGCGCTTTGCAGAATGCTTCACTGCGCTTCGCCTGCCTGAATCCGCAGGGTATTTTCTTCGGCAACATGAGCAAAATATCCCAGCAGCGGCACTTGCGCCCATAAGGTAAGTTCCCTAGCTCCCTAAAGACTTTGCCGTATCGCCTCGATTCACCTGCCCGCGTACGATTTCACTAGGTACAAGTTCTCTCAACGATCTCTTAACGAGGTGACGCCGATGCACACGTTCCATATTCGCCGCGCGCTCCAGTCGCTCGGACTTTCCACTTGCTTCGCACTAGCTGCACTGCTGCTCGGGATTCCCGCCGCGACTTCCACCGCCTCAGCGCAGGTTGTTCTCTCGGTGACCGTCGCTCCGCCCGCGCTCCCCGTTTACACGCAGCCCATCTGCCCCGGAGACGGCTACATCTGGACGCCGGGTTACTGGAGCTACAGCGATGACGGCGGATATTTCTGGGTTCCCGGCACGTGGGTGGAAGCGCCCGAAGTAGGTTTCCTCTGGACGCCCGGCTATTGGGGCTGGTCCAACGGCGCCTATCTGTGGAACGCGGGCTACTGGGGACCGGAAGTCGGTTTCTACGGCGGCATCAACTACGGTTTCGGTTACGTCGGCACCGGCTACTTCGGCGGCCGCTGGACCGACGGCCACTTCTTCTATAACACGCGCGTGAACAATGTAAACGTGAACGTGATTCACAACACCTATGCAAGGACAGTGGTCGTTCACGATTCACACGTCAGCTATAACGGCGGCCACGGCGGCGTGAGCGCGCGTCCCACCGCGGCGCAAGAAAGATTCGCGCACGAAAATCACACCGCGCCCACTGAGGCGCAAGAACGGCACGTCACCGAGGCGCGCTCGGATCGCAGCCAGTTCGCCTCGGCGAATCACGGACGGCCAGCGGTTGCGGCAACAGCGAGGCCCGGCGAATTCAAAGGTGCAGGCGTAGTACAGACTAAAGCGTCCGCGCCCGATCGCATCGGCAACTCGCGCACGGAAACCAAATCCGAAGCCAGACCTCGCAGCGAAACTCCTGCGCGCACCGAAACGAAGCCGGCAACAACGCGAGAGCCTAAAACCGAAACCAAACCTCGTACCGAACCGAAAACGGAAGCAACGCCACGCACCGAATCAAAGCCCGCTACTACGCGTGAACCG
>DATNLN010000154.1:0-11466 GCA_035602855.1 Candidatus Acidiferrales bacterium
TAACGATGCGCGTAGAGAAACAGCAAATATTCCTCCACGCGATCCAAACGCAAAAGCATCTGCGCATACCCGTAAGAAATAAATCCCAGAATGTCACGCCCCTCCGGATGCGGTCGCTCGATATTCGCCACTACTCCCAAAGTCGTCCCGCCATATGCCCGCATGCAATCAATCACCGTGTTCGCCAAACTCGCCGGCAACACGTCCGGCTGCAAAAGTTCCGCATAAGCACGATGCGCCCACTGCTGCGGGCTGGGACGTTCCTTTTCCAGCGATTCGCGAAACATCAGCGTCGTCCCCGGCAACGGTCCGATATACGCCGGCGTCACGTCGCTGCGCACATTCGTGCGCATGCTCGCAATCAATGCGTCCTGCAAATCCTTGCTGCGCTTCAACCACACATCCGCCGCAACCGCCGCGCCAGGCTGAATCGCCGGCCAGACTTTTCCAATGTCCCGAAGCCCGCGCGCCGCAAAAGCATTGTTCGCAAAATACGGCAGCCACCAAATCATCGGCTTCGGATGTAAAGAAGAGTCCGATTCGCTCCACCCATGAATAATCCCGTAGCCGACATCGTCTTTGGGCAACTGCAGACTCAAATCATGCAGCTCGGTCAAAATCGCCGCCGTCGCCACAATCTTCTCGCGATGCTTCACCAGCATCGCCGCATCCTCGGTGTAGTGGTAATAACGCGCCAGCAAAGAAAGCGTCAGTCCAAACTGCGCCGTCTCCGGCCCGCGCATGTTGATCATTCCCTTCGCGTCGGTAAAATCCGTCAGGTAATTATCAATAATCTCCCGCGCCGCATCGAATCGCCCCCACTCCAGATTCGCGTACACCGCCATCGTGAAAATATCCTGGAACCCGTCGTACTCCGGACCGTAATAATCGCGATCCACCGCCCCGTACTTCGGATACACGCCGCCCGGCCGCACCATCAATTCCTTCGCGAACGCGTGCTTCGCCATATCGACCCAAGCATCCTCGGGCAGCGCCGCCGGCGAGAAATCCTGCAGCTGTTTTTCCCAGTACGCCGCAAACACCAGCAGCGCGCGATAAAATTCCTCGGCGCTCGGATCTTCCCGCGTCGGAGGAAACGCCGGATAGCTGTACCCGTACACCACCTTCGACACTTTCCCGTTTTCCACACGCGTCGTGCGATGCCACGTCTGCACGATGAACCGGTCGCGCGCTTCCACGTCTCCAAACACCACCACTTCCACATACGCGCCATCGGAAATCGGCATCACCTTGCGCACCGCCGGCATCCAGCCGCCAATCAATCCTTCCAATCTTTTTTTCGCCGCGTCATTGGTAATCTCCGGAAAATATTGCCCCGGATGGTAAGTACGCGTGTTCCCCGAAGGAAACACCGGCATCGTATCCGCGCATTCTTTCGTGCCCACAAAAGTGTTCCACGGCAATCGCCAGCGCGACTCTTCTTTCGCCGTGCCCTGCGGCGGCGCCGCCGATTTCACCAGTTCGGGATCCGGATCACCATGCTGCAAAAGCTTGTCGGCCAACACATCAGGCCCGGACATTCCAATATCCGCCAGCTTCAATCCTAGATACGGTGGATCAGCCTCCGCAAACGTCGCCTCAGCGCTCTTCCCCAGCACGCGCGACGCACCCGCCCCAGAAATAAAAGTGATCGCCCCGTCGCGCGTCCGCAAATCTTCGTACACCTTCCAGCCGGTGGCGCCCACTTTGAATTCGCAGACGAAAGTGTGGCCGGCCACATCCGGCGCCGCTCCCGCACTCACACCCCATTCAAGACTGGGATCGGATTGAGCAGCAGCCGCCGGCGAGGCCGCAGCAGTATTCGTCGCGACATATCCCAGCACTGCAGACGTCACGCCCAAATCCCGCAAAAATTCTCGCCGATCCATCTCTCACCCCCGGTCAAGCAACGCAATCCCGACACATGCCATCAAAAACCAGCCTAAAACACCACTTGCGCCGCCTTCCCCTCAAACACCACCTTCCGCACCGTCTCACCGAGCTTCACTTCAATCTCCCGACGCCCCGGCGCCAACATCTGCGATCCCTCCGCCAACTCCAATTTCAAAATACGCCGCGCATCATTCCATCGCATTTCAATCCCCATCCACTCGCCCTTCCGGTAATTAAACGAATTCCCATCATCCTCATAAAACAAGAACGAGCCATCCGCCCCTGCATAAACAGAAATCGCAAGCGGCCCCTCTGTCTTTTCATCCGTAAATTGTTTCAGCGGTCCCATCGGCACAATCGCTCCAGCGCGCGCATACAAAGGGATCGTCTCCAAATCCACCGCGCGCGTAATCTCTCGCCCGCCCTTCACGCGTTCCTTGGTCCAAAAATCCCACCAATCGCCGCTCGGTAAATAGATCGCCCGCGAAGTCGCGCCCTGCTCCACCACCGGCGCCACCAACAAATCCCGCCCCCACAAATATTCATCTCCGCGCGCCACCGCCGCCGCATCATCCGGATAATGCAGCCACAAAGAACGCATCACCGGCATCCCGGTCAATGTGCACTCGCGCACCGCGCTATAGATGTAAGGCAGCATCCGGTAGCGCAGCTCCAGATATTTCCGGCAAATGATTTCCACCTGCGGATTGTGCAGCTGGCTCGCATCCGGATTCGCCGCGCCGCCATAATTGCGAATTTCCACCGGCCCTGGATCGCCCGTGTTCCAACCCCACGGCAGGCGCAGCTTCCAGGTCCGCCCGTGCGAACGAAACAAAGTGCAAAACGCGCCAAACTGAAACCAGCGCACAAATAATTCCGCAGTGAACTCTTTCGTCGGCACGAATCCACCAATGTCCGTCCCCCAATAAGGGATGCCGGTCAAGCCTGTGTTCACCGCAATCGGCAAATGAGTTTTCAGCGTCTCCCAGGTCGAATACACATCCCCGGACCACAAGAACGATGCATAGCGCTGCATCCCCGCATACCCGTTGCGGTGCAGCGCAAAAGGCCGCTCGTTCGGCCGGTCAATCTGCGGGCCTTCCCAGTACATTCGATTCCGCACCAGGCTCGACGCAATGTCCAGCGGATCGCCCTCGTCCGGCCACCAGCCATCCACGCGCATCGCAAAATCTTTTCGATGCGCGTCCCAGTAACAACCCGCCTCCGTCTCGTCATATTTCGCAACCTCGCAGGAGTCCTGCGCTCTGCCCGTCAGCTTGTCCGCCAAAATCACCGTGTGTATCACGGCGCGAAAATTATCCTTATGCAATTCCGCCAGCATCTTCGGCGGATCCGGAAACGCGCGCGCATTCCACTCAAACGCGCCGTTCTCCGTGTTCCATCCGTTCGGACAAAATCCCGTCCCTAGATAAATCATCGCGTCGCAAGGCAATTTCTTTTCGCGGAACGTTTTCGCCTCCGCTAGAATTTCCTCCGGGCTCCCCAGCGTGCGGTGCGATTGCATGTAACCGAAACTCCACAGCGGCGGCAGCTCCGCGTTCCCCGTCAGCCGCGCGTATTCGCTCATGATCGTCGCAGGCTCGCGCGACGCCACGAAAAAGATGTCCAGCGGGTACGCCGCATCCGGCCCGGTCGGCAGAAATTTGCTTTCCGGCCCCGAAAAATCAAACGTCCCGAACGGCGCATGAAAAAACATCGCCCACCCCGCCGTCCCGATAAGCCAAGGAATCGGCACACGCCCGCCATTGGTCTGCAGTTTGTAGCCGCCCTGCCCGCGCTTCATCGTGTCCACCGATCCGCGCCGATCGAATTGCGGCCCGCCTTCTCCCAATCCAAGCAGCGGCGAATTTCCCGTCGCGAAAGAAACCACTCCGCTCGCGCGATCGAGCTTCAGTTGCTGAATCAACGCACCATCCGCGCCCGAAATCGTAAATGTCAGCGGACGGGGCGAAATTTTCACGCTTAGCTGGCCCACCTTCACCCCGCGCTCCGCAAATTCCCCGCTCAGCTTCGTGATCGGTCCGTCCCAGCTCTCCCGCAGCAACGACCCATCGCTAGGCACCGTCTCACCGCCTCGGGTCGCCGCAAAAACACTCACCCGCAGCGTGTGCGCGCTAACCGAAGAAATCCGTACCTCCCGATCCTCTTCCGCCGGCCCGAATCCACCGCCGTCCGCGAATCCAGTCCCCGGCAAAATAAATGCCGCACAAGTCGCGCTCGCCACCTTCAAAACCTGCCTGCGATCATATTGTCTGCTCATGAATGCCGATCCCCCGTCCTTCTCTGTACTTTCCGTTTTTCTCTGTGACTCTAGTGTCAAATCTCTACGCGTTTCCGCAAATGCCAAGCACACTCACGGCTTCCCACTCAAATCCCCATAAAATTTCCAATTTGGCACATAATCCCGCGTCAATTTCTCATTCATGAAATCCGCGCGAATCATCTCAATCGGTATCGCGTTCTCCTTCAACACCGCATCATGAAACTGCTTCTCCGTCATCTTCCCGGAATCCACCAGCGCCTTGTGCAGCGACCCAATCTGCAATCCACCCAGCATGTACCCCGCTTGATACAGCGGCGAATAATCTCCCGCAAAAGAGCGCCGCACCTCCGCCGTGGCGTTCTCCCGCTCGTGCCCCACCTTATCCACCAAAAAATCAACGCACTGCTGCGGCGTCCAATTCCCCAGATGAAAGTTCAAGGAAAACATAATCCGTGCCGCCCGATGCATCCGCCAGAACAACATCCCCACTCGATCCTGCGGCGAGCGCGCAAAATTCATATCCCAAAGCAGCATTTCCCAGTGCAGCGCCCAACCCTCCACGTAAAACGAAGTATCAAACGGCCGACGCCAAGGCCGATACCGCCGCGCCATGAACCCCTGCAGCTCGTGTCCCGGAATCAATTCATGAAACACCGTCGCGCGCGCGAACTGAATATTATTCCCGCGCATGCTCATCATCTTCTCCTCGAAGGTCATCGCATCCGTGGGATACGAAACGCTGATGCGATCCCCGCCCGTGAAAAACGGATTCACCAGCTGCCTTTCCGGCGTCATCATCTCCATCCACCAGGATTCCTTCGCCAGTTCAGGTACCGTTACCAACTCGTGCTTCTGGACGTAGGCGATCGCTTCCAGCGCCAGGTCGCGTATCAACTCCGGCTGTTTTCCCGGCGGCACATAATCGGACTTCACCTGCTCGAGCGCCTTGTGCCAATCATCTCCATCGCCCATCTCTCGCGAAGCGCGCTTCATCTCCGCTTCGCACCACGCATATTCGCGGTCCGCCAACACCAGCAATTCCTCCGGCGTGTAGGGAATCATTTCGTAACGCAAACCGCTGATTAGCGCATCGCGCCCAATCGGATTGCCCACAATCGTCGTCTTGTCCCCCGGCTTGATTCCCACAATCTGCTCACGCACCTGCGCCGCGTAACTCTCCAGATTTGTATCCACCACTTTGTACGTCACGCCCGTCCACCAAGTGAACTGCGGATCGTACCCATTGTAAAAAGTGAACCAATCCTTCAACGCCGCCCGCAGCTGATCCGTTTCATTCGCCGCGCGATTGGCCACGTACTTCGAAGTCTTCAGCGAACTCAGCGCTTTTTTCGCCTCATCAATCTGCTTGTGCAAAGCCTCCAGCGTCGCTGCCGCCTTGGCCGCATCCATGTTTTCCATGTGCCGCAAAGCTTCCGCCAGCGTCACAATCGCCGGTGCAAACGGCAACAGCGGCGCTGTCTCCGCCATTTCCGTCCGCCGCAATTCAATTCCCCGCAACTCGTGGTGCAAAGTATTTTTCAGCAAAATGTAATCAATCTTCCCGTCCTGATGCATCGCCTCGAAATCCACCTTCTCCACTTCCGCCTGCCAGCCGCTGTAGAATTTCTGCATCCGCTCCAGCACCGCAGGCGAAAGCGGCGTCCGGTACGATCGCTGCAAAAGCATCCGATCCGCGTCATACCGTTCCACCAACGCGCGCATCTCGCTCGGCGCCGATTGAATTTCTTCTGCGCGATCCTCAGCCCGGTCATCGGCGCGACCGTCGGCCCTAGCTTCGGCCAGGTCGCCCTTGCGGTCGCCACCATCGCCAGTCGCCGCAATTTCCATGGTGAGTAAGGTAAGAGAAAGCAGAACCACCAAAATAGAGGACTTCGCCAGCCGGTCGCATCTCATAGGACAGGGATTGTATATAATATGCGGAAAAACGCTACACCTATCACGCGGTCAACTCCAGGCTGCCGTCTTCCCCCTGCCATCCGCTGCCCCGTGGCCGCGCTCTTCCGGTTTGACTATCTAGGTCGCGAGTTATAACTTCTCAGGACCTTCCACGAGGAGCGCTTGTGAAAAAACACCACGCACAGCCAAAAGCACGCCCCATCCTGGTGATCGACGTCGGCGGCACCCACGTCAAACTTCTGATGACCGGTCAAAAAGAGCACGTAAGTATTCCCTCCAGCCTTTCCATGACCGCCGCCCAGATGGTTCGCGCCGTCAAAAAAGCGACGCGCTCCTGGAAATACGATGGCATCGCGATAGGCTATCCTGGCCCTGTCATCAATAACCATCCGCTGCGCGAGCCGCACAATCTCGGCGGCGGCTGGGTGGGTTTCAATTTCCGCAAGGCCTTCGGCCATCCGATAAAAATTATCAACGACGCCAGCATGCAAGCTCTCGGCAGTTACAAAGGCGGTCGCATGCTGTTCCTCGGCCTCGGCACCGGCCTCGGCTCCGCGATGGTAATCGACGGCGTGCTGGAGCCCATGGAGCTCGCGCACCTGTTCTATAAGCACGGGAAAACCTATGAGGACTACCTCGGCATACGCGGGTTGGAAAAATACGGAAAGAAAAAATGGCGCCGCGAGGTTTTCAAGGTCACCGAAAAATTAAAAGCAGCTCTGGAAGCGGACTACGTGGTCCTCGGCGGCGGCAACGCCACCAGACTCAAAAACCTTCCGCCCGGCGCCCGCTTGGGCAACAACGAAAATGCCTTTCGCGGTGGCTTTCGCCTGTGGTCACATTCCGACCACCCGCCGCGCTAATTTCACCGCGCGGCCCGACGTTGCAACGAAACCAACCGCAGCGTGTCATCCCGAACGGCGTCCCGCACTTTTTCTCTCCCGCCAGTCCGCCGCCTACTGTTGCGGCGGCGCGCTCGGCGCCCCAATCTTCGTCCCAATCACTTCGCCCGAAATAATAATCTCCACGCGCCGGTTCTGTTGCCGTCCCGCGGCCGTATCATTACTCGCCACCGGATTCGACTTCCCAAATCCCGTCGCTACAACGGAACTCGGATCCAGTCCTTGCTGTAGCAAATAATCCCGCACCGCATTCGCCCGCTGCTCCGATAGCGTCTGATTGAACGCATCGCTTCCCACGCTGTCCGTATATCCCTCGACGGAAAGATGCAGTCCCGGATGCGCCAGCACGATCCCGGAAAATTTCGCCAAAGCCTCCCGCGCCGATTGTTGCAATTCATATTTTCCGAACGCGAACAACACGTCCGCCATGTTCACCTGCAAACCGCGCGGCGTGTCCGTCGTCGGCAAGACGCGATTAAATTGATCCAGCAGCGCCGCTCGCAAAGCCTGCTTCTCTGCTTCCGCCCGAGCCGCCGCTTCTTGCGCAGCTTTTTCTCGTTGTCCCGCCGCGTTAGCCTGTTGCTGCGCCGCCAACGCCGCCGCATCCGACTGGCTGCGTGCCGCGTCCGCCTGCGCGCGAGCAGCCGCTGCCTGCGCCGCATCCCGTTCCGCCTGCAATTTTTGAATTTCAGCCTGCTGCCGCGCCGCTGCCTCCTCCTTTTGTCTGGCGTCCGCCGCAGCCACCGCTGCCTGCGAAGCTGCCTGCTCAGCCGCCGCCTTTTGCTGCGCCGCGCGTTGCAAAGCGATGGCCCGCGCGTCCGCCGCCGTCTGCACTGCATCGCGCGCCGCCGCGATCACCTCTTTCCTGCTCGCCTTCTTCGCCAGCAAATCATCCGCGTTTCCCAGCGACCTCACCGCCTTCTGAAATGCGTCCGGCGCCAGAGTATCCGCTCCCGCGCTCTGCGCAATCGACACCGCATTCCGCGCTTCATAAATCTCCAGCGGCACCTTCGGGGAAAAATCCGTGATCGGTTCCCGCGCCTTCGACATGTCGTACGTATAGCCGCCACGCTGCAGCAATTCGTAGTTCGCCGTCACCTGCTCCGACGTTCCCACCGTATCCGCGCGCACCACGTTTTCCAGGACCACCACGTCGCTCGGCATGTTCACCGCAAAATACGGTTCGGCGGTCACGATCATTCCAAAGGTCTGCAAATTCGTCGTCGCCGTCAATTTGCTCTTATCCCCATCCAACAGCAATTCCCCCAGATTATTCGGCTTGCCTTCCGGCGTGATCGCCCACAGCACGTAGGTCAAATATTCCTTCCCGAATTTTTGCGCCGTCTGCAAATTCTTGAAACTCGCGCTCACCACGATCGATCCCTGCTTGCTATCCACCTTCGCGTCACCCTTTGCCAGCGGCAGCAGCGGCGTCCCCTGAAATCCAATCATCGTCGAACCGCTGCGATGCTGATAACTCACCGCCGTAACGGTTTTCCCCACCACCGTCACATTGTAGATAGACTGATTCCCTTGCTGCGCCGGCGCAGACTGCTGCTGCGCTCCCGCCGCCGCGCAAAAAATCACCAGGCCCGTAATCGCCACTCCCAAAATCTTTCTCATGTTCGTAAATTACTCCTTTATCCAACTCTCGCCGCTTCGCGCAAGTTCCGCGCGTAACTTGCCCCATCGGCGAATTCATTTTCGGTAACTTGCCTTCAGTGAACGGCACAAGTGTATCAAAATAGCGAATCGCTTCCGAGTATCATCGCAGCGCAGGCCAGTCGCACCGCACCTCGCGCGAAAAAACTCGCACGATTCCTCGATTTCCCCGCGCGTCACAAGGTACGATATGTATGCATGATGCACCGCTCATTCCTCGTCGCCGCGCTCCTGCTCCTCTTCACCCCCTCCGTGCTGCGCGCCTGCACCTGCTCCACACAACCTCCCGGAAAATGTCCCGGCCTGCAATCCGACGACACGGTCTTCCTCGGCACCGTCACCGAAATCTCGGCCGTGGCTCCCGACGCCAGTTCCGCCGAAGCAGCCACCGCCGCCGCCAATACCAACGAGGCAAATCCCGGCGCCGCTCCCCAAGCCATCGCGTCTATCACCCGCTACCATTTCCACATCGACGAAAAATTTGCCGGCCCCGATTCCGCCGAAATTGATGTCTTCTCCGGCGGCGACGATGCCGATTGTGGCTACTATTTCAAAAAAGGCGAACAGTACATCGTCTTCACTCAGCAGGAAACCGAGGGCCGACTCTTCGCCGTCGTCTGCAGCCAGACACGCCCCGCAAGCGAAGGCCGCGCGATCCTTCCTCAACTGCGCGCCATGCGCAATCACGACCGCGTCGCTTCCGTCTTCGGCGTGCTGCGGCGCTCCGACCCTCCGCTCCTCGCCCCCAGCGACGATCCCGAAGATCCTATCCCGCACGTAAAATTGAAACTGCGCTCCAAGGACGATCGTTTCTCGGCCAGCACCGGCCCCGACGGCGTCTATTCTTTCTACGATGTTCATGCCGGCGAATATGTTTACACCGCCGACCTCCCCGCGCGCTTCGAGTTCTCCCGAAAAACTCTGAAAGGCGGCCTGCCTCCTTTCAAAATTCCCTCTGGGGCGTGCTACGAATACAACGTCAACGCTCTCCCCACCGGAAAAATTCGCGGCAGCGTCCTCGGCCCCAACGGAAAATCTCTCAAGCTCGCTTCCGTCGAGCTCTATCGCGCCGAACGCTTCGATCCAGCCCAGCCCGGGCTCTGGGGTTTTCAAGGGTCCGACGGCAAATTCGAATTCGACCACATCGGCCCCGGCGAATATCTTCTGGTCTTCAATCGCATGAATCGCCTCGATCCCAATTCCCCCTTCCCGCGCACCTTTTATCCAGGCGAACCCGAACAGTCCGGCGCCAAAGTCATAAAAGTGAAGGACGGCCAGCAAATCCTCAACGCCAACATAAAACTAAAAGACGGCTACCCTACGCGCACCGTAAGAGTTCAGCTCAAATGGGAGGGCGGCCGCCCTTCCGGCGAAGTAACCGTCACAGCCACGGCCGAAAAAGGCGACAACCCCGCCGCCCGCAAAATCGGCGAAGGCCTCTACGAATTTACTCTGCTGCAATCCGAAAGCTACACCTTCTCCGCGTGGGAAGATCTAGATCCGCAACGCGCAGCCCAGCGCCGCAACCAACCCAGCTGCACCGTCCCAGCCCGGCTCGACTCCAACGCGGAAAAAATCAACGCCGTCGGCAACGCGAGCGATAACGCCGCCGACACTGCAGCCGGTGATGCAACCGTTAACGCAAGAGATGATCCCAGCCCAATCACCCTCACTTTCGCCAACCCTCCCTGCAGCTAGCCCCCCTGTGATTTTCCTGGCACAGCCACATTCTTGGCTGTACTCCGATTTTTTGTGACCGCCGTTGCGGTGGAATGTCTAGGGGAGGGTCTTAGACTCTCCCTCTTGCTCTCGTCGTCGAATTTGCTGTTGCCTTTGAAGTTGTAGCGGCCGCCTGCTTTTTAGGCAGCGTAGTTGATTTTGATGTTGATTTTGTGGAGGCCAGCTTTGGCTGGGCGACTTCGTCTTCGGTCCTCTCTCTGGCTCTGTGCCGCTGTGACAAAGGCTCTACACAACGCCGCGGCACCAGTTTGACTTGCATGAACGCCCCTGCGTAGAATTCCTGCGCGATAATTGGGGCGCGAAATCAACACATCGGAGTGTAAATGAAGACTTTCCTAGCTACCTGTATGGCAAGCCTGTTCCTGCTAGCGATCCATCCCGCACGCATTACAGCGCAAGAACCATCCAAAGACTCAAAGCCCCCCGCTGCCGCAACGGACGCCAAAGCCTCAGACGCCAATCCCCCCAAAGAAGAAACCTGGCCCAGCGATCACACCATCAAAATCAACAATCAGTCCATCGCCTACAAGGCCACCGCCTCCACCACGCTCCTCAAGGACGAAAAAGGCGAGCCCACCGCGCTGATCTATTCCACCGCCTACACGCGCAGCGACACCAAAGATTTCTCGCAGCGCCCCATCGCTTTCCTCTACAACGGCGGCCCCGGCTCCGCATCGATCTGGCTGCACATGGGCGCGTTCGGTCCGCGCCGCGTCGTCAACGCCGACCACGCCTCGACTCCGCTCGCGCCCTACAAGCTGGAAGACAATGCCAATTCTCTGCTGGATAAGACCGACATGGTTTTCATCGACCCCGTCGGCACCGGTTTCAGCCACGCCGTCGGCAAAGCGCAAAACGAAGACTTCTGGGGCGTGGATCAAGACGTAAAGATGTTCGCGCAGTTCATCAATATCTATCTCAATCGTAATAACCGCTGGAACTCGCCGAAATTTCTCATCGGCGAAAGTTACGGCACCTTCCGCTCGGCCGCGCTGGGAAATTATCTGCAGCAACACGACGGCATTTACATCAACGGTATCGTGCTGATCTCTTCCGTCCTGAATCTCG
>DATNLN010000167.1:0-6377 GCA_035602855.1 Candidatus Acidiferrales bacterium
CGGACTGAAACCGACCGAAAGATTACAGGCGAGCCGTGGTCGTCGACAGGGCCGAAGAACACGACGAACAAAAACACTCTCTGAAGTGAACGGAGAAGTGCGCTTAAAAAAGAGATTGACACAGCCGACGTTGTTAGAGATTTCCGGTAAGGCATTTTCCAGGACTTGCTTCAAAAGCTTAAGATAGATGCATGCCCATCGAGCTGACTGTCCGGCGACCGCGACCCCACGAGTACGATTCAGTGCAAGACCTCATAGAAATCGTAGCGACTGAGACGTTCAAGGAACTTTTCGCTCCGAATCCTGTCCCCTTGGAATTCGAAGACGAGAACTGGCCGCTTGCATGGGTAGCAGCATCGGATGCGAAGATTCTCGGCGTGATAATAACGCAGCAGGAGTGGGTTGATGACCTTTGGGTGCTTCAGGAGTACCGGCGACAAGGTGTCGGAAGTAGACTGCTCGCACAAGGTGAATCCGAAATAGCTGCTCGCGGTCGCCAGACGGGCCACCTCCGCGTCGTCAAGTCGAATCTGGTCGCGGTACAGTTCTATTCGCGTCAAGGATGGCGGATTGCGCGCGAGTTCGCCCACGAAAAGTACGACCATCCCATGCTGGAGATGGCCAAGTCTCTTCCAATCCCGCAACCCTCCTAATGTCTCAGTGATTTCCGGTAACAGCGTCATCCGCCCGCAATCGGCTGCGTGGCTCCAAACCGAGCTTCCAAACTGCCACAACCAGCTCTGCGGGCGTGCTCCATGCTCAGATTCCGTTGTTCAGTGACAAATATGATGGGAGCGTAAGAGTGAGCTGTTCCGGTGCTAGGCCAAAACCTCATCAAGCAGCTGACCCACCGCTCGCTTTGCTTCGAGTATGGAGTAACGATGGTCCATGGCTCCGGCTAGATCGGTATTCGCAAATGCGACGCGTCCGAATGGCGCACTGCGCAGAATCTCGCGGGGAGCAGGTTGACCATCGCGCCCAAAAAAGAACCCGGGTTGCGGGCTCAGATAGGCATGCCCCCAGCGGTTCAAGATAATCCCGGCGATGTCGCGTCGTGCGTCGAAGCCGCCGCGCGCGAACATCTCACAAAATTGCTCACGGACTTGTCGTTCATACTCCCTGAAAGATGTTCCCAGTATCTCTGCGCGGCCGCGATTCCCTTGCTCTTCGGTTGCAGTTCCGGGGTATGAGTACAAAACTTTCAAGCTGAGTACGATCGGCGAGTCTGGACCGATCGTGGGATCTTCAATGCCAGTCAGCGCCAGTTTCCGAACCTCCATGTAGTTGCCCAACCCTTCGAACCAACGACACCCGCTCATTCCCATCTTGTACAGAAACCGCCAATTTCTGACTGCAACGTTAACCATCATGGCCGGAGAGCGGTAAAATTGCTGGTATGCTTGGCGCTGTGTCTGGGGAAGATCCTTCACAATGTGTCTGGTGGTCCAACATCCGCCCGCCATCACGACTGAGCGCGCCTTGACGCGATACAACTCGCCTTTCCTGGAATATGCGATCGAAACGGAGTTGGCTTTGCTGGCTTCCCCGTCATGCTGGACATGGATGACAGTGGACGACAGGCGAATTCTCATTGCGGCTCCGGCGGCATCCAAAGCGGCAAAGTTCACGCGGTTTTGGCAAACTCCTTCCACGCTATGTGGACCATTGATTGCAGTGGGAATCAAACTTTTCAACATCAGTCTCGCAATTGTCGCGTTACCGCCTGGAAACATCTGATCAGAACCGCCGTCTTCTTCTGGTAAAGGATGGAGCATTTCAAATGCATAGTCTGAGTACGCCGACAAGGCATCCGGCCCCAAGCCCGAGGCACCTCCCTCCACGGGCGATAGGAATGTGCGAACCGTTTCGCGGCTAAGACCGAATCGTTCCATGTAATGCTGTTCCAGCGTGATCGAATCCAGATAGCGGGAAATCGCGTCACCTTCCACCTTGGGAGGTTCGAACTTCGTACCTGCTGTCGATTTGCCTTTCAGCCAGTCCAGCCATTCGAGTCGCGTCGCGTTTGAAACGGGAGCACCTGCGAGGTTTTTTCCAAGCGGATCCATTAGCCACATTCCCGGCCTCTGATTGAACCTTGCTCCAAACCAGAACCCGTATCGTCCATTCTGCAGGCCCACCGCTTGATAAGGTGTATTGGAAAGGGGGAACTCTGGGTCTGGTCCAGCCCAGCTTTGATACGTCAGCTGAGGTGCTCGTAACCCGATGGATTCGTAGAACCCAGAAAGAAAGCTATGCGGATAGTGAACCTGATAGATGGCGGAGCCTTGGTGCGCGATCAGTCGCTTGCCTTCGAGCGAAAACTCATTTTGCTTCGCCTCACCGCCGAAAATGGGATGGTTTTCAATGATCAGGCATTTCATTCCCGAGCGGGCGTCACGGCGGAAGAACAGGGCGGCGGCAAGTCCGCTAATTCCGCCGCCGATGACTACGCAGTCATAGAGCTCGCCGGTATCGATGATGTCCTTGGGAAGTGGATCGTACGCGCGGTCACGAATCGCATGCCCTGCTTCGAGAACATCAAGGGTGTTGCCATTCGCAGCGCTGTAGTCGCCGACGCCGCCGTAACCCGTGAAGTCATCATTTTGAGCCAATAGCTCCGCGGGAGCGACGCCTCCGAGCAACGCGGATCCGGAAGCCAACAGAGTCGAGCCCAGAAAGTCGCGCCGCGTTATGTTCGCCTCCATGCCCAGGTTCGCACTTCCGGCAAGGGAGGATTTCAGATGAGCCGTGCGTGAAATGTTAAGTTGACCTCACTCTTTGCTCCTGAGTATACACCCGCCGCAGAATCTGCAGCTCGGCACAACAATGCGAGATTGTGTCCGAATTGTCGGCAGCTCGGAGAGCGCCCGGATAAACCGGCATGTTGTAGGGGATGAAACAGGGCTACACGAAAGGAGGCAGCGAATCCATCCTGGCCCCGAGTCTATCGCGAGGTATCGCTTATTCGACGTCCACTACGTTGGCGGGCGTCGCCATGCTTTACTTTTCTCACTCCAGAAGATTCCCGGAATTTATCGCGCAAGTCGTGGCAAAATTCGCAACCAGACAACAATCGCAGCGTAAATTAGTTGGTAGGAGGCATGAATCATATGGCGACCAGGCAAATCAGCGTGCAGCGATTTAGCGTCACTTCATGCAAATCATTTCAGGAAGTCGTGTCGCGGTTGGAAACGGCTATCGGCCGGCCGGACCTCAGCGCATTTCGAAAAGATATCTCCGCGGCAAGATCGTATCCCGAACTCGAGAACGTCGTTGGCAAGGCCACCGGCCCTTCTGGATTCATGGAGTTCGCGCGTTTTGACCTGGGTGAAATCCTGCGCAAACAAACTGGTGCAGCAGCGCCAAAAATTTTGCGCCTCGTCATCGGCAATCCGCTGATCATGAAAAAAATGGTTGAGCGCGTTCCGGACGCCGGTTCGTACGCGCCCGTAACGATTCTGCTCGACGAACGGCCAGACGGAGTGCATCTTTCGTACGATACCATGGCCAGTTTCTTGAATTCCTACGGCGTCGCGGAAGCCATGACAGTCGCGCAGGATCTGGACGCTAAAGTCGAGGCGCTGCTCACCTCTGCGGCCAGTTGACGCCCAAGTTACAAAGATCGCGATCGCCAACGCGCGCGATTGCAAAGAACAACCACGAGATCGTTGCAGCGGAGAAATGCATGCAAAGGCTTGCGGCGAAAATTGCGCCCGTCCGGAGAAAAAAGCCATGAAGAAACTATTGCCTGGAATAGCCGCGATCGTTTTCCTTTTGTTCCCGGTTTGCGCGCGCTGTGCTCCAGCAAAGCCTGCGCTGGAAGTGCTGGTGCTCGGTTCCGGTGGTCCGCGGCCGTTCGGCAGGGCCGCGTCCAGTTTCATCGTGCTGCTCGACGGCACTCCGCGGATTTTGGTGGATGCCGGCCCGGGCGCGTTCCTGCGCATGGGAGAATTAAATCTGGACCTGGACAACGTGAGTACGGTTTTGCTGACGCATCTGCATATTGACCACAGCGGAGACCTCGCCGCTTTCTTCAATGCGCGCGCCCTGAGCGCCGATGGACCAATCGTTTATGACATTTTTGGCCCCGACGGCGCCGGCCTGTTTCCCAAGACCTCGCGATTTGTAGATTTGCTGGTGGGTAAAGGCGCTGCGTTTGAATATCAAAAGACCTTTGGCGCCGACGAAACCTTCGCGGTTCACGATCTTGCCATCAGCCTGGATTCCCCGCGGACCAAAATCGTGGACAAGGATGGCTTGCTCGTGGAAGAAATCGCCACCCATCACGGCGATTGTCCCTCCGTGGCTTACCGCATTTCCTACAAAAGTGCAGTGCTGGTTTTTTCCGGAGACATGGATGCGTCAGCGCTGCCGAATCTGGAGCAACTGGCGAAGAACGCGGATCTGCTGATTTTCAATTGCGCTGTGCTGGACCCCCCAAATTCACCTTCGCAGCTTTACGATCTGCATACGCCACCGAAGAAAATTGGCGAAGCCGCGCACCAGAGCGGAGTGAAGAGCTTGCTGCTGAGCCATACCGCGCCCGACGTCGAAGGCCAGGAAGATGCCGTGCGCAGTTCAATTCGTGCGTCCTACGCCGGGCCCGTCGCGTTCGCAACCGATAAGTTGCGCGTTCCGGTAGGGAAGTGAGCGCTCAATTCGAGTCGTATCGCGTGCCGCGGAGGCATCCGAGCCGCTATTCACCAAACTGTCCGTGCCCGGAGTGTAGCTCCGCAGTCCAAAAGCTAAAGATCTAATGCCGATGCTCGCTGCATCGAAGAGTTACTCTCAAGTTATCTCCAGTAGCACATTTCACTTCTCCGACCTCATCCAATTTTTCGATGCCTGTGCCTCAAACATTCGATTAAGTAAGAAAACATTCATCCTGTATTATTCCGCCATTAATAAGGACGCGGAGCTGCGATGAAGCATCGAAGTCTATTGGCCGGATCGCAACGCAGGCCGCTGCTTCGCGGTCAAGGGCTGAGGGTGCAGCTCTGAACTAAGAGTCCTCCCGTTTTTCCCGATGGCAGGCCACGGTCAGCGAACGGGTGTATGTGGTCAGCGACGCAGACCGAAATTGGAGGAGCGAAAATGTTAGGCGTTTTGTCTGCGGCAACGCGTGCAAGCGAACTGGCAAATTTTGTCTGCGATGTCGCTTTGACCCGCGCAGCAAGCGACCAGCAACTCGGCTCGACTGACCAAGCTCATTCCGTTAAAAAAATCTCTCGCGTTGAGACAATTCTTCGGCGCTTTGCTCTGCGCAATTCGCCGAACGCATTCAACTTCGTTGCGCGCAGCCCGTACCATTACTACCGGGTTAAGCGCGCATGACGAGAAGGTGAAAATTGTTGTCCTAATTGTGGAAATCCTGATCCCTCAAACGCGAGTGGTCGCCGCAATCTGAATGACTTATAAGGAGTTAGATTTGTTTCAAAACGGCCCGGCACTTGCGAACTGGGTAGTACCCGCCATGTAGATTTGCACTGGTGTCCGAATAGCTTGAGCGGTTGAACGAAGACAGGTGAGGAAAACGAATGGCTACCATCAAAGCATTGAGCTTGGCGATTGTTCTTACGGCGGTTCCTCTGAGCCTGTGGGGTCAGCAAAGCAACGCCGTGACGGCTGCCCCTATTTCGGCTTCGGCTGCCGCTACCGTTCGTCCTGAAGACGATCGGCCCGCGCTGCAACAGCGCAATCCTCGCTATAAGGTTATGCGAGATGACGTCCTCAATATCTCATTTCCCATCTCGCCGGAGCTGAACCAGACCGTTACGGTTCAGCCGGACGGCTACATTACTTTGGTTAATGTCGGCAGCCTGTTCATTCAGGGGATGACGGTGCCGGAAGTTACCGACGCCTTGACCAAGGCTTACTCCAAGGTTCTCAACGATCCCATCATCAACGTGGATCTGAAGGATTTTCAGAAACCCTTTTTCGTCGTCACCGGCCAGGTGGCCAAGCCTGGTCAGTATGACTTGCGCTATGACACCACCGTCTCGGAAGCCATCGCCATTTCTGGCGGCCTGTTGCCGACCGCGAAAACTCAGCTCTTGATCTACCACCGCGTTTCTCCTGGATGGATGGAGGTAAAGAAATACAACCTGCGCGACTTCCTCAACGGTAAGAACGTCAACGAAGATGCCGAAGTGAAGCCGGGTGACATGATCTTCATTCCCGAAAAGGCCATCACTAACTTTAGGAAATACGTTCCTTACACTGTCGGCTTGTACGCTACACCGGCCCCGGCCTGGTTCTAGCGCTGAGGTGCCGTGCAGTCGCGCCATTTCAAGAATGGATGTCAAGCAGCGAAATTTGCCTGAGAACTTTTGTATGAGAAGGGGAGCCTGACCATGATCGACCGTGATAATCGTTTG
>DATNLN010000206.1:0-4361 GCA_035602855.1 Candidatus Acidiferrales bacterium
AGGTGCATCGTGAATCTCCATGACGTCACGTTCATCGACAGGAGCGGGGAAAGGATGTTGCGCTGCATGTTCAACCAGGGCGCGCAACTTGTCGCCAGCGATGTGTATGTCAAGCAGGTGCTTGATCGCCTTCGAGGAAAGCCCGGTTAGTGGAGCGAAGTCGCACGTCCAGGGATCTGCCTTATGAGTGATTTCGTGCAGAGCAAAACGCCGCAATCGCTGCAAGAAATGGAATCCATTTTCGAAACACTGAATGACGGCGTCGTTATCGCGGACGATTCCGATCAGATTCTTTTTGTCAACGCGGTCTTCGAGGAAATGACGGGATTCCCGCGCAGCCAAATCATTGGCCGCGACGCCCGCCAGTTCTATCACCGGGCCGAAGAGCTTGCCTTCGCCCGGTCGCTCAACCGGAAATCCCGGGAGCTGGGGCGAGCCCGCGAAGAGTTCTTCCTGCCCACCAAAGACGGCGGGCGACTGCCCGTAGTGGTCAGTATTCGCGCCATGCAGGGGCCCGATGGAGGACGTTTCTCGGTCGTAACCTTGATCGATATTTCGGAACAAAAACGCACGGAAGAAAGGCTTCGCGCTGCAATCGCAGGGCTCGAAAAGCATCAGCGGGAGATCGAGCAAGACCTGCTGCTCGCGGCCAGGGTCCAGCAGAGTTTGGCACCTGAGTCCTTCCGCTGGGGAGCTTTGCGTGTCGACACTTTCTACCAACCGGCACATACCATCGGCGGTGACTTCGGCTTTGTGCGGCCGTCGGAAGAAAAACATCTGAATCTGCTGGTCTGCGATGTCTCAGGACACGGCATCAGCTCCGCGCTCGTCGCCAACCGAATATACTCGGAGACGGTCATGCTGCTGGGTAATCGGGCGCCGCTCGCTGACGTCCTCCGTCGCTTGAACTCTCTTGTGATTCGGAATATTGGCGCGCCGGGGTTTTTCTTTACCTTGGCGGCGGCCCGAATTGATCGCGGCGGCCGGACCATGGAGTTCGCCGGAGCCGGACACCCGCCGGCAATGATTGTTCAGCCGGGAGCCGAGCCTCGCCTGCTTCAGTCCCGAAGCATCGTCCTGGGCATGCTTCCGGATGCAGTCGATGCCGAGGCCACGCTTTGCACGGAACTCGAGTATGGTGATCGCATCGTGCTGTACACAGATGGCCTCACCGACGTGTTCAACTCGCGTAGAGAAATGCTCAAAGTGGAAGGACTTCAGAGCTTCGTCCGCGACACAGCGCGTCTGCCGTTCGGCGAAATGAAGCAGGCGATTCTCGATCGTGTCGCTGCATGGCGCCAGGGCCCTCCCGTCGACGACGTGTCACTGGTGCTCGTCGAAGTGCGCTGAAGCGCGACTCAGGAAATCTTTCGCGGATCAATCCCGAGCTTCTTCATCCGTGTAAGCAATGTGGTCCGCTTGAGTCCCAAGCGGGCCGCGGCGCCGTCCGGACCCCCGACGCGTCCCTTGGTCTGTTTCAGAATTCGTACAATCCGATCCTGTTCCTCGAAGTTTCTGGCTCTTGCCGGAGCGAAGTTCGCGCTGCTGTTTGCTAGTTCGGGCACCGCGATCTGAAGGGTGCTGCTGCGCGTCAGGATCACGGCACGTTCTACAAGATTCTGAAGCTCACGAACGTTTCCGGGCCAATGCCAGCGTGCCAGCTTGCGCAGCGCTGCAGCAGGGATGTTTTCGATTCGCTTCTGCATGCGGCGCGCGTATTTTTGGCTGAAGTACCGCACCAGCAGGGGAATGTCTTCCGGGCGCTCGCGCAAGGGAGGAAGGCGGATGGGAAAAACATTCAGGCGGTAGTAGAGATCGCTCCGAAATTGCCTTTCTTCAATCATGCGATCCAGCTCACGATTGGTCGCGGCGATCAGTCGAATGTCGACTTTCTTCGTGCGGATGCTCCCCAGACGCTCGAATTCTCTGTCCTGCAAAACGCGCAGCAGCTTGGGCTGGAGTTCCAGCGGGATATCGCCGACTTCATCCAGAAACAACGTGCCTTGATCGGCCAGTTCAAGTCGCCCGATCTTTTGATGGACCGCGCCAGTGAACGCGCCGCGCTCGTGGCCAAAAAGCTCACTTTCGAGCAAACCAGTGGGAATCGCGGCACAGTTTAGTTCGACAAATGTTCGCGCGTTGCGGCGGCTGCGCTCATGGATGGCGCGCGCGACAAGCTCCTTACCAGTGCCTGTTTCTCCCAGCAGAAGCACGGTCGAATCACTGCTGGCAACCGTTTCGGCGAGTTGCAGTGCCTGCCGCAGCGCCGAGCTCTGCCCAATGATCCCTTCAAAATCCGACGTGCTGCGAATCTCCTCTTCCAAATAGAGCTTTTCCTGTGCGAGCTTGTCTTTTAATTCGGCGATTTCACGATAGGCCAATGCGTTCTCGATGGCGATTGCTACTTGTCCCGCCGCTCGCACCAGGAAATCAACGTCGTCCTGGCTGAATGATTTTTCGACCCGGCTGGCAAGGGTCATGACTCCGAGCGTTTGGTTCCGGCTGATCAGCGGCAAGGCGAGGCCAGACTGAATGCCTTCTCCGCGCGCCACGACACGGCTGGCCGGGTCCCTCGTGAAATCCGCAAGCGTAGCGATCAGAGGCTTGCCAGTCTTGAATGCATTGCCCACGAAGGACCCCTCGATAGGGCGCAGCGAACCCTCTTTCACCACTCCCTTACCTTCCGGGAAGTCCATGACGAGCTGGCGCAACTGGCGACGCTCCTGATCCGGCAGCCACACGCCGACGACGTCGCAGTGCATGTCTTGCCGAATGCTCACTGAGATCGCGCGCAGCAGATCGCGAGGCTCCAAATTCGAGACCAGGGTGTTGGTCATGTCCAGCAGCAGCTTCAGTCGGTCGCTTTCGCGTTGCGCATCCGATCTTGCGCTCGGCGATTCCTCGGAGTTCAGCGACGGATTTGGCAACGAAGAGCGCATCCTTACATTCCCCTGCGTCAAGTGTCGCACAAATTCGCACGGGAATTTGGGGTCTCCTTCTTGGCCGGCCGGCAGCCGCTCGCAGCGCGCCGTGCGTGCTATATAATTCTCCCGAAATGGAGATAAGAACGTCCGACGAGGTGCGGTTTCATACTGCCAGCGATCAATCGCTTCTGGTTTACTTCGGCCAGCAGATTACGCCTGGTACTCACCAGCGCGTCAGGAAATTGCTTGGCTTGCTGGAGCGGGAACCGATTGCGGGCGTGCGCAACCTTAACCCCGCGTATTGCTCGATTCTGGTGAGCTTCGACGCGCTGCGGTTGAATCATCGCGAGCTGGAACAAATTCTGCGTGGTTACATTGACCGGCTCGACGCGATGCAAGTTCCTCCGGGGCGAGAGCTGCAGATCCCCACGTGCTACGGAGGTGAGTTTGGTCCGGACTTGTACGAGGTTTCCGCTTTGCATGGGATGACTCCCGAGCAAGTGATCGAATTGCACGCCTCGGTTACATACATCGTGTACTTTCTGGGATTCGTTCCTGGTTTCGCCTACTTGGGTGAATTGCCGCAAGCGCTCGCGACGCCGCGGCTGGATCATCCGCGCCGCAGCACGCCGCCTGGCAGCGTGGGGATTGCCGGGAACCAGACCGGCGTGTATCCGTTTGCCACTCCCGGCGGCTGGCGATTGATCGGCCGCACTCCCATCGCGATGTTCCGCGCAGAGCGCGAGGCGATGAGCTTTCTTTCCATCGGCGATCGCGTGCGCTTCATACCGATTTCTGCCACGCAATTCGCCGCGCTGGAGCACGGATGAGCACGATTCAAGTGCAGACGCCGGGTCTGCAAACCACAGTGCAGGATCTGGGACGAAACGGCTTTGGTCCCGCGGGTGTTTCGCCGTCCGGCGCGGCCGATCGCATCTCGCTGCGACTGGGAAACCGACTGGTTGGGAATGATGAGAACGCGGCGGGACTGGAGATGATGCTGCTCGGCGGAACATTTGCTTTTCCCGATGGAGCGATCCTGGCGCTGACAGGCTCGGATTTCGGCGCGACGCTCGATGCTGTTCGACTGGGCGTGGGAACGTCGGCGGAAGTGCGGCCGGGCCAAACGCTTCGCTTGGGTCCTACCAGTTCGGGAGCACGCTGCTATCTTTGCGTGCAGGGTAGCATCGAGGTGAAGCCGTTTCTGGGGAGCGCCTCGACGCACATCTTGAGCGGACTGGGCGGGTTCGAGGGTCGAGCGTTGCGGAAGGGAGACGTGCTGCGCATCGGGTCCGCCCCCAGGCCCTTCCGCAAGAGAACGATCGCGCCCGAAGCAGCCGAGCATTTGTCGCCTCGCAGCATCTTGCGCGTGACGGCTGGGCCGCAGGCGGATTGGTTTTCCGAGTCCTCGCTGCGCTCGTTTTATGCGGGCACCTA
>DATNLN010000208.1:0-3033 GCA_035602855.1 Candidatus Acidiferrales bacterium
ACCAGTAGCCTAAAGTCTGTGACGAAGTGTTGGTTCCCAGTGCGAATCCCTTATTCCGGGAATACCCCGCATTCCATTGGAGATTGAACGCCCGCGTGACTTGTCCGCCCACGCCACCTGACACGATGTCTGTCTCGGCACCGGACAGCACGCCCGACCCACCAGTAACCCCGTGACTATAGCTAGCTATGAGACCAGCCCGACGGAGTTGATAGCGCAGCGATGAATTCAGCGACCAGTACAATGCAGTTACCGAGGTTGTGCCCGAGCCCGAAGAAGAGGTCGTACCCGTGATCGGGTTAGTGGAGGACACGATTTGGGGACCCGCAGCGATTTGGAACGCCAGTCGCCCGGTGACACGTCGGCCGTAGGAAGCCTGAATCGTATTTGCGTTGATGGATTGATTTAAATTGCTATATCGAATCCCGTTGAACAGATAGGAGACCGCAATTGTGTCCTGCCGGGTGAGCTGATAGTTATAGCCAGCCCGAAAATTGACCCCGCCGTAATCCGCCAGGTCACTCTCGAAATAGCGCAACAGCGAGTAACCTCCCAGGAAGGTCAACGATGCTCTCGGCGTAAGCTTGATGTCGTACTCGATCGCCGTTGAACTGGCAAGGTTCTGACCCCGAGGCGTCAGGACCGATTGACCCGGCGTGAAGCCGGTTCCCAAACCTAAACTGCCACCACCGGGCAGGCCGGCACCTGACAATCCAGCGAAACCGAACGAGGATTCGGGAAGATAGTTAAGCTGCTCAAACACGGAGAATGTAGACCGGCGAAACCTAAATTTGTCGACAAAAGCGAACTGCTGAATGATTCCATTTTCCGCTTCGCCACCATTTGAAAACATCCCACCGCCCGTGTAGCTCACGAGCATGTCGGACGCTCCCGAGATGTGATGTATATCCACGCCTCCGAGCAAAGAAGTCCAGGTACCCCAACCGCTGCTTCCGGTCGAATAGTCTGGATTCGAGTCCAGCGTCACAGCCACCGAAAGATGCGGCTGCCAGTAGCTGCGGGTCGGCGTCATGGTGCCGAGCGACAGATCTTCGGCGCCCGTGAGCGAGCTTGTGTCCGGTGTCAGCTCTTGCGTATCATTCGTATCGCCATTGTCGGTCGCACCCGCCAGCGGCGAACGAATGGCCGGAATGGGTGCAACAGGCTGTTCGCCCTGTTGCTGTCCCTGTTGCTGTCCCTGTTGGGTGTCAGGGGGCTCCTGCTGCTGCGCGCGCGCAGCCGTCCCGCTCAGTGCAACCGCGCCAATCGCAGCCAGCAAAATGTATTTTAGTTGGTGCATCATTCTCATTACGGCACCACGATCGTGTCGCCGGCCTTCAGCTGGATGTCTTGTTCGGAATTCTTACCGTTGATCGCTTCTTTGTAGTTGAACGGGAATTTCACTTTCTTGCCGTTATCCATACGCAGCACGTAAATACTTTTCCTTTTTGCGAAGGGCGTAAAACCACCGGCACTCGATAGGGCCTGCATCACGGTCTCTCCCGGCAGCATGGGAAACGCTCCCGGTCGCGTCACTTCGCCCAGAATGTAGACTCGCTGGCTATTGACCGTAGTGATGATCACCGTCACCTGCGGGCTGGTCACATACTTCTTCAGGCTTTCCGTGATCTGCGCCGCCAGTTGTGAGGGCGTCAGTCCGGCTGCCTGCACGTCATTCAAGAGCGGCAGCGAAATTTTGCCGTCCGGCCTCACCGGCACGATGCGAGAAACTTCCGGCTCCTTCCAGACGCTGACGTCCAGGACGTCTTGAGCCGCGATCACGTAGTTCGGATCCGTGGTTGCGGGCTTCTTCGTGTCGTCGCTGGCCATCGCCGGAACGGCAGGTTGAGCCGGCTTCCCGACTCCGGATTGGTCCTGGGCTCGTGCCGGAACCGCGCACGCCATGATCGAAAGAATCGTCACTATTCGCAATCGTCTGGACATCTCGTCTCCTACCGCCTTAGTCAGCTTCGGAATCCAAAACACCGATCTGCTTCAACTTGTAGAGCAGCGATTTGTAACTAATCTGCAATTCCTGCGCCGCACGCTTGCGATTCCAGCGCGTGCGCGCCAGGGCTTTCAGAATCAGACCGCGCTCTGCTTCGCGCGATGCCGCCCGCGATGCCGCCTTCAGCGAATGACCCCGAGCCTCGGCTACTTCCAGCGGTGCTTCTGCGGTTGCTTCCGCGGGTGCCGACGCCAGCTCGGAAACCGCCAGTTGCTCATCGCCGAGCGCAATAATTTTCTTCACTACATTTTCAAGCTCGCGAATATTTCCCGGCCAGCCATGCTCCAACAAAATTCGCAGCGTGCGAGGACTCAAAGACGGACGCGGGCGTCCAAACTGCGCCGCATGCTTGCTCAGGAACGACTCCACCAGAATGGGAATATCTTCCCTGCGATCACGCAGCGGCGGCAGGCGCAAGCAGACTCCATTGATTCGGTAGTACAGCTCCGTGCGAAAACGTCCTGCGCGCATCTCATCTTCCAGGTTCCTGCGGGTGGTGGAGATCACACGCGCCCCGAGCAATCCGCGTCCCGCGTCCGCATGCCCATCAGGAAGCGCGTACAGCAGATTGCGTTGGCACGCAGAATCCAGTTCGCTGATTTCATCGAAAATCACACTGCCCGCGGCGCCCACGCTCGCATCCGTGTTGCGGCTGGCGTCCAATCGCAGTTCGGCGGAAAGCTGCGCAGGATTCATCGCGGCGCAGGAAACGGTAACCAGTGGTTCTTCGGAACGCGTCGAAAGCTGATGAATTCGTTGCGCAAACATCGCTTTCCCGGTGCCGCTCTCGCCCAGGAGTAGAACGGGGATACTAGTAGGCGCGATCTCCGCCATAACGCTTTCGAGCGTTTGCATTGCCGGGCACATGCCCGTAACGAAACCCCAGTCCTCCTTAGTCGCTGTGCTCTCAGACCCGTCGGTAGTCATCGGTTGATACGCCTTCGCGAATCCATCTGTTTGTCGCGCGTTGTCAGGGCCCACACCGGCCCCGACGCTTAGTTGAGAATGCAAGGCGGTTGCCACCC
>DATNLN010000210.1:0-7990 GCA_035602855.1 Candidatus Acidiferrales bacterium
GCCAGCAAGCCTGCGAATACTTCGTTCCGATCTCGAATCTCCTTGTAGGTGGGGTAAGAAAATGACGTCGAGCCATCGCCGTCGCTCCACGTACGTCCCCAACTTCTACCTGGCGAGCTGAGTACCGCGAGCTCGCGCGGACGTTCGACCGGCAGCAAGCGCAGCAGAACTTGATCGGTCAGCGAAAAAATTGCGGCGTTCGCGCCGATGCCCAGCGCAAGCGTCAAGATCGCGACCATCGTAAACCCCGGATTTTTCCCCAGCGCGCGCAGTCCGAAGCGGATGTCCTGCAGCAAATTTTCCATTTACGACTCCTCTTTATTCGTAACGAAGCGCCACCATCGGATCCACGCGCATTGCTCGGCGCGCCGGCACATAGCACGCCAGCAACGCGACGCCGAGCAGCAAACCCGCCACCGCAGCGAACGTCAGCGGATCGGTTGCGCTGACGCCAAAAAGCAGGCTGTTCAACAGTTGCGTCAACAGCAGCGCAGCCAACACGCCGATGACCGTGCCCGCTGCGGCCAGTCGCAAACCGCGGCCCAAGACCAGTCGCAGCACTTTTCCCGGATTGGCGCCCAAAGCCATGCGAATTCCAATCTCGCGCGTCTGTCGCGCGACGGTGTACGCCAGCACGCCGTAAATTCCGATGGCCGCCAGCAGCAGCGCTGCGGCTCCGAACAGGCTCAGCAGCGTGGTGCGAAACCTTGGCTGCGCGGTCGAGCTCCCAATCACTTCCGCCATCGGTCGTATCGCAGCGACAGGGAGCGCCGAATCAATCGCACGAATCTGTTCGCGCAGCGCTCCGCCGAGGGCACTGGGATTTCCATGCGCGCGGACGGCAATGTCCGCGGCCCAGAAGGGATTCTGTACAAACGGCACATAAATCTGCGCCGATTGCCGCGCTGAAAGATCGCTATCCTTCACGTCTCCCACGATGCCGACGATCTCCCGCGAGCTGCTCTCTGGATACCCGATAAGAATTCGCTGCCCCAGTGCGCTCTCGGTCGGGAAAAGTTGCTGCGCCAAACTGGAAGAGATCGCACACACCTTCGGCCCACTTTCCGAATCTGCAACGCTGAATTCCCGCCCGCGCAGCAGCGGAACCTGCATCACGTGAAAATAATTCGGACTGATTGCCACAAAATCCGCCGCGGGCGAATCACTTTTCGTGCGCGGCGGGCGTCCTTCGATCTCAAACGCAAGATTGATGTAGGAATCGCTCAGCGGCAAAGGTACCGCCACGGCCGCTTCCTGCGCCTCTGGCAGCGCGTTCATCCGTTCCAGCGTCTGCTTGTAGAAAGAAATCCATTGCTCAGGCTTCGCATATTGCGCGCGCGGCAAGCCGATTTGCGCCGTCAGCAATTGCGCGGGATTGAACCCCACGTTCACCTGCTGCAAACGAGCAAAGCTGCGGATCAGCAATCCCGCGCCGATCAGCAGCGCGATGGCCAGCGCCGTTTCCGCTACGACGAATATATTCCGCGCGCGGTGACTCTTTCGCTCCTCTCCCGTTCCGCGCGCGCCTTCCAGCGCTTCAGCCAATCGCGATTCCGTACCGTGCCACGCCGGCGCCAATCCGAAAATCACTCCGGAAAGCACGGACAACGCCAGCCCGAACGCAAGAACGCGCGCGTCCACGTGAATCTCCGAGACCCGTGGCAGGTCCGCCGGCAGCCAAGCAATCAAACCCTGCAACGCTTCAAACGCCAGCAGCAATCCCACGGCGCCGCTGATGACGCTCAACAGCACGGATTCGGTCAGAAATTGCCGCAGCAGCCGTTGCCGTCCCGCGCCCAGCGCCACTCGAATCGCAATTTCTTTTCGCCGCGACGCCGCGCGCGCCAGCTGCAAGCTCGCCACGTTGGCGCACGCAATCAGGAACACAAAACCAACGGCACCCAAAAGCACCAGCAACGCGGTCCGCACATTTCCGGCCATGTCCCCCTGCAAAGAAACGATGCGGATTCCCCAGCCTTTATTTTGGTTGGGGAATTGCTCGGCGAGGCGTTGCTCAATCGCGGCCATTTCACTCTGCGCTGCCGCGGCGCTCACGCCGGGTTTTAATCTTCCCAGCGCCGAAAGATAATGGCCCCCGCGTCGCCCCCGCATGTCGGAAAATACGCCGTCCTGCCGTAGCGGAACCCAAAGCTGCGCTGCGGCATCCGGCACAGAAGGATGGAAGTAGGCGGGCACGATTCCCACAACGGTGAGCGGATGCTGGTCGAGCGTCACGGTTCTTCCCACGATCGCCGGATCAGCCCCAAATCTCGCGCGCCACAGCGATTCGCTCATCACCACCACGGGATTCGCATCGAGCGCATCGTCGGATGACTGCAGCGTCCGGCCAAGCAAAGGTTTTACGCGCAACACATCGAAGTAGTTCGAGGTCACCGAGCCAGTCTGAATGTAAGTTGGCTCGCCTTGCCCGCTCAGCGCCAGCACATTGCCGCGAACGGCCGCAATCGATTCGAACGCTTCGTTCTGCTGCTTCCAGTCGAGATAATTCGGATAGGAAACGCCCGTGTTCTGTCCAGGATCTTGCGGCAACGTCTGGTGAACCGTGAAAAGGCGATCGGACTCGGGATAGGGAAGGGGACGGAGCAGCACGGCATCCACAACGCTGAAAATTGCAGTGTTCGCGCCAATGCCCAACGCCAGCGTCAATACCGCCACAACCGCGAAACCCGGATTCTTCGCGAGTGTCCGGATACTGTAGCGCAGATCCTGGACTAGTGTTCCCATTGCCGCTCCTAAGGAAGTGATGAGTGATAAGCGACGAGTGATGAGGAAACGACGAGCCCCCGCTCGTCACTCATCATCCGTTACTTCTCACTCGTATCGCAGCGCCACCATCGGATCCACGCGCATCGCGCGGCGCGCTGGGATGTAACAAGCTGTGAGCGCGACGCTCGCCAAGACGAGAGCCACGGCGCAAAACGTAACCGGATCCGCAGCGCTGACGCCGAAAAGCATTTTGGTCATCAGTTGCGTCAGGCCGAGCGCCGCCGCAGACCCGATCGCGACGCCTACCAACGCCATTTTCATGCCCTCTCCCAGCATCAGGCGCAACACGTGGCTGCGCTGCGCGCCCAGCGCCATGCGAATTCCGATCTCGTGCGTGCGCTGACCCACCGCATAAGAAATCACGCCATAAATTCCAATGCTGGAAAGAAGCAAAGCGAGCCCCGCGAAGACTCCCAGCAGAATCATGGAGAATCGCCGATCCGCCAGCGAATCCGCCACGATTTGTTCCAGCGGCTTTATTTCGTACATCACGTTCTCACCATTCAATTTCTCGATCGCGCCGCGAATCGCCGGCACCAGTGCAGCCGGCGAGCCCTTGGTCCGCACGACGACCTCTGACTGCGGCGGCCCAGTCCAGAATTGGTCGGGGATTTGCATGAACGGCAAGTAAGCCTGCGCGTGAATCGGATGATTTGCATCCCCATCCGTGTCCAGGCCCCAATGCTTCACGTGGCCCACCACGCCGACGATCTCCGGCTCCGTGTTGACGATGCCAATGTTGATCCGCTGGCCGATGGGATCCTGATTCGGAAAATATTCGCGCGCGAAGCTCTCATCAATCACGATCACTGGCGGCGAATGCTCGTTGTCGTTCTGGGTGAAGAAGCGTCCGCGGTGCAGCGGAATTCCCATCGCGCTCAAGTAATCGGGTTCTGCCAGATAAAAGAGCGACTGCTTCATCCCACTCTGATCCGCCGGCTTTGGTTCGCTACCGAGCCAAAAAGGAAATTCGTTGTCGCCGTTCATGGGCAACGCACCGCCGGTGGACGAAACGCTTTCCACGCCGGGAATGCTTCTCAATTTTTCATCCATTTCGCGAATGGCGTTACGGCTCGTCGCCGCATTCGCGCCGAGCGAAGGCGAAAGCGAAACTGCAAACGTCAGGACTCCCCGAGGATTGAATCCCGGATTCACATTCCAAAGTTGCAGCAAGCTGCGAATCATCAGTCCCGCGCCGATCAGCAGCACCAGCGCCATGGCCATTTCGATCACCACGAAGACGCCCTGCGCCCGGTGCCGCGCGCCGCTGGCTCCGCGACCACTCTCTTTCAATGTTTCCTGCAGGTTCGGCCGCGATATTTTCAACGCGGGCGCCAAACCAAACAGAACTCCGGCTACCAGCGAAGCAATCAGTGTGAAGATGAGAACGCGTCCGTCCACTCCGACGTCCTGCGCTCGCGGCAGCGTGTCCGGCAACACCTTAAGCGCCGCTTGAGTTCCCCAAGCAGCCAGCAACAAACCCAGCGCGCCACCCGCCAGCCCCAGCAGAACACTTTCCGTGAGCAATTGCCGAATCACGCGCGACTGACTCGCGCCCAATGCGGCGCGAATCGCAAATTCTCGCGACCGCGTCGTTGCGCGCGCCAACTGCAGGTTCGCGACGTTCACGCACGCAATTAGCAACACAAATCCCACGGCCCCGAGCAACACCCACAAGAACGGCTGCACATCTCCAACGATGTCTTTTTTCAGTGGCACCAGACTGACGCTTGCACCCTTGTCCGCATCGGGATATGCCTGCGCAAGGTTATTCGCGATTTGATCCATGTCTGCCTGCGCCGCCGCGAGCGTCACGCCCGGTTTCAATCGGCCAAGGGCGCGTGTCCCTGGGTGTGCATCACGCTGGTGGAATAGCGGATCCTTGTCTTCACCGATGGGAACAAACACATCCTTGTCGCGGCTGAAATTCGTGGACTCTAGATGAAAACTCGCGGGTATCACCCCGATTACCGTATAGCTATCTCCGTTCATGGTGATTCTTTTTCCGACGATGTCCGGTGCGGAGCCGAACTTGCGCTGCCACAGGCCCGCGCTGATCAGGGCCACGGGCGCGGATCCCTTGCGATCTTCCTCTGCGGTAAACAAACGGCCGCGAGTGGGGTTTACGCCCAGCGTCTCGAAGAAGCCGGCGGAAACCATTCCCACGCGCACGCGCTCCGCTTCTCCACTTCCGGTCATGCTGAAATCGTCGTTACGATAGGCCACCAGCGAGGAAAAACTGGAATTGCTGCGCTGCCAATCCTGGAAATTAGGATAAGAGATCGAAAAGTTATCGAAAATCGCGCTCTTCTCGGAGACGATGACCAATTCGTTCGGCCGTGGAAAAGGCAAAGGACGCAGCAGCACGCCGTTCACCACAGAAAACAGAGCCGTGTTCGCACCGATTCCGAGCGCCAGCGTCAGCACTGCAATCAACACGAAGCCCGGGCTCTTCGACAGCACACGCGCCGCGTATTTAAGGTCCTGAATCAGGTTTTCCATTTCTGAATCCCTCCAGACACACACGTCCAGCTGCGCCGAAAAACTCTTTTCAGGCGCTGTAATGGCTGGGTTTTCAGAATTCCTCTAGACGCTCGCGGTACGCGTGCCCAGAGTTTCTTCGACGATGCGGCCGTCGAACAGGTGAATGGTGCGGTCCGCGATGCTGGCATAGCGCGGGTCGTGCGTCACCATGCAGATCGTGGCGCCCTCGCGGTGCAATTGACGAAGCAGGTCCACCACCGCCTCGCTGTTCTTGGAGTCCAAGTTTCCGGTCGGTTCGTCCGCCAGCAGGATCGAAGGCGAGCCCACCAGTGCGCGCGCCACAGCCACACGCTGTTGCTGACCGCCGGACAGTTGCGACGGGTAATGCTTCATGCGGTGCGCCATGCCCACGCGCTCCAGCACTTCCTGCACGCGCTTTTTGCGCTCTGCCGCGGCCATGCTGCGGTAGGTGAGCGGCAGCTCCACGTTCTCGTACACCGTCAGGTCGCCAATCAAATTGAATGCCTGAAAGATGAAACCGATCTCGCGGTTACGAATGCGCGTGCGGTCCGAGAGCGATAGATTCGCCACCGCCTGCGTGTTGATCCAGTAATTGCCTTCGGTGGGCGAATCCAGCAGGCCCAGAATCGAAAGCAGCGTGGATTTTCCGCAGCCGGATGGTCCGGCGATGGAGAGAAATTCTCCATTCTTGATTTCCAGATGAACGCCACTCAGCGCGTGCGTCTCCACTTCGTCGGTGTAGAAAACCTTGGTCACGCCATCGAGGCGAATCAGCCCTTGTTCCGTCGTTGTCATTCTGCGCTCCTTCGAATCTCAGTCCCAAGAGTAGGTACGAGCCTGACGCCTGAAAAAGTTCCCTGCATTACAGCAATCTCTACTTCAACTGCACCCGATCGTAATTGTCCCAAGCCGACATGTCCGAAAGGATCACTTTGTCGCCGATCTCCAGACCCTTCACGATTTCCACCGTGTTCACCGAAGTGCGGCCCAGCTGCACCTGCACGCGCACAGCTTCCTTGCCGTCATCCACCACCTTGAAAATTCCCACGGTGCTGTTGGCTTCACCGTGCACTGGGCGTTCGACGAACAGCACATCTGCAAGCCGCTCGATCTCGACAGTTCCTTCGACGCTCAAATCCGGCCGCGCACCCGTCGGCAACGGTCCATCAAGACCCACGTCCACAGTGACCGTCCCATTCACCACGGAGGGGTCGTAGCGGGTGACGTGTCCGGGAATGATGCCGTTGTGCGTATCCACCGTCGCCTTCTGCCCGATCAGGATATCTTTCGCCTGGGTCTCGGCAATCTTCAGTTGCGCCTTCAAATGGGTGGGCTGCGTCACGCGCGCCAGCACTGTGCCCATGGTCACCTTCTGTCCCACTTCCACGTCGAGTTCCTGCAACATGCCGTCAATTCCCGGCCGGATGTGCAGCTGGTCCATTTGCGATTTCTTAAGCTCGTACATCGCGCGCTTCTGATTTACCGTCGCTTCCTGTACGGCGAGCTGTGAGGCGATGGAGTTATCGAATGTCTCCACTTCTTTTTGCGCCAGGTCATTTTCCTTGGCCAATTCCTCCGCCTGCACCTGCGCGGTTTTCACGTCCAGTAGCGGGGCCAGCCCGTTCGCTCCGAGTTGCTCTTTGGTCTGCCGCACCATTTCCGCCGTACGATATTGCGAAGAAATGTTCGCGGCCGAGGTGCGCTTGTCCATCAGCTGGTTTTGCAACTGGGCCTTGGTCTGCTCGTAGGCTGCTTGCGCGCCCTTTAGCTGATACTCTGCGTCCAGTGTCTCTTGCTGCAGCTGCGGATTGATCAAATCAAAAATCACAGTATCCGCTTTGACGGGAGTGCCTGGCAGAAGGTAGCGCGTCTGTACCTGCCCATCGGTCGCCGCCGGGATCAGCCGGATGGTTTCCGGTACCAGTGTTCCCAGGCCGCGGACGTCGCGCAGCATCGGTCCGCGCTTCACGGTGCCGGTCCACACCGTGCCAGAATCGACGCTCGGCGCGGCCGGCTTCAATCGCGAAAGCGCATAGGTCACGAGCGGAATCAACACCACTGCCGCGACGATGTAGCCGATGCGCCGCATCTTCTTTTTGTGCTTAATCTCTGGGCGAACGATGTCCACGGATACCAACCTCGCATGTATACATCGCAAATCGAATTCCGGTGTTACAACTGATATAACGTGTTTATATTGTGCTATTTAGAAGGGTATTGCAAGCCCCGAGCATGCCCATTTTGCCCGGTCGTGGGAATCCTCCGTCCCGCTATCGGACAGATTGACGCTGGTTCCAAATCGGGAGATTTGGGCCTTTCGGATCGCCGCCGCACGCTTGCCGGAGTCGCTCTGGCTTCAGGCGGCGGGGGAAGCCAGAGCCCCGGCGCCGATCCCGAGTCGTCGCAGTCTCCGTTTTGGATGGCTGACAGAGAGAAAAAGCTACGCCGACTCCGTGCTGGCGCGAATCTCCTGCCAGCGCTTGGGGCGCTTCTTGGCATCGAGAACTTTCTTACGCAGGCGAATCGATTTCGGAGTGACCTCGACAAACTCGTCGTCGGCAATGAACTCGATTGCCTTTTCCAAAGTCATGTCGCGGGGCGGAATCAGCCGGATGGCCTCGTCAGCGGAAGAAGAGCGCATGTTGGTCTGCTTCTTTTCCTTGGTCACGTTCACGTTCATGTCGTCTTCGCGCGCGTT
>DATNLN010000214.1:0-6352 GCA_035602855.1 Candidatus Acidiferrales bacterium
GGGTGAGGATGCTGGTCTGGGCGTTTACCGCAAGCGCTGCAACCAGGATCGTGAGCAGGGCCGAGCACACTCTTGCCGCGATTCCGCCCATCTTGATGTTCTTTGCAGACAGCAGCAGGGGCCGTTTTCGCACTTGCTTCCCAGGTTGCAAGATTTGCCGACGCGCCATTCGCTCCGGAAAAGACCTGTCCGCGCTAGGACCGGTAGTACTGGAACTTGCAGTAGATGCAAGCGTTAGCTAACGAAGGTAATGTCGCAATGCGAGGTCCACCATCATTTCTCAATAGTGGCGTCAAAGTATGCTCTAAGCCAATGTCTGTCAATAGAACTCGCGGCCCAGCGAAACTGCATAATCCAGGCGAGAAGCATACGAAGGAAATCGTTTTCAGGTTTAGAGAAGTTCGCAATCCGTCGTCAGCAGCTCGCCGGGGCCTTACGCTATAGCGCGCCGGACTTTGTTCGTTACAGAGGGATTACAGACCAGTGAGGAAAACGGCGCAACGAATCGCCTCGGCCGGATTGCCTGCCTTCAGGGATGAGGCACAGGACGCTGCGTCATAGGTCGCGGCTGAAATTGCGGCTGCGGCAGTTGAACGTTGAACGGCGCCTGGTTCGGTCCGCCTGCTCCACTGGCGGCCGCGATGATCATCTGCTTATCGCGCAGCAACCCCGGCTCGGCGGGATAATAGCTCAGCATCACGTCCACCAACTGCGAGGCCGCAGGATAATTCCGCTGCTGGTAAAGCTGGGTCACCTGCGTTTTATAGATATTGTCAATCTGCACTTCCAGCGCGTGCCCGTTTTGATTGCCGGTATTGCGCGCTTGAATGGCCCAGAACAGCGCCGAATTGTTCAGTGGAGCGAAATAGCGACCTTGACTGTAGGCCGCCTGTGCATTTTGCAGTTGTTGCTGCCCGGCAGCAGCTTGCACGGGAACGGGAGCCGGCGTGGGAGTTACGGTGCGCGGCACAGCATTCTGAACTGGATTTTGCGGCTCGCGCACGGGCTTGTCATCACTCGCTACCGCAGGCGCGCTATCACTGGCCACACGAATTAGGTCTACGTTGCTGGTGCCGCCAGTTTTGCTCTGCCACACTAAATCAAAAACCGCTCCCTCATGGATGTCAATCGCGCCCGACCCGCTGGCCTGTATCGCCTTGCGTCCAGGACACGAAATCAGTCCATCAATCGTATATTCCTGCGCGCCGGACTTCACGCCGCTAGCGGCAAAGGCGTTCGACGTGGGATGAAAGGCCTTTCCTGCGATCGTCACGTTCAGGTCAGGAGTGCATTTGTGCCGGTCACTGGCGTAGCGAATCATCACCGTAGCGGTGGTCACGGCGGGTGCTGGTGGCGGCGGTGGAGGGTGATGCAAAACTTTCCAGCCGATCAGCGCTACAACAATGGCCGCGGCCGCAATTCCGATAATTGTCCACGGAAGTTGTCTTGCCCCTGGCGCAGTGGTCGTCGCAGCAGCCGGCGATGCCGCAGAGGTCGCGAGCGTCGGAACATGCACGCCCGTCGTGGGCTTCGCCACGATCGCCGCCGCTCTACTCGGCGAAAGTTGCTGGTTCAATATGGCTTGCGGAACGGTGGTGGTTTGCTTCGGTGGCTCGGCAGTCGCCCAGCGCCCATTCGCGTGCGCCTGAATCCCTTTGGCGCCCAGCCCGGCGACGAGCGAGGGAACGACGGTCGCCACTCGCTCCGGAGGAATGCGCGTGGCGTTCGCCGCAGCCATAGCCTGATGCCAGCCCGGGCGGCGATGCGCGTAATCGTCGTGCGTAACTTCCAGCAGTAGCGGAAACGTGGCCTTGGAGCTTTCCACCGCGCGCACGATTTCACGCGTGATCTGATCGGATGACAACGAGCGCGGCGAAATCACGATCACCATCGCCTCGCAATCCGAAATTGCCTTGTGGGTTTCTTCGAAGTAATCCGCGCCGGCGGGGCAGTCCCGTTCGTAATACCAGCTGCTGTAGCCTTGCGTTTCCAGGCCGGCTGCAATTTCGTAAGCCACAGCGCCATCTTCTTGCACGTAGCTGATGAAAACTTTTTTGGGCAAAGACGCCATTCCGGACTCCGAGCGGCCGTGCCGAAACCGCGCCGCCACCGAGTGGGCCATATTCTCTACTACCCCGCGAGTTGATTGCAAACCTAAATCCAGCCGCGTAGGCATTACATACCACACGCTGGACCTTACAGGCGCGCGGAAGCGCCATGCCGGGCACACCATCCGCGCAAGGTCTTGTCCGGCTCCGTACGCCATGCTATAAATAAAACCCTGGCGCGAAGTTTTTCGCACGCGGGATTCGTATAGTGGTAGTACGCGACCTTGCCAAGGTCGAGGCGAGGGTTCGATTCCCTTATCCCGCTCCACTTCTGCAGTGAACTGGCGCCGGGCCCGTGCTAGCCCTCCGCTTCACCTCATGTTAAAGTCCCACCCTCCCAACCCCGATGCTCGCCTACCTCAGCGGTCCTATCGAGTATGCAGAAGACGGCGGCAAGCTCTGGCGCCGCAAACTTGCGCCGTATTTGCGCGAGCAGCTGGGCCACCGCGTGTACGATCCGGCCGAGGATGAACGGAAAAACCTCAGCGAAGCAGAAGCCGCGCACTTCCGCGAGTGGAAATCCAGCGACGTCGAACGCTTTCGCCGCGTAGTAAGAAAAATCATCGCTTTCGATCTGGACATCATCGAAAACCACGCCGACTACCTCATATGTTATTGGGATGCACCTGCCAGGAGCGGCGGCACTTCTGCTGAATTGACCATCGCGCATCGCAAGGGCATTCCGGTTTATCTGGTAACCACTCTGCCGACGAAGGAACTCAGCGGATGGATGCTGGGTTGTTCCGACCAGGTGTTTCGCTCCGTCGAGGAGTTGAAGGCTTTTCTCGCCGCGCGCTTCGCCAGAGAAAAACAGAATCATCTCTGGAAAGATTGATAGAATTCGCCGCGCATGGAAAAAATCCTGGTCGCCGTCGGCAGCACCCGCCGCCCGAAAGTGAATGCGGTCACCGAAGCGCTCGCTGCGATTCGCACTGTCTCCCTATTCCTTCCGTCGTTTGCAGTTCTAGGCATCGAAGTTGAGAGCGGCGTCCGCCACACTCCACTCTCGCGTGAGGATTTAATGGCCGGAGCCCGCCAGCGAGCCGAAGCCTTGGTGCAAATGGCCCGAGCGCAAAACGAACGCTGGAAATATTTTGTGGGCCTGGAGGGCGGCTTGGAGGTAATCGCGGGACTCGATGCGATCCCCAGCCTGAACGTTGTGCCCGAACTCGATGTCGTCAGCGAAGCCAGCAATCGCTGGGTGTTTCTGGAAAGCTGGGCGTATGTTACCGACGGCGAAGGCCGCGGCTCCTTCGGCCAGTCCGGCGCGGTGCTGGTGCCTGAAACGCTCGTACAAACCGTGGTTGACGATGGCCTCGAGCTTTCGCAAGCGATTGACGCCTTCGCCGGCGGCCACAATATTCGCGACGCCGAAGGCGCCTGGGGCATCCTGACGCGCAATCTGACCACGCGACAGGATTCGTTCCGGGCCGCCGTGATCAACGCATTCGCGCCATTTTTCAATCGCGACCTGTACGCAGCGCGCGGCGACCGCTCCGACGCCTGAAATTTTGCAATCGTATGTGTTAGCCTAATGCCAAGAGGTGGGACCGCGTGGACATCGTCAAAGGCAATATGGGTTGGATCGAAGTCGTGGTCGGACCGATGTTTTCGGGCAAGAGCGAAGAACTGATTCGCCGCCTGCGCCGCGCCGAAATCGCCAAACAGCGCGTGCAGATCTTCAAGCCCGTCATTGACCAGCGCTATGCCAAGAACGGCATCGTCTCGCATTCCGGACTGGAGCTCGATTCCGAGCTAGTGAAAGATGGCGCGGACATTCTGGCGAAAGTCGCGCCGCGCACCGAAGTCGTCGGCGTTGACGAAGCGCAATTCCTCGGCGAATCAGTCGTCGAAAGCTGCGTGAAACTGGCAGACATGGGCAAGCGCGTGATCGTCGCCGGCCTGGATACCGATTTCATGGGCCGCCCCTTCGAACCGATGCCGCGCCTGCTGGCAGTGGCCGAAGAAATCGTCAAGCTGCTGGCCATTTGCATGCGCTGCGGCAACCCCGCCGTCCACACGCAGCGACTGGTGGCGTCAGAAGAGCTGATCATTGTCGGCGCCGGCAATATGTACGAAGCGCGTTGCCGCCGCTGCTTCGAGCCGCACCTGGCCCACGAGAAGATCGAAGAGGAAAAAGCCGCGGCCGTCACAAAAGCCCGCGCAGCCACCCGCTAGCGCGGCTAAAGGCTCCAACCAGGCCGGCCGCTGCAACCCCCCGCCCCGCCTACGAATCTATATTCACGGAAGACCCAAAACGCAATAGAATAGGCGCAGGCGAACCGCCATGTACTATCGAACGACCATCGTATTGGCTGCGGCGCTGGCGCTCTGCGCCGATACTGCCGACGTGAACCGCTACCGCACTCCCGTGCTGGCGGGTTCGCCAACCTTGGGTTCGCTACCCGATCCTGGGCCGATGCCAGAGATTTTCGTTTCCGTTGTTCAGCAGCCTTCCGGCAAACAGGCCCCGTTGCAGCCGCAATCCCGCCTGGAAATTATCCGCTACGTTTCCGGCGAGTTCGCCAAAGTTCTGAAACCCATCCCAGCGGGGAAGAAGGGCTTCAAAGTTGAAGTCGGCAAGAAACTCGACGAGAACGAACTGCGCAATGCTCTTCACTCGCACGGGCTGGCGGCGAATCCCGGCGACACGGTTCAGGTTACCGGGATCGAATTTCGCAACAAGGAAATCGTGATCGAGATCAACGGCGGCGGCAGGGGCAGCTTTAATCTTCGCGATCATCTCCAGGTCGGTGTCGGCGGGAGCATGCAGGCTCCCCTCGAGACCTCCGGCGCGCACAAAAATAATGGCGGCACGCTGGTCCTCGATTTCGGCCGCTCCGTGCCCGACATGAGTGCGGACGATCTGATGACCGATCTACAGCTTTTTCTCGATTTCACAAAAGAACACTCCGGCGCCGTGAACTGGCTGGACACGCTGCCGCCGCAATTCAAGGAAGCGATCCAGGATCACCAGGCCCTGGAAGGCATGAATCACGATATGGTGCTGGCCGCGCTGGGTCGCCCCGGCCACAAAGTACGCGAGCGTGATCCGGATGGCAGCGAAACCGAGGACTGGATTTACGGCTCGCCGCCCGCGCGCACCACGTTCGTCACGTTTATCGGCGACAAAGTCGTTCGCGTGAAGGAGTTCGATTGATCGCGCGTTGACTTTTCTCTCGCCAACCCCTAGCATTTCTCGAACGATTAAAATGATTTACTAATGTTGTGCGCAATGGCGCGCAGCACCAATCCCCGGAGGGTTCATGGCAATTAAAGTAGGCATTAATGGTTTCGGACGCATCGGCCGCAACATTTTTCGCGCGGCCCTGGGCGATCCAGGCATCGAAATCGTAGCCGTCAACGACATTACCGATTCTAAAACGCTGGCCTACCTGCTGAAGTATGATTCGATCCTCGGCAATCTACCCAATAAGGTGACGCACAGCGACGATTCCATCGCTGTAGACGGCAAGAGCATCAAGGTATTTCGCGTGAAGGATCCCGCCGAACTGGACTGGTCTTCGGTGGGCGCGACCATCGTCGTGGAATCCACCGGCTTATTCACCGATGGCCCGAGCGCCCGCAAACATATTCGCGGCACCGTGAAGAAAGTGATTATCTCCGCGCCCGCCACTGATCCCGATACCACGCTCGTTCTCGGCGTGAACGACAAGACCTACGACCCGGCTAAGCATCACGTCATTTCCAATGCTTCTTGCACCACGAATTGCCTTGCGCCTGTCGCGAAGGTGCTCTCGGATACTTTCGGCATCAACGCCGGCACCATGACCACCATCCACTCCTACACAAATGACCAGAAACTGCTCGACCTGCCCCACAAAGACCTGCGCCGCGCGCGCGCCGCTGCGCTTTCCATGATCCCCACTTCCACCGGAGCGGCCAAGGCGCTGCAACTGGTGATCCCCGAACTGAAAGGCAAGCTCGACGGTTACGCCATGCGCGTTCCCACGCCAAACGTCAGCGTGGTGGACCTCACTGTGTTCACCGAAAAGCCCGCGACTGTGCAGACCGTGAACGCCGCGCTGAAAGCCGCCGCGGAAGGGCCCATGAAAGGCATCCTGCAATACTCGGACGAGGATCTGGTTTCCGTTGATTTTCGCGGCAACCCGCATTCTTCGATTCTGGATGCGGGCTACACGCGTGTCGTTGGCAACAACTGCGTGCAAATTCTGGCTTGGTACGACAACGAGTGGGGCTACTCCTCGCGCTGCCGCGACCTG
>DATNLN010000222.1:0-21032 GCA_035602855.1 Candidatus Acidiferrales bacterium
CCAAGCGCACGTTCGCATCCCAGCAGGCGGCGGTGACATGGCGGAACAGGCGATTGCCGATCATGATTACGGCTTTGCCGGGCTCGGTGTGCTTGAGCGACGGCCAATCGGGCGTACCGAAGCGCGCCTCTAGATCAGGCCATGATTCCGGGAAGAAGTGGGTGTGAATGTCGGTGACGGTCATATTGTTTTCAATTCGCGAGCGCGGCGCTATTTTGGGGCCGGCTTTCCCGGGTGAACTTCGCCGCAGTGGGGACACACGCGCAACTTTTCGTTCTGATAAAACTTGTCAAACAGCGGCGGCAGGTCGGTGACGATGCTCCGCAAAAGAACTTCCGCGCGATGAACCAGGTGATGGCATTTGCCGCAGTACCACTCGAAGGCGTCTTTGGCGCCTTCGGGGCGCGGAATTTCGACGACCAGGCCAATCGTGCCGGGGGTAAGACGCTGCGGCGAATGGCGCGTGTGTTTCGGAAGCAGAAAGATTTCTCCCTCTTTGATGGGGATTTCGATGGGCGGTTTTCCGGGCTGTTCCATCACGCGGATGAAAATGTCGCCCTTCAGCTGGTAGAAAAATTCCTCGGTGGGATCGTCATGATAATCGACGCGCTGGTTTGGCCCGCCGACGACCGTGACGATGATATCGCCGTCGTCCCACACCTGGGCATTGCCGACGGGCGGCTTTAATTTGTCGCGATTGGCGTCAATCCAGCCCTGAAAATTGAAGGCTTTCATGGTTTTAATCGATGGCATTATTTTTTCCTTTCCGCTTCGGCGACGGGCTTGTAGGCGATCGCCTTCATCTCGATCAGCAAATGCGGGTGAGGCAATTGATGGACGGCGACGGTGGTGCGTGCCGGTCCGTTTTCATTGAAGTACTCGTTGTAGACTTCGTTGTAGCCGGCAAAATCGTTCATGTTCACGAGGTAGCTGGAAATCTCGACCAGGTCGCTGAGCTTCGCGTCGACGCTGGCAAGAATGTCGCTGATATTGTGGATGACGGCGCGGGTTTGCGCGCGGATATCCAGTTGCGTCGAGCCGAGCGGGTCGACTTCGGCACCCTCGATCGTGTTGTCGGCGCGGCGCGAACTGGTGCCGGAGACGAACAGATAATCGCCGGCGCGTTTGAGGTGTGGAAATTTGCCGCGCGGCTGCGCTTTGCCCGGTACGACTTTGCTTTCCGTGGTCATCCATCACTCAACTTAACGCAGATATTGTTCAGTTCGGAATAAAAGTTCAGGGAATGTACTCCGCCTTCGCGGCCGATGCCGGAAAGACCCATTCCACCGAAGGGCGTGCGCAGATCGCGCAGAAACCAGCAATTGACCCAGGTGATTCCGACACGCAGTTTTTCGGCTACGCGGTGGCCGCGCTTGAGATTCGAAGTCCAGACTGAACCGGCGAGTCCGTAGCGGGTGTCGTTCGCTTTGGCGATGGCTTCTTCCTCGCTGTCGAACGGCGCGATGTGGCAGACGGGGCCGAAGATCTCTTCCTTCACGCAGCGCGCGGATTCGGCGAGACCGGTGAAAATCGTGGGCTGGACGTAAAAGCCCGCGTCGCGGGCATCGTTAAATTTTGGGATGCCGCCGCCGGTGACGACCGTCGCACCTTCTTCGCGCGCCAATTGATAGTAAGCCAGAACTTTGTCGCGATGTTCTCGGGAAATTAAAGGGCCCGTCGAGGTGGCCTGATCCATGGGCCATCCGAGCCGCAGGGACTCGGCTTTTTGTTGCAGTGCGCTCATGAAGCGATCCATCAGTTTGCGCTCGACGTAGACGCGTTCCGCGCAGAGACAGACTTGGCCGGTATTGAGGAAGACAGCGTCCGTCAGGCCACTCAGTGTTTCCTCAAAATCGCAGTCGGCAAAAACGATGGCAGCGTTCTTGCCGCCCAGTTCAAAGGATACCGGCTTCACCGTGGGAGCGACCGCACGCAGTATGGCGGCGCCCGTGCGGGATTCGCCCGTGAAGGTGATCGCGTCTACGCCGGGGTGCGCGGTGAGGAATTCTCCGGCAGAGTCCGGACCGAAACCGTGGACCACATTGAAGACGCCGGCAGGTACACCTGCCGTTTGCATGACTTCGGCCAGCAGCGTTGCGGTAGCGGGAGTTTCTTCCGACGGTTTGACGACGACGCAATTGCCACAGGCGAGTGCGGGAGCCACTTTCCAGGTGAGCAGCAGGAGCGGCAGATTCCAGGGCGTGATGATTCCAACGACGCCCAGAGGCTTGCGCACGGCGTAATTCAGGGCGACAACGCCGTCGGGAGTTTCGCTGCGAAATGATTCGAGGCCGGCAGTCTTGATGACGTCCGCGAAGGCGCGGAAATTCGCGGCGCCGCGCGGGACGTCAATGCGCGACGCGAGGGAGATGGGTTTTCCGGTGTCAGCGACTTCGGCGTGCAAGAAATCCTGGAAGCGCGCTTCGATGCCGTCGGCGATCTTGTGCAGCATGGCGGCACGCGCTGGAACCGACAAGCGGCCCCATTCTCCGCCCAGGCCTTGGCGGGCCGCGGCTACGGCTTCGTCCACTTGTTCGCGACTCGCTTCCGATACTTGCGCGATTACGGAACCGTCGGCGGGATTCACGTCGGCGAACTCGCGCGGGCCGCGCACAAAATGGCCGTTGATGTAATTTTGCAGGAGTTTCACGGAGCCGTCCGCAGTTCTGAGCGCATCAGCCGCGACACAGCGCGGCGACTGAGGAGCTATTAGCACGATATCAAAAGCGGCGGGGCTTGGAACATGGAAAACGTTCTGGAAGCTGCGGAAAAGTCTGGCTGGAGCCACAAGTGTTTCGCGCCTAGGGCGCTGCGGCGGCGATTTACAGGGAGAAACGTGCCAGCGGGACGCGGGCTCGACTCAAACCCGGCGTCGCGCGGCACTTCGATCGAGCCAGGCGGTGCCTACTTGGTGCCTTGTGGCGGCGCCTGCGGAGGCGGTGAATCCTGATGCAAGACCTGGTTAGGGGTGGGAATCAGGGACGAATCCCAGCCGCCGCCCAGCGCCTCGATGAGTTGCACGCTGGAGGTCATTTGCTGAATCCGCAGATTCACGGCCGTCTGTTGATTGCTGAGCAGCGTGGTCTGCGCGGTGATGACGTTGAGGTAAGGATCGATGCCCAACTTGTAGCGGTCCGTGGCGATCTTCAGATTGCGTTCCGCCGAAGTCACGGCGGTATCTGTCTGCTGGATTTCAATGGAAAGAATTCGCAGCGCGGCAAGATTATCTTCCACCTGTTGAAAGGCGGTCAGGACCGTCTGCCGGTAGTTGGCGACGGTTTCGTCGTATTGCGCGCGGAATTGCAGGACGGTGGCATGGCGCAGTCCGCCATCGTAAAGCGTTTCGGACAAGCTGGGGCCGGCGGAAAAAAATCGGCTCGGCCAGGTAAACCATTTCGTGAAGGACTCTGATTCAAGGCCAATCGATGCGCTGAGAGTGAGCGTCGGGTAGTAGGCGGCATAGGCTACGCCAATCTGCGCGTTGGCTTGCTCCATGAGCCGCTCGTTCGCGGCGACATCAGGACGGCGCTCAAGTAATTGCGACGGGACGCCGAAGGGAATCGCGGGCGGTTTCGACTTGAGAGGTTCGGCCGGGATCGAGAATGAAGAGGCGGGCTGGCCAACCAGCATGGCTATGGCATGTTCGAATTGCGAACGCATGATGCCGAGATTGGTGTCCTGGGCTTGCGTGGTTTCCAGCTGCGTTTCGGCCTGGGCCACAGATTCGTCGGAGTCGATCCCCGTCTCGTAGAGAGCTTTGGTGAGATCGAGCGATTCCTGGAAAGCGATCACGGTGGAATCGAGCAATTGCTTTAGATCGTCTTGGCCGCGCAGGTCGTAATAATCCACGGCGACTTCGGCCTGGGCCGTCAAGCGCGCGTTTTCCAGATCCGCCGCGCTGGCTTGCGCCGAAGCCGTGTTGGCCCGGACCTGATTACGAACCCTGCCCCAGAGGTCGGGAACCCACGTCGCATCGAACGGCAAAGTGTAAAACACAGAGGTTCCGGGAGTGACGGCAAGCGATGCCGCAGCGCCTTGTCGTGACGCCGTGATCCCAGGGGCCACGGTGACCGTGGGGTAGTATTGCGCGCGGGCTTCCTTGACCAAAGCGCGCGCGGCCATGTAGCTGGCCATGGCGGATTGCACGTTCTGGTTGGAAATATTCACCTGCTCTTCCAGGGCGTTCAGTTGCGGATCGTTGAACATCGTCCACCATTTGCCGTGGAGGACGTTGTCTTGCGGTTGCGCCACTTTCCAGCCGTCGGTCTTGCTGAAGTCGGCGGGAGTCAACTCCTTGTAGGCTGCGGGAGCCGGCGCGGACGGCCGCTGATACTTGGGGCCGACGACGCAGCCGTCCAGCGCGAACGCGGCGAGCAGCAGGGAGGCAATCAGAACTTGCGATGGGCGGTGAGTTCTTTCCATTGTAGAAATCTCAGGAGTCCATTGTGCTACCGATTTGCCTTCCGCTCTAAGGAATTGCCAAACGTGTTTCATCAGTCCGCCGGCTCCTCTACGGTACCGCCTAGTGTGTGATGGTGCGTGCGAGCCCAGCGAACCCGCATGCGATCCAGATAAAGATAAACGACCGGGGTGGTGTACAGGGTCAGCATCTGGCTGACGATCAAGCCGCCGATGATGGTGATGCCCAGGGGCCTGCGCAGTTCCGAACCCGTGCCGGTGCCAAGGGCCAGCGGCAGCGCGCCGAATAATGCGGCCATGGTGGTCATTAATATGGGCCGAAAACGCAGCAGGCACGCCTGGTAGATCGCTTCCTGAGAAGTTTTGTTCTCCTGGCGTTCGGCGGCCAAGGCAAAGTCAATCATCATGATGGCATTTTTCTTGACGATACCGATGAGCAGAATCACGCCGATGAGGGCGATAACGTTGAGGTCCATGTGAAAAAGCAGAAGCGCCAGTACCGCGCCGACCCCTGCGGAAGGAAGCGTGGAAATAATCGTAATCGGATGGATGTAACTTTCGTAGAGAATTCCCAGGACGATGTAAACGGCAAGCAGCGCGGTGATGATCAGAAACGGCTGGGTGGAGAGTGACGACTGAAAGGCTTGCAGCGTTCCGGAAAACATTCCGTGGATCGTGGTCGGCACGCCCATCTGCTGCTGCATCTGGTTGATGGCGGTGGCGGCGTCGCTCAGCGCTACGCCGGGCGCGAGATTAAAGGATACGGTGACGGAAGGAAACTGGCCCTGGTGATTGACGGCGAGCGGAGCAATCGTCGGAGCGTAGTGCGTGACGGCGCTGAGCGGGACTTCTTTGCCAACCGACGGGCGGATATAAATGTCGTTTAAGGATACGGGATCCTGCCAGAACTGCGGAGCCACCTCCATCACCACGTGATACTGATTCAGAGGCGTGTACATGGTGGAGACCTGGGCTTGGCCGAAGGCTTCGTACAAAGTGTTGTCGATCATTTGCGGAGTGATGCCCAGGCGCGACGCGGTGTCGCGATCGTAAACCAGGGAAGCCTGCAAACCGCTATTCTGCTGATCGGTGTTGACGTCGGTGAGGATGCGCAGTTTGCGCATTTCGGTCAGCAGACGCGGACCCCAGGTCACCAGATCATCAATATTGTCGCTCTGAATCGTGTACTGATATTGCGCGTTGCTCTGGCGGCCGCCGATGCGCAAGTCCTGGCCGGCTTGCAGGAAGACAGTTGCACCTGGAATGGAAACCAGTTTGGGGCGCAGGCGATCGATCACCTGGCTGGAGCTGATCTTGCGTTCATCGAGAGGCTTCAGCGCAAGATACACAAACCCGGTGTTAACGGCGCCACCGCCGCCCGTGAACGCTCCGACGTTCTGCACCGCGGGGTCGGACTTGATGATGTCCACAAAGCGCAGGGTCAAAGTCTGCATGGCCTGGAATGAAATGTCCTGGGCTCCCTGAATGCCGCCAAAGACGGTGCCATTATCCTGCTGCGGGAAAAAACCCTTGGGCACGATCCAGAACAGGAAGACGTTGAGGCCCACCGTCACAAACAAGACAAAAAGAGTGATGGCCGAGTGCTGCAGCACCCATTGCAGAGTGCGTTCATAAAATCCCAGCATGGCGTTGAAAACTTTTTCACTGGCCTCGAAGACTCGCCCGTGCTTTTCCTGGTGGGGATTCTTGAGAAGCCGGGAACACATCATGGGAGTGGTGGTCAGGGAAATGGCGAGCGAGACAAGAATCGCGACCGAGAGCGTGACCGCAAATTCACGGAACAGGCGTCCCACGATTCCACCCATGAGCAGAATGGGAATGAAGACGGCGACCAGGGAAATGCTGATCGAGAGCACCGTGAACCCGATTTCCTGCGCGCCTTTCAAGGCGGACTCCATCGGACTCATGCCCTGCTCGAGATAGCGCGAAATGTTTTCGATCACGACGATGGCGTCGTCCACCACGAAGCCGGTGGCGATGGTGAGCGCCATCAAGGACAGGTTATCGATGCTGTATTTACAGAGGTACATCACGCCAAAGGTGCCGATGAGCGAAACGGGAACGGCGACGCTGGGGATCAGAGTTGCGCGAAGATTGCGCAGAAAAAGAAACACAACCAGAATCACCAAGGCAATGGAGATGGCCAGGGTTCGTTCGACATCGCTCACCGAGGCACGGATGGTGGCGGTACGGTCGAGCACGATCGTGAAGTCAATCGCCGCGGGGACCGAAGCCTTCAAGGAGGGAATGGCTTCCCGAATACGGTCCACCGTCTCGATAATATTGGCGCCCGGCTGGCGGGAAACGATCAAGAGCACGCAGGGCTTGCCATTCATGAATCCCGTGGCGCGTACGTTTTCCACCTCGTCGCGGACGTCGGCGATGTCCGAAAGCTTTACGGCTGCGCCATTGTGGTAGCCGACGACCAGATCCTTGTAAAACGCGGCCTTGAGCAGCTGATCGTTAGCGACGATATCGGCGGTCGTCTGCCCGTCGCTGATCTGGCCTTTCGCGACGTTCGCATTTTGCGTGCTGAGCATCGCATTGACGTCTTGCAAGCCAAGGCCGTAGCTGTTCAGTTGGGTGGGATTCAGTTCCACGCGCACGGCGGGCAGCGAGCTTCCGCCCACGCTTACCTGTCCGACACCCTCAATCTGCGAAAGCCTTTGCTGCACGATGGTGGACGCTGCGTCATACATCGGTCCGCGATCGTAGACCTTGGAAGTCAGGCCCAGGATCATGATCGGCGCATCGGCCGGGTTTACCTTGCGATAGGTGGGATTGGCGGGCAGGTTCACGGGCAGATAGCTGCGTGCGGCGTTGATCGAAGCTTCGACGTCGCGCGCGGCGCCGTCAATATTGCGGTTCAGATCGAATTGCAGCGTGATGCTGGTGGTCCCAAGAAAACTGGAAGACGTCATTTCGGTGACGCCGGCGATGCGGCCGAATTGGCGTTCGAGCGGCGTGGCTACCGACGAAGCCATGATTTCCGGACTGGCTCCCGGCAAGCTGGCGGCGACGGAAATGGTGGGGAAATCAATCTGCGGAAGCGCGGACACCGGCAACACCTGGAAAGCTACGGCGCCGGCGAGCGCAATCGCGACCGTAAGCAGCGTGGTGGCGACCGGGCGATGAATGAATGGCGAGGAGATGCTCATAGCTAATCCGCCGGGACCGACTCCGTGCTTCCGTGGCCGGCGCGCGATGTGGCAACTTTCTTGGCCAGGTCATCGAAGAAGATGTAAATCACCGGGGTGGTGTAAAGGGTGAGCACCTGGCTGAGCAGCAGGCCGCCGACCATGGCGATGCCCAGGGGCTTGCGCAGTTCCGAGCCGATGCCGGTGCCGAGAGCAAGTGGCAGGCCGCCCAGGAGCGCGGCCATGGTCGTCATCATGATAGGACGAAAACGCAGCAGGCAGGCTTCGTAGATGGCGTCCTCGGAGCTCATGCCGTGCTTTCGTTCGGCTTCCAGAGCGAAGTCGATCATCATGATGCCGTTCTTTTTCACGATGCCGATCAGCAAAATAATTCCTATGAGCGCGACGACGCTGAGTTCCTGTCCGCAGATGAGCAAGGCCAGGATGGCGCCCACGCCCGCCGAAGGCAGCGTGGAAAGAATCGTGATTGGGTGGATGTAACTCTCATAGAGAACGCCGAGCACGATGTAAACGGTGACCAGTGCGGCCAGAATCAGGATTGGCTCGTTGCTCAGCGAAAGCTGGAACGAGGCGGCCGTGCCCTGAAAGGCCGCCTGAACACTGAGCGGCATTCCGATATCCTGCTGCACTTTTTCAATCGCTTTGGTGGCTTCGCCCAGCGACGCGTCGGGAGCAAGATTGAACGAGATGGTGACGACCGGAAATTGTCCCTGATGATTTACCGACAAGGGCGCGGTTCTGGATTCAAAATGAGTGAACGCGCTGAGCGGCACGGCTGCTCCGTTGGTGTTGGACACCGGGGCGGGAGTGGCGGAGCCGGAATTCGGCGTGGACTTAGTGGTCGCGGGGCTCGGAGCTGCGTTGGAGTTGCCCGAAGCGGTGCTGGAAGTGACGACGGTGCCGGCAGGGGTCGAACCCGAACCTGTGGTCAAGGACGAGGATGCGAGGGCGGACCGCACGTAAATATCCTGGAGCTTCGCGGGATTTTTCTGAAAGTCCGGCATGGTTTCCAGAATGACGTGGTACTGATTCAGCTGCGTGTAAAGGGTGGTCACCTGGCGCTGGCCGAATCCGTCGTAGAGCGTTTCATCCACTACCGAAGGCGTGATCCCCATGCGCGAAGCCGTCACGCGATCAATTACCAGCGCGGCTGCCAGGCCGCCGTTTTGCTGGTCGGTGGCCACGTCGCGCAGTTCGGGAATTTGTTTCAGTTTGGCTACCAGCTTCGCGGTCCAGTCGTTCAGCTCGTTCAAATCCGGATCTTCCAGCGTGTATTGATATTGCGTGCGGCTCACGCGGTCTTCCACCGTCAAATCCTGCACCGGCTGCATGTACAGCGTGATGCCCTCCACTTTTTCCAGTTCCGGCTGCAGGCGGCGAATCACCTCGGAAGCATTGAGGCCGCGCTCCTCCAGTGGCTTCAGGTTTATCAGAATGCGTCCGCTATTGAGCGTGGTATTGGTGCCGTCAATCCCAATGAAGGATGAAAGACTTTCAACGGCAGGGTCTTTCAGGATGAGGGAGCTTAATTGCTGCTGCTTCTGGGCCATCAGGGGAAAGGAAATGGATTCGGTGGCCTCCGAGATGCCCTGAATGATGCCGGTATCCTGCACGGGAAAGAAACCTTTGGGCACGATGACATAGAGGATAATTGTGAGAGCGAGCGTGGCGACCGCCACAATCAGCGTCGCCACCTGGTGCTGCAAAACCCACTTCAGCGTGCGCCCGTAAAAATCAATGACGCTTTGAAAGGCGCGCTCGGACATTTTGTACAAAGGCTTGTTTTGCGCTTCGGGGTCGTGCTTCAGCAGGCGAGAGCACATCATCGGCGTCAGCGTGAGGGAAACCACGGCGGAAACCAGAATCGTGACGCTCAGAGTGATGGCAAATTCGCGAAAGAGACGGCCGACGATGTCGCCCATGAAGAGCAGAGGAATCAGCACGGCGATCAAGGAAATGGTGAGCGAGACGATGGTGAAGCCGATTTGCTCCGAGCCGAGCAAGGACGCGCGCAGCGGGTCATCGCCCTCTTCGATATAACGGACGATGTTCTCGATCATGACGATGGCATCGTCCACGACGAAGCCGGTAGAAATCGTCAGGGCCATGAGCGTCAAGTTGTTCAAGCTGTAGCCCGCCAGATACATCACGCCAAAGGTACCCACCAGCGAAAGCGGAACAGCCACGCTGGGAATAATGGTGGCGCGCACGTTGCGCAGAAACAGAAAGATGACCATGACCACTAGCGCCACGGTGAGCAGCAATTCAAACTCAACGTCCTTCACCGATGCGCGAATGGTGATGGTGCGGTCGGTCAGCACCGTCACGTGCACGGCGGAAGGCAAACTGCTTTGCAGCAGCGGCAGCAGCGCCTTGACGCGATCCACCACCTGAATAATGTTGGCGCCGGGCTGCCGTTGGATGTTGACAATCACCGCAGGTGTTTCATTCATCCAGGCGGCTTGCCTGACGTTTTCCACGTCGTCCACCACGCGGGCCACGTCGGACAGCCGCACGGGCGAACCGTTATGGTAGGCGACGACAACGTTCGAGAATTCCTGGCTGGTAAATAATTGATCGTTGGCGTTGATTTGATAATCCTGATGCGGGCCGTCGAAATTTCCCAGGGCGGAATTCAAGCTGGTGGACTGCAGCGCCGTGCGGACGTCTTCCAGGTTGATCCCGTAGGAAGAAAGAGCCGTGGGGTTCACTTGCACGCGCACCGCGGGCTTTTGGCCGCCGCTGATGCTTACCAGGCCCACACCGGGCAGCTGCGCGATCTTTTGCGTGAGGCGCGTATCCGCGAGGTTTTCCACTTGCGAGAGCGGAATCGTCTGAGACGTCAAGGCCAGCGTCAAAATCGGCGTGTCCGCGGGGTTGGTCTTGCTGTAAATGGGCGGCGTGGGCAGATCCGCGGGAAGGTAGGTCTGTGCGGCATTGATGGCGGCCTGGACTTCCTGCTCGGCAACGTCAATATTCAGCTCGAGCGAAAACTGCAGCACGATCACAGAGCTGCCGTCGGAGCTGGTGGACGTCATTTGGCTGAGGCCGGGGACCTGGCCAAACTGCCGCTCAAGTGGTGCCGTGACCGCCGAGGCCACTACATCAGGATTCGCTCCGGGGTAAAACGTAACGACTTGAATGGTGGGGTAATCGACCTCGGGCAAGGCCGAGACGGGAAGCTGCGTGAACCCCACGAATCCGGCGAGAAGAATCGCGGCCATCAGGAGCGAAGTCGCGACGGGCCGGATAATAAATGGCCGAGACGGATTCACGGACGATTTCCCCCGCTGCCCCCAGCCTGCGCCACGGAACCGTTGCTTCCCGGACCCGAGCCACTGGCGCTACCGGAGGAGGCGTTCGAGGAACCGTTATCACCGGTTGGCTTTTGCACTGAGACCTTCACGCCGTCCTGAAGCTTGTCGAATCCGGTGATCGCCAGCACATCGCCGGACTTCACGCCTTGCACGGCCGCGTTGCCGCCATCTGTGGTTCCGATCGTGACCGTCTGCATTGCGGCGGTCTGATTGGATTTGACGACATAGACGAACGCGCCTTGGGCATTGCGTTGAATTGCCGCGGTGGGAACCAGCGTGGCATTCTGTTGTGTATCCACCAGCAGGCGCGCGTTCACAAACTGATTCGGGAACAGAGCGATATCGGAGTTTTCGAAGATGGCTTTCAGTTTTACGGTGCCGGTGGTGGTATCAATCTGATTGTCCAGAGTCAAGAGCTTGCCGGAAGCAAGCTTGGTTTGCTGATTGCGATCGAAGGCCTCGACGGACATTTTGTTCGACTGGCGCAGCTGCTTCTGAATCTGCGGCAGATAATCTTCCGCTACGCTGAAAATTACGGTGATCGGCTGCAATTGCGTGATCACCACCAGCGGCGTGCCACTGGCAGCTGTAACAATGTTCCCGGGATCCACCAGGCGCAGGCCAACCCGGCCATCGATGGGAGCTTTAATCGTGGCGTAGTCGACATTGGTGGCCGCGCTGGCAACCGTGCCCTGGTCGTTCTTGACCGAGCCTTCGTACTGCTTCACGGTCTGGATCTGATCGTCGAGTTGCTGCTTGGCGATTGCGTTGCGATTGAAAGCCAGCTGGTAACGGTCCAGGTCGATGCGCGCTTCGCCGAGCAAGGCTTCGTCGTGCGCCAGCGTTCCTTCGGCCTGGGTCAAGGCCGCTTGATAAGGGCGCGGATCGATCTGCACCAGCAGGTCGCCCTTATGAACCATCTGACCTTCGACGTAATTGACGCTGACGATTTGTCCATCCACGCGAGTGGTGATCGTAGCGGTATAAACGGAGGTGACGGTTCCGAGCGCGTTGATATAAATGCCGATCGGGCCGGTGGTGGCGGTCGCGGTGGTAATCGGGACGCTGCGATTGGCAAGAGCCGCTTTGGTTTTTGCGGCAGCTTCGGCTGCCTGCTGCTTGCGGTAATAAATCAGGCCGCCGATGGCTAGAACCAGGATCACGACGACCCAGATCCACGCGTGACTGCCGCTTTTGCCGGTGCCTTCGTATTCAGGCGGGGCCGTTGGCGGTTTCGCTGCCGAACCTGTGGACGGCGCAGCTGTCGTCGTGGTGTCGCTGTGAGTTCCGATCTTCGAAATATTATCTGGCACTTTGCTCCCTCATTCGATGATTCAACCTTGCGCGAGGCGTGTCTTTCGCTACTGACGGCATCGGCCAAAACGACGTTTTTGACCAGCATTTGGCCCAGCGACGCGTGGATAGCCTCTAGGGACACCACCTAGGCGTAAATCTAACACGCATTATATTCCGACGAGAGCGAGGCAGGTTTGGTTTCAAGGTGTTTGGGGCAGATTTCAGTGGGCGCTATTTCCTTAGGGGTGTTGGCTAGCTGTGAATCCCTTGGCGAATCAGGAACTTAGGACGCTCGTCTTCTGGGGATCTGCGAGACGGGACCGCGCGGTCAGTCGTTGCGGCGGTGCATTGGCACGAGCCATTGCGCGGCGGCGCCGGCCAGAGCCGATTGGGAGCCGTAGCGGGCGTTCAAAATGGGCACGCGATGCGCGCCGGGATTGATTGCCCAGCTCTTGAGAGTTCGCCTGATGCGAGCGCGAAAGGCCATCATCACGCGTCCGATTCCGCCTCCTACGATAATTACTTCCGGCTCGAGCAGATCGATCACATTGCCGAGCCATATCGCCAGATGGTCGGCCGCTGCCTGCAGAATTTCCGTTGCCAACGGATCGCCGCCGCGCGCGGCTTTTTCTACCGTCTCCGCAGTGACATTGGAGATATTTTCGCCTGCCATTTTCAGGATTTGCGAACGATGGTTGCGGCTCTGGCGGAGCAGGCTGCGGGCGCGCCGGGAAATTGCGCTGCCCGAGGCATACATCTCGACGCAGCCGCGCTTGCCGCAGCCGCACAGTGGGCCGCTAAAGTTGATGCTCATATGGCCGCCTTCGCAGCTGCCGCCGGCCCGTCCGTGGTAAATCTCCCCTTCGCGGACGATTGCCGTGCCTATACCGGTTCCGAGGCTCACGTAAAAAATGCTTTCATATTTGGCGCCTGCGCCCCATTTTGCTTCGGCCAGAGCGGCGGCACTGGCGTCGTTGGTGAGCCGCGTGGGCAAGCTGTAATGTTTTTCGAGTTTTCGCGCCAAGGGGAAATTTTCCCAGCACGGCAAGTTCGTGGCGCTGAGCAAGATTCCTCGGTCGCTTTCCACCCATCCCGGGGCGCACACGCCTATGGCGCGTACCCGGGCAGCGCGCGCTTGCGGCATCACGCCATCCATCGCTTGCAGCACGGCGCGAAATCCTTGTTCGGCGCTGCCGCGCGCGATCATCGCAGCGCGCCCGGCATGGTGAATCCGGCCGCCTGAGTTCACCAGGCCGACGGCCACCTTCGTGCCGCCGATATCAACGCCGAGGACGAGTTTGGGTGCCATTGCGGCGCGGCTGCGGTTTTTCAACGATGGATGTCCTTGCGACGATTGGAGCAGCTTGGATCATACAAAAGGGGCGGAATGAAAGGCAGGGCTAAATGTGGTATGGGTGGCGGTTGCTTCTCTGCGCTGCGGCATTTTTAGTGGCTTGTGCCTTCTTAATGTGAGATATTGCGCAGGTATCGTTATGTTACGAAATGTAGCTTTTTACTTCTTTTGGTGACGAGAGAGGAACATGCTGCTAGCGCGCTGCGAAAAACCGGTACAGCGGCGGAATATCCTGAGCGTCGCGAGGATGCCACTCGCCGCGGCTGTGCTTTTCCTGTTTGCGAACGGTTGCGGGAAACAAGCGACGGTGAGCGCCCCGCCCGCCCAAACGCCCCAGTCACAGGTGAAGGTAACCGCGAGTGCGACCGCCGTGGTGATGGATTCGGCCGCGGCGGAATTCGCCGTCGCGCCCAGCGGCTACGTGGCTGCAAGCCTGGTGAGCGATGGGCGAAAACTTTCGCTGGATGACGCGGCGGGAGCGTCCGGCGTGGCATTGACAGCTGCGGGGAAAGAACTGCCCGATGTGGTTTTCGATGTCGCGCATGCGCAGATTTCCGCGCCGCACGGACGGCTGGGAACACGGGGAAAACGCATCGAGCTGCGCGGCAACAATTCCGCGGCTGACCTGGAAGAGACGCTGGTGGTCGAAGTGTACGACGAATTTCCGAGCGTCGCGCTGGTTTCCGTTTCGATTCGTAATTCCGGGAAGAATGAAGTGAAGCTGGATGCGATCGAGCTCGATCGGCATCGTTTCAATGCTTCGCTCACGGATCCTGCGGTGGCGCCGAACGATATGTGGTCCTTTCATGGCGCCAGCATCGAGTGGGGAAGAGAAAACGTGTTTGAAATCCCGCGGAAATTTTCGCAACAGAATCAAATGGGTTCGGTGGTGGACGTGAAGGGAGACCTGGGACGCGTCGGCGGCGGAATACCCGTGGTCGCGTTCTGGACGAAGACGGTGGGCGAAGCGATCGGCCACGTCGAGACCCTCCCGCTGGTGCTTGCGGTTCCGGTGAAAACAGAATCCGACGGCCACGTGGATGCGAGCGTCCATCTGACTGCCGAGAGCGCGTTGCAGCCGGGCGAAAGTTATTCCAGTCCCGAGACATTTATCGCGGTCTATTCCGGCGATTATTACGAGCCGCTGCGAATCTATTCCGACGTGATCGATGGCGAAGGTCTGAAGCGGCCCACGACCAACAGCGAAGACTACGCGGTGAGCTGGTGCGGGTGGGGCTATCTGGCCGATGTGACTCCGGCGCAAATGCTGGGTACGATTCCCAAACTCAAGGAATTCGGAATTCACTGGGCGACTCTGGACGACCGCTGGTTCAACACCTACGGCGACTGGCAACCGCGCAGCGACACGTTTCCCGACGGCGAAATTCAAAAAATGGTCCAGCAATTTCACGAGCAGGGAATCAAGGTGCAACTGTGGTGGTTGCCGCTGGCGGTGGAAGATGGCGGGCCGGGATACGAATCGCATTCCTACGGCGTATCGGACGTAGTGAAGCAGCATCCGGACTGGCTGATTCTGGACAAGAACGGCAAGCCGGCGCGCATGACGCGGAATCTGGCGACATTATGTCCGGCCGTTCCCGAGGTGCGCGCGTATTACAAGCAGCTGACGGAAACATTTATTCGCGACTGGGATTTTGACGGGCACAAGCTCGACAACATTTACAGCGTCCCGGCTTGTTACAACCCGAAGCATCATCACAAGACGCCGTACGATTCGGTTTACGCGATGGGTGATGTCTACAAGACGATTTTCGAAACCACGCGTGCGCTGAAACCGGACAGTGTCACGCAGAGCTGCCCGTGCGGCACGCCGCCGAGCATCGCATGGCTGCGTTATCTGGATCAGGCGGTGACGGCGGATCCGGTTGGTTCGGTGCAGGTGCGGCAGCGCGTGAAAATGTACAAGGCGCTGCTTGGTCCCAATTCCGCGGTCTATGGAGATCATGTGGAATTGACGCGCATCGCGAACCCGAACGGAAATGAGAAGGATCTGGGATCTGATTTCGCCTCGACGATTGGAACCGGCGGCGTGGTGGGCACGAAATTCGCGTGGCCGAACTACGGACCGAAGCTGGCGGATGTTTATCTGACACCGCAAAAAGAGGAGTACTGGAAAAAGTGGATCGGCCTCTATAACGACAACATGCTTTCGCGCGGCACGTTCCGCGATCTTTACGTTTATGGTTACGATTTTCCGGAGGGATACGCCATCGAGAAAGATGGCGCGATGTACTACGCGTTCTTTGCGGGGGCGGCGGCAGCGGGCGCTGCCAAGCCCGGACAGCAGGCATCGTGGTCTGGAGAAATCGAACTGCGCGGGCTGGCTACGGGAAAATATCGCGTGCTGGATTACGTGAGCGGCAAGGATTTGGGGGAAGTGACCGCGCCGGGCGCAAAACTGAACGCGAGCTTTTCCGACCATCTATTGATAAAAGCCACCAAGGAGTGACGCTCGGCTGCGGATGGCGAATCCTGCTTAACGCTTGGTCAAGTGCTCGCGAAAAAATGCTGCGACCTTGTCACGATCCTTAAAAGCCTCGGTGCCGCCTTCGCACGTGGTTGAAAATGCGCCGGCAACGTCGGCGTAGTCGAGGCATTCCTGCGGGGTTGCACCCTGCAGATAGCGATGAATGAAGCCGGCATCGAAACTGTCGCCTGCGCCGACCGGGTCGACCGACGCCACGCGCAGGCCGCTGCGGCGCCATTCTTGGGAGCCTTTCCGCGCAACCGCCCCGTGTAAACCGAGTTTCACTACGACAAATTTGCAAAGCTGCGCCAGTCTATGGATTGCTTGCTGCAAATCATCGCTGCCCGCTACTTTCTTTGCTTCGCGCTCGTTCGGGAAAAATATGTCAACGAACGGAAGCACGTTCAGCAGATCGTCCCCCCACTTGCCTTCCGGGTCGTCGTTGGTGTCTAGCGACGTCGAAAGTCCGTGGGCCTTGGCTTCGCGAAATAAGTCAGCGATGCGGGGGCGCAGGGCGCGGTGCAAGAAATACGACGATAGATGCAGGTGCCGCGCGGAAAAAATATAATCGAGATCCAGGTCGGCGTAACTGAATTCAAACATGGTTCCGGGGTAGGTGAGGATAAAGCGATGTCCGGGCTGGGCGAGAATCACGGTGAGGCCAGTGGCAGGGCCGCTAGGGGCAACACGCACACGCGTCAAATCCACGCCAGCCTCTGCGAGCCAGTCGAAAGCCATTTTGCCGAGCGAGTCCGCGCCGATTTTGGACACCATGCCAACCCGCGTCCCGAGCACCGCAAGATTGTGCGCGAAAATGGCGGACGAACTTCCCAGCGTCAGACGGAATCCATGGATCAGCGATTCCTCTTCCGGTTTCAGTTGCGCTGGCACACCGTACAGAATCAGGTCCGGGTTGATTTCGCCGACCACGCAGACATCGAGCGACATTCGGGCGGCCCCTGTTATTTGCTTTCCAGCATTACGACACGCGACAAGTTGCGCGGCTCGTCAGGATTCAAACCCTTCTTGATTCCGGTGTAAAAGCCGAGCAGTTGTCCGGGAATGACGCTTGGGGCCGCACGGGCTACTTCCGGCACATCGAGCGACAACTCGACAAGGTAATCGGCGGCGCGGCGCATCATGGAATCGCCCGAGTTGCAGACAACCAGTGTGGTCCCGCCCAGCTTTTTGATTTCCTCAAGGACAGCGACTTCCGCCGCAAAGCCCGATTCGCTGATGAGGAAGGTGATGAGCGTCTCGGGGCTGACGATCGCCTTGGGACCGTGCCGGAATTCGAGCGTATGAAACGACTGCGCGTAAGAACAGGACATCTCTTTCACTTTGAGCATGCATTCCTGCGCGATGCCGAAAAACGGTCCTTGTCCCAGGAATACATAATCCGCAAAGGCGCGCGACTCCGTGAGCGACTTGATCGCGCTGTGGATTGCGTCGAGCCGGCCGGCAACCTGGCCGGGAAGTTCGCCCAGCGATTTCAGAACGTCGCGGCGATTTCCGCGAATTGCCGCAAGCGACTGCAGCGTGATCAGCATTGAGGTGAAGGACCTGGTCATCACGGTGCTTTTTTCATCCGCAGCCGGCAGCTGGATGCAGTGCGAGGCGATCTTTGCGATGGGAGTATTGGCACCGCACGTAATCGCCAAGGTTTGCGAGCGGAGTTTCGATTCCAGATATTCGGCGGCCTGCAAAACCTCCGAAGTGTAGCCGGAACGGGTAATCAGCACGGCCTGGCAGCCCGCCGGAAATAATTGGGGGAAGAGCGTAATTTCGGATGCGGGAAGCGCGCGCGATTTTTCGCCGGTCAAAATAGACCAACTCGCCGAAGCGGCCTGGGCCAGATAAAAACTCGATCCGCAGCCGATGAACACCCATTCGATATTTCTGGGAAGCTTCTCGGCGAGCGATTGCAGCCGGGCGCTCTGCTCCATGGCCTGCAGGCACGATTTCCATGTGGCTGGTTCCGAAAGAATTTCCGCGATGGTGTGAGCGCCCACTGGTGTTTTTAAATCCGCCAACTGTTCCTCCGCAAGGTTTGCGAAATCAGAATTTACACTACGACAACTTTAATATGCGCCGCGCGCAGCCCGCGAAGGTGCCGGGCGGAAATTTTGCCATCCGTGATGGTGTGATGGACGGCCGAAGTGGGCGCGATGAACGAGAGGCTGCGCCGGCCAAATTTGCTCGAGTCGCAGACGATGATCACTGTCTTGGCGTTTTCCATCATCACGCGATTCGCGCGCGCTTCCAGCAGGTTCGGCGTAGTGAGTCCATACGCAACATCGAATCCATCCACGGCGAGAAACAGAAGATCCGCGGTGACGTGCCGGAGGGAATCTTCGGTGAGCGGCCCCACCAGCGAAAACGAATTCCTTCGCAGCACGCCGCCCGTTAGAATGACCTCCACATCCGTGCCGGCAAGTTCGGCGGCGATGTTCACGGCGTTGGTGATCACCGTGAGATCGCGCACATGTTTAATAGCACGCGCGATGGCCGTGGTGGTGGTGCCTGAATCCAGAATCACCACGTGGCCGGGGCGAACCAGGCGCGCTGCCGCGGCGGCGATTTTCAGTTTCTCGCGGCGGTGCAACTGCTCTTTTTCATGCAGCGTGGGATCCCGCAGCGCAGTTGCGTCGATGGGCAGCGCGCCGCCATGGGCGCGTTGGAGGCGGCCCATTTGGTGGAGCGATTCCAAATCCTTGCGAATGGTGATGAGGGAAGTGGAGAAACGGCGTGCCAGATCCTTGACGACCACGCGGCCGTCACGTTGCGTCAATTCGAGTATTTTTCGGCGCCGCTCTTCCGCGAGCATGGATCAAAGCCTGCTTTCGATTTCTTACTTTTTGTTACTATTTCGCACCTGAGGGTGGTAGCTTGGCACAAATGCCAGCCAGGAGCAAGGATTTATGCCCGGTCCAACTATCGTTTGCTTGAGCGCGAATCCGGCCATGGATCGCCGCTTGCGCATGGAATCGCTAGCCGTGGGAGGGGTGAATCGCGCCCGCACCGCGCAGGGCTTGGCCGGGGGTAAGGCCGCGCACGTCGCGATGGCCACGCTCGCACTGGGAGCCAGGCCCGTGTGGCTGGGATTTCTGGGCGGAGCGATCGGGCAGGAGTGCGCGCGGCAAATGGAAACTCTGGGGATTCGCGTGGTTGCAATTCCCACGGTCGCTCGAACGCGCGTGAATCTGGAAATTATCGAAGCAACAGGACGCGTGACGGAGATTCTCGAGCCCGGCGCGGAGCCGACCCCGCAGGAGCGCGAAGAATTTCTGCAGCGGTGTGCGGAAGGACTGCGCGACGAGTGGAAGAAGGCAGTCGTGGTGATTTCGGGCAGCTTGCCCGCAGGCGTTGCATCCGATTTCTATGTCTCGCTGATTGCGGCGGCGCGAACTGCAGGCGCAAGAGTTTTTGTGGATACAAGTGGCGAGGCTTTGCGCGCCGGCTCGCAGGCCCATCCGGATTTCGTGAAAGTAAATCGCGCCGAGGGGGAAACGCTCCTAGGCCGGCCGCTCGGAACGATGGAGGAAATAGCCAATGCGGCGCGTGAGATCGTTGCCCGCGGAGCGGAAAGCGCTGCGATTACTCTGGGACGCGAAGGATTGATCTGGAAGGAACGCAAAGATGGGCCTGTCTGGAAAGCGACGCCGCCGCCCATGAATGTGATTTCGGCGGTAGGATCCGGAGACGCCACCCTGGGAGGTTTTGCTTACTCCGCTATGCAGGGGATCGCCGGCGAAGAGGCTCTGCGCCTGGCTGCGGCGTGCGGCGCTACCAATTGCGTGGCGTCCGCGCCGGGAAGAATCGAACTGGCAACGGTGCGCGCGCTCATGCCACAGATCGAAATCCAGCGGCTGACTTTCTAGAGGAAAGTATGCCGTGCGTGCTCGCTCCCCAACCGGCTCACTTTGCGGAGTTCGCGATCCCAGGAATCCAACGCACGGCATTATCGTGAAAGAGGCGGCGCAGAACCGGCTCAGGCAAGTTCAATCCCTCGATTTCGCGGCCCCTGAGCTGCAGCATCTGATCCGTAGCCAAGAATTTCCAATCTCTCGCGTAGGTATCTTGCCAATCCTTTAAAGCCTCGGCCGTGCTTTCGTTTGCGAGGAATTCCAGGTCGGTGCCGTACACCACGCGGTCCTGATACTTGATGAGGAAGTTCCGCACTTTTTCGCGCGGCTGAATCATTAAATATTCCATGCGCGCCGCGGTATCCACGGCGAAATTCGGATAGCGGTCAAAGTGCCTGGCGATTTCGTCCACGTCGGTTTCCATGCTGCCCAGGTGCGCGCCAACGACGCGCAGTTTCGGATTTTGCTCAAGCAGGTGGTCGCGCGCGGCCAGGATGACTTCCTTGCGCGGGTGATCGGGATGAAGGTACATGTACCACTCCGGATTTTCCCTGTAGTAATCGTAATCGGGACTGTCTGGATTGGGCGGCTGCCAACAGGAGGAAGGCTCGGCAACGTGCGCGACGAGGGTTTTGTTTTCCGCCGCGATCGCCCGGTAGATGGGCGCGAAGGCCGGATCGTCGGGCATGACGTACTTCCCGTCTGCTGTCTTCAGTTCCATGCCGATATTTTTCCAGATTTTTACTGCAATCGCGCCGTCGGCAAATTCCTGCTGCAGCCGCTTCACGGTATTCTGCGCAAAATCCTTCTGCTGAAACGTGAAGGGATTAAACGTGACGCACAGCCTGGCGTGGCCTGTGCTGGATTCGACGAAACCCTTGGCGCGCGCGACTTCGGTGGCCAGATCGTTGTAGATGCCTTGGGTATCGGCGACGCAGATGTCCAGCACGTGCAATTGCAGGCGCGCCAGCAGATCCGTGAAGGCTGGATCGCTCTTGAACGCGTGAACGTGGGTATCGACAGGTTCCATCGCCGCAAATGCCTGGAGTGCGTCATCCTTATCTTTATCATTATTAGAGGCGGCCGCTCGTCCGGATGCCGCAGCCGAAAACA
>DATNLN010000234.1:0-14938 GCA_035602855.1 Candidatus Acidiferrales bacterium
GCGGATTCACGGAAGGCGGCTGCGAGTTTTGTTGCGGCGCGGGCGCCGGCGTGTTGGAAGGAGAAGGCTCGGCATCGGGCTGCAGGCGCGTCTGAATCTCATACACGACGCGCAGGTCGTTCACGAATTTGGCGCCGCGCGCGTAGGTGAGGTGCACCTGGCGATTGGCGGTGCGAAAAACATTCGTGGGGCTCAGGTCCGCCTTCTTCAGTTTCGCCGGGGACATTCCGCTGGTGTAAAGGACGATCAATAGGGTGGCCGCAACGGTGACGACGCCCATGGCGAAGCGCGGCTGCCAGAATTGCGGAATCCGCGCAAACCAGCGTTGCCATCCCGCACTCTGCGCGCGCCGCGGGCCCAGTGTGCTTTCCAGGATTTTCGGAATTAACTGCGGGGGAGCTTCCAGCGCATCGAGTGCGCGCATCCGATGCACCAGGCCGCCGACTTGCGCGATCAGCTTGCCGCAATCGTCGCAACTGCTCGCATGCGCGGAAAATTCCGCTGCTTCGGAGGGCGAAAGAACCCCGTCCAGATAATCGCTCAGCCTTTCTTCGGTTAGTGCGCAGTTCCAGTCCGTCATACTCTCACTCCCGCCAATCAATTCTGCGGCCGCAGCCCCATTTCTTCCAAAATGCGCGCCAGCTCGATGCGCCCGCGGTTAATGCGCGATTTTACCGTACCCTCGGGCACTTCCAGGACGGTTTGAATCTCGCTGTAATCGAGGCCCTGCAAATCGCGCAAGATCACCGCTTCGCGCAATTCCGGCGAAAGCCGCGACAATCCTTGTTGCAGCTGCGCGCTTAATTCCGAGGCCAGCGCCAGCTTGTCCGGCGTACGCCCCGCGGATTGTTTGTTCTCCAGCTTGGGCATCGCGTCTTCGATCGAATCCGTCAGCCGATCGCGCCGCGTGCGCCGGTAATGATCCACCAGCAGGTTGCGCGTGACGCTGGTGAGCCATGTAGGAAAAGCTCCGAAAGCCGGCCGGTAACTGGGCAGCGTGCGATAGATGCGCAAGAAAACTTCCTGGCTCAGGTCCTCGGCTTCGGTGGAATTGCCGGTGAACCGGTAGCACAGATTGAAGACGCGCCGGCTGTGCCGGCGCACAAGTTCCTCCCAGGCCGGCCCTTCGCCCCGGAGACATCCCTGCACCAGTTGGGCGTCGGGCTCCAATCGTCTTTAGCCTCGCAGCTTGCATTCCCTTTCAGCCTCACAAGATGTAACGCAATCCGGGGCTAGAAAGTTCCGCTGGCCGGGCGACGTGTGGCGTCGAGCGGCCCTGTAGTTCCACGGAGACTTGCATTGTGCCGCATCTTATCGAGCTTGGCGACGGGAACACAAGCGCCGTGATGGATATCGGTCCGCGCCGCGAAAGAAACGCGAAACCCGCCTTGACACTCTTGGAAGCTTGCTGTTAGGTTGCGAAATCAATGCTGCGCACTTCACGACGGATTTTCTTCCTGCTGCTCGCCCTGGTCGCGCTTGGCGGTTTGTTCTACAAGTTTCGCAATTCGATCACGCTCGAAGGGTTCCAGTGGTCCACGGTGGGGCAGTCGCTGCGCGATGCGCGGCTCTCCTTCCTGGTGCTCACCGTGGCGACGATCTATGTCTGTTTTGCAATTCGCGCGCTGCGTTGGATGAGGTTTTCGCGCACGCTGGGAGTCACGCATTTCGGCAATGTGTATAGCGCCACGCTGATGGGCTTTACAGGCACATTTCTGCTGGGCCGCGCCGGCGAGCCGATTCGTCCCGTGCTGATTGCGAAAAAAGATGGATTGTCCATCCCGCGCATGTTCGGTGTTTACGTCCTCGAGCGCGTGTTCGACATGGCTGCTACGGCCGTCATTGCGGGATCCGCGCTGTTGTTGTATGAGCAGCATGGCCGGGTGAGCACGGAAGATGAAGCGTTGTTGAAACTGACGCGTTCGGCGGGGAGTTTGCTTCTGGTCGCGTTGCTGGTGGCCGTCGGGTTTCTGATTTATTTTCGTTATCATGGCGCGGAATGGCTGGCACGACGGCTGAAAAAACCGTCGTGGCGCGCCGGTTGGCGCGGGAAAATTATTTTGCTGCTGGAAGGATTTGCGGAAGGGTTGCAGGGAATCCGCACTTGGAATGATCTGGGCGCGTTGATCGCACTTTCGGCCGTGCATTGGTTCCTGATCGTGGTGTGTTATTGGTGGGTGGCGCACGCATTCGGCGGAAAGCTGGGTGAATTGACCTTGGCCGGTGCGGCGCTGGTGCTGGCGTTTTCCATGGTAGGGTCAGCCGTGCAATTTCCCGGAGTGGGCGGCGGAGCGCAAGTCGCCACATTTGTTGTGTTGACGCTGATCTTTGGAGTAGAAAAGGTGCCAGCGGCGACCATGTCCATCATGGTATGGCTGCTTACCTTTGCATCGTGTAGCCTGGCGGGTTTGCCTTTGCTCTTCCGGGAAGGATGGTCCATGGGCGATTTGCGCAAGATGGCCACGGCCGCCGAAAACGAAGCCGAATCCGTGGCGGAAGAAATTGCGCTTGGCGCGCATCCTGCGAAACCGGGAGAAGAAACACGGTGAAATGCCCCTTCTGCACGAACCTGGACGATAAAGTAGTTGACTCGCGTGAGGCGCGCACCGGCGACCTGATTCGCCGCCGCCGCGAGTGCTTGAAATGCAGCCGCCGCTTTACCACCTACGAGCGCATTGACGAAATTCCTTACATGGTCATCAAGAAAGACGGGCGGCGCGAGAAATTCGAGCGCGCGAAACTCCTGCAGGGCCTGCTGAAAGCCTGCGAGAAGCGCCCCGTACCGGTCGGCAAGCTGGAAACGATCGTCGATGAGGCGGAGCAGTTCGTCAGCGAGGCGCCGGAGCGCGAGCGCACCACAAAAGACATTGGCGAGCACATCATGCAGAAACTGAAGAAGCTGGATAAAGTGGCGTACGTCCGATTCGCGTCCGTATATCTGGATTTCAAGGACGTGAAGGAATTCATGGACGAGCTGAAAGTGCTGCTGAAAGATCGGGTAAAGAAGTAACTCCGTTAGACTTGCCAGACGCCTGCGGCAAATTTCTTGATGGTGCGAAATCCCAGATGTTCGTAGAGGCGCACGGCCGAGGTGTTGATGCTGGTTACCGTGAGCGATAGGGAGTCGTAGCGCCGACGGCGCAGCGCTTGGATCGAGCTTTCCATCAAAGCGCGCCCGATGCCGTGGCCCTGATATCCGGGCATCACACAGATTTGCGTGGTGTGCCCCACGCGCTCGGCGACCGTGGACGTGAGCACCATGCCGATGGGCCGCTCGCCCGTCGCGGGACGCACCAGAAAAGAAGCCTCTGGCAAAAACTGGCCGCAGCCGGGAAGAAGCACGATGTTGCGCAGGAATTTCATGCCACCGGATTCAGTGCGGTACTGGTCGTTGATTTCTCCATCCACATGATCGGCATAAGCCAGCTGGATCAGCCGCGCCGCGGATTCGAACGCGCGATCCGTCCACGGCTCCAGGCGCAGACCGGTGGAAAGAGGTGTGCCGCCGAGCTTGGCATCGGCCAGCGTCAACAACATGAACTGCCGTGTATACAGCTTGAAATACTGCGAGAGAAATATGGGGTCGAGCTCGGTGCCGAAGGGCATCAACTGGGCTTCGACGCGCTCCAAGCGCGGAGTAGCATGTAGCGCGGTCACCATTTCCGTCACCAGCGCGCGGGTAATCGGCTCCTGCGAAAAACGCGAAGATACGAATAGGCCGCCGATCAATCCCTTGTGATCTTCCAGAACGTAGAAGCCATATCCGGCAGGATTGCCATCTTCCATGGCCACGTAACCGCCCAGCGAGCGCGAATCAATAAACCGGCGAATCAGTTCAATCGAGGATCGATAGTCCCAATGCAACTCGTCGCGCCAATGGCGAGTCTCTTCCTGGAAGAGCGGGTCCAGGTTCCGCGCCTGAATTTGCCGGAGATCGACAATCTGCATGTGGGAAAGGAAACAACCCCCACGCCATTATAAACATGGGCGGCGGCAGAACCCAACTGGCGGACGTTGTCGGCAATACGGTTAGGAAGCTTGCGCGTATTTCGAAGGTTGAGGGTAATTGTCTGAAATGTAACGTCCCGGACAATCAGCCTACCCTGCGCTTGCCGCAAATTGTGCTACCATGCAATTCGCCGAGGCGAGAATTGCGTGCGCCCGCGCTTACCGGATGGCTTTCCTCTCAGAACTACGCTATCCAACAACGCGTATCGCCAAGCTCCTCTCGGGACTCTTCGCGATTGCGCTCTTCCTATTTGTGTCTGTGGCCGCTGTTTCCGGCTTCCTGCTGTACCAATTGCTGCGTACCTCGCACGCGACGGGCTCGCCCATCGATCTGAACGTGATGATGGGGCATCCGGTGGCGTTTTCGTTTCCGGTTGCCAACGGCGGTACGCGCGACGGCTGGTTCTATCCGGGATTGCGCGGCTCACCTACGATCGTGGTCTGTCACGGATATCATTCGCAACGGTCAGACGTCCTGACGCTGGTCACCGCGCTGCAGGACCAGCAGTTCAACGTGTTCCTGTTTGATTTCACCGCGCACGGCACCAGCCCCGGCGTCACCACGCTTGGTTATAAGGAGGTGGCGGAGCTGCAAGCCGCGATGCAGGCTTTGGCCACGCGCGACGATGTGGATCCGAAACATTTCGGGCTGTGGGGCGTGGACATGGGCGGATATGTGGTGCTCGAAAATGCCGTCTCCGATCCGCGAGTGTCCGCGTTCATCGTGGACGATGCCTATGCGGATCCGCGCGATATGGTGCGCATCGAAGTGAAACGCTCGGGCCTTACCGTGCTGCCTTACGTAAGCCAACTCTGCGACCTGGGTTTTCGCATGCTCAATTATCAATTTCGGAACCAGCCGCCAGTCACCGCACAGCTGGTTCGAACCAAGGGCACTCCCAAACTTTTCTTCGTGTCGGACGATCGGCCGGATCTTGCCAGGGACATGACAGACCTGTTCACCCGTGCGCCGGAGCCTAAGCAGATGATTCGCGATCGCACCAGTTATCCGGATATGTCGGATGACGACCGCAAAAACTATGAGAGCCAGGTGGTGAGTTTCTTCCTGCTAAATCTGCCGGCGACGTCGCGCGCTCCGAGCAACTAGCGCGGAACGGGCTGTATCGGAACGTAGATGATGCCTTGTTGCGGCGGCTCCTCGGCGTTGCGAAATCTTCCTGCCTGAACTATTTTTTCAAATCCCTCCCCTGAAGTGAGCACCAGAGCTGCGTCCGGATCCTGCGGCGACCATTCCGGCATTTCGCGCTGGAAATAATATGCCAGGCCGTAATTCCAGCTGCGCCTTAGCTGGTATGTAAAGATCCTGTCGGGATGAAGATCGTTGCGGAAGAACGCCGCGTGAGATCTCGCTGATATGTACGGATCAAGCGCCGGCAGGACCACGGCATTTGCGACTTGCAGCGTTGCCAGGGCGCTGATGCTGCACAGAATCACGGCCAGATGCAAATCCCTGCGCATTCCGGCGTAGAGAATACCAGCGGCGACTGCGATCGCGATTGCCAACGCTACGGCGGCGAGCGCGGGGATGGTGGCGCCCGTCTGGGTGAATGGGAACTTGTGCGCCGCACGGAGGAAGATGGCGGCTAGCACAATCCATGCCACGCCAATTCCCGCGCTGAGGATGATCGCGTTGCTGCGGCTTCTTTGAAACGCGCGGCTGGCGCCGATTGCCGCGACCAACGCCAGAGCTGGAACCGCCGGAAGAATGTAACTGGGCAGCTTCGATCGCGAAAAGCTGAAGAACACGATGGGGAAGACGGCCCAGCAGGCGACGAAGAATCCGGGGGAGTTCGTCCACGTTTTTTCGCGCCATAGTCTCATCGCTTCTTGCGCCGCGCCGACCAAGAACGCCGACCATGGCAGCAGCGCGAGAATTGTAATCGGCCCGAAAAACCAGAACGGCTGCTGGTGTTGGAACAGCGGCGTCAAGTAGCGTTCGAAATTGTGCTGAAAAATAAATATGTGCAGAAAATCGGGATTGCGCCGCGCGCAGAGCGCGTACCACGGCAGTGCGACGGCACAGAATGCCACGATGGCGACCGGGTGTGCCAAGCGGAACGCGGCGCGCCAGTTGGATGTGCCAAGCGCCCAAACGCTGATGGCGCCGCCGGCAAGTATGACTGCTGCCGGACCTTTCGCGAGGACTCCGGCGCCGAGGAATACGCCCCACAGGACGAGCACCTGCAGATTGCGTTCTTGAATTTCCGCCTGCGCATTGTTCGGGATGCGCAACGCGCCCGCCCCCCTCAGGACGCTCGCCGCGCAGATCATGGCCAGCGTGATCGCCGCGCTGAATAGCATGTCTGGAGTTGCCGCGCGCGCCAATCCGGTACCCCCGACGCTCGTGGCAAAAATTACGGGCGCAAGCAGCGTCGGTCTCGCCAGCGAATCTTCGTCCGCCCCATAGTACCGCCGCGCAAACCAGGCGATCCCGTTTGCGGCCGCCACAGCGGCGATCGCAGAAGGCAAGCGCGCCGCCCATTCCGCCGGCAAATGCATCCAGAATCCGACGGCCGCCGCCCAGTAATAGAGAATCGGCTTTTCGAACCAGGGAACGCCCCAAAGCCGGGGCGTAACCCAGTCCCCGGTTTCGGCCATGCTACGCGCGATCCATGCGTAGCGCGGTTCATCGGGGCCGACCAAGCCGATGGCGCCGAGGTTTGCGAACAGCGAGACCATGACCACCACGGCGGCGGTGGCGAGCGCCGCGATGCTCGTCTTGCGCCGAGATTGTGCCAATTCGTGCAAAGCGCGATGAGTCTAACATTCTCGCCGCCAATCCTGTTTCGCGAAGCGTGCCTACGGTGTGCCCGGCGCGACAGACCATCACGACGCACGAACGCAAAGGATAACCGCGGCGGCCAATCGCAATGCACAATCAGCGAACGATTGCTGGCATCCTCTCCGCAGGCTCTTGCATAATGGCCCGCTATGCGGGAATGGTTGGAATATGCCGTGGCCTGGAGCGGGCTGAAATTATTGGGGCTGCTGCCGCGGCCAGCGGCGCGATGGGTGGGCGCGTCGTTCGCGTCCGTGGCGTATGCGGTTCGAACGCCGCTGCGCCGTGCGGCGATGTTCAATCTGCATCTGGCGTTCCCGGGCTGGAGCGAAGCGAAACGCAAGGACGTCATCCGCGCAATGATCCGCCAAATCGGCTGGATGGCAGGCGAGTTCTCCCAATTCCCACGCTACACGCGGCAGAACATCCAGCGCATCGTCGTGATTGATGGAGCTGAAAATTTCGACGCCGGGCAACGCCGCGGAAAAGGCGTGCTGTTCCTCACCGGCCACATGAGCGCCTGGGAGCTGTCGTCCTTCGCGCACGCGCTCTACGGACACCCTTTGCACTTCCTGGTTCGGCCGATCTCGAATCCGCGCGTGGATGCGCTGATTAATCATTACCGCTGTTTATCGGGCAATCGTCCCATCGATAAAAATAAGTCCGCGCGCGCTATTCTGAAAGTTCTGGCGGACGGCGGCACGGTTGGCATTCTCTCCGATCACAACACCGCGCTCGAAGAAGGAGTGTTCGTGAATTTCTTCGGCATCCCCGCGTCCACCACGTCCGGTTTGGCGCGCATCGCTCTGCGTACGGACGCAGCCGTGGTTCCCGGCTTCCTTTTCTGGGACGATTCGCTGCGCAAGTACCGGCTGCGGTTCGAACCGCCCGTTGAGCTGGCGCGTACAGGCGATGAAGAAGTGGATGTGCGCGAGAACACGCAGCGTTTCACGGGAGTAATTGAGAATTACGTGTGCGCGCATCCGGATCAATGGCTCTGGGTGCACAAGAGATGGAAAACGCGCCCGCCAGCTGAGCCGCCAATGTATCCGTTCTAGCTCGGCGCATGCCGCAACACGCTTTTTTTGCAACGAATCATTTTTCCACACGAGGTGCAGTGATGATTCATACGGCCGGCGAACTTGCGGAATATCTAAGCGCCAAAATCCACGGAGACGCGCAAATCCCGATCAGCGGCATCGCCAGTCCGGAGAGCGCGAAGCCGGAGCATCTGATCTACGCTGACTCGTCGCGCCAGCTGCAACGCGCTGCGAGCTCGGCGGCGCGTTGCGTGCTCGCTTCCCCAGGCACGAATTTGTCCGGCAAGACAATCCTGGAAGTCGAGAACCCGAAACTCGCCTTCGCGAAGGCGGCAACGTGGCTGCTTCCCACGCCTCCGCTGCGTCCGGAAATTCATCCCACCGCAATCGTCGCCGCGACAGCGCGGCTGGCTGCCAACATTCGCGTGGGCCCGTACGTTGTAATCGAAGACGAAACGGAAATCGGCACAGGAACACACGTGGAGGCATTCTGTTTTTTGGGTCGCGGCGCTCGGGTGGGAGAACACTGCCGGCTGCATGCGCGGGTAACGCTCTACGCCGGGGCAAAGCTCGCTGATCGCGTGGAAGTCCACAGCGGCGCGGTGATCGGCAGCGACGGCTTCGGCTATGTCTTCGGTGACGGTCAGCACATCAAGTTCCCGCAAATCGGCGGCGTGGAAATCGGTGACGACGTGGAAGTTGGCTGCAATACAACGATTGACCGTGGGTCGCTCGCGGCGACCCAAATTGGAAAGGGCGTCAAGATTGATAACCTGGTCCAGGTCGCTCACAACGTGCGCGTCGGAAGCAATACGGTTATAGCCGCGCAAGTAGGTATTTCCGGCAGTTGCACGATCGGCGCGCAGGTCCTGGTAGGCGGCCAGGTGGGTATCGCGCCGCACTGCACGCTGGAAGACGACGCAATCATCGGCGCCCAAGCTGGAATCCCGAGCGGGAAGATCATTCGTCGCGGTCAGACGGTTTGGGGCACGCCGGCAAGACCGTTCGCCAGATTCAAGGAACAATATGGCTGGCTGTCGCGTTTGCCCGAATTGGCGGAGCGCGTCCGCAAATTGGAGCAAGCGAAAACGGGTGAGTGAAAGGGCAGGCGAACGCCGCGAAGTTCGGTTTCTATTCGCTTTTCTGACTGCCGTACCGCCCAGATGTGGAAAATTTCTAGCACATGATTTGCACATTTTCCCCGCACGATTACCTTTATGAAACATTTAAGCAGCCATATGCCCTTGTCCCACATCTATACCCAGTGGCAACGGGCAGCGCGTTTTTAGTTGACCCTAAGGGCAAACCCAAAGATAATATTAGCGTTAGCGTGATTCCTCTGAGATTTGGGTGGCAGAGGAGGCCGATATTCCGCGAGCTCCTTCGCGGGGCCGCTGTTTGGCACGGCAAAAAAGCCGTCTGTCGGCCGTATGATCCGAACAATCCTACCCTGATGGATCGCAGCAACCCCCCGTTGCTGGATTTCTAGCTCGGGGAGCACCGGGGCGCACGATAGCCGGCGCGATGTAGTCAAATAGTACTGAGGGATTGATGACGCCGAAAGTGAGACTGCAGGTGGACGCCCCGAACGAAAGCAGTTCGCAGGGTACGGCCACAGTTCGCAGCCGAAATGTTGAATTTCAGGTCGAGCAGGCGATAGCCCGCACGACCAGCTGGCTGCTCTCTGCTCAGACTCAGGACGGCTACTGGTGGGCTGAGCTGGAAGCGGACACCACGCTGGAATCCGACTACGTTTTGTACCTGCACATTCTTGGCCAGTTGGACTCCGAAAAAACCGCTAAGCTTGCCACTTACATTCGCCGCAAACAGCTACCCGACGGCGGGTGGAACATCTTCGAGGGTGGTCCTTCCGAGCTGAACGCCACGGTGAAGGCTTACGTCGCTCTGCGGTTGGCGGGCGACTCCGCAACCGCGCCGGCTTTAGTGCGCGCCAAGGAAAGGGTACTGGAACTGGGCGGTCTGGAAGCGACGAATTCCTACGTGCGCTTTTATCTGGCGATGGTGGGTGGTGTCGATTGGAGCATCGTTCCTTCGATTCCGCCGGAACTGATGCTCTTGGCCGACTGGTTTCCCATCAATATTCACGAGATGTCATCCTGGACGCGCGGGATTGTGATTCCGCTGGCGATCGTTTATGCGTATAAACCGGACTGGCGGCTGCCTGCGGGCGTCACGGTAGGCGAACTTTTCAAAACTCCAGGGGGCAAGCCGCAATCTTTTAAATGGGACAAGCGTGTAATTTCCTGGCGCAACGTGTTCCTGGCGATGGACCGCGGATTGAAATTGCACGAGCGACTGGGATGGAAGCCGTTTCGCAAGCTCGCGCTGGAACGCGCGCGCCGCTGGATGGTGGAGCGGCTGGAACGCAGCGAAGGCTTGGGCACGATTTATCCGGCGATGATGAACTCGATTTTCGCGCTGCTGGCGGAAGGCGCCGACACAGAGGATCCGCTTGTCGCGCGCGAGATCGGTTTTCTCGAGCGTTACGAAATTGCCGAAAGCGATACCTTGCGCGTGCAGCCTTGTATTTCGCCTGTGTGGGATACGGCGATCGCGATGGTGTCGCTCGAAGAGGCTGGGCTCGATCCTGCGCATCCTTCGCTTATCGCTGCAGAGCGTTGGGTCGTCTCGAACCAGATTCTTGGCCCCGGTGACTGGCAGGTAAAGAATCCGAACGCCGCGCCGGGCGGCTGGGCCTTTGAGTTCAAGAATGAATTTTATCCGGATGTGGACGACACCGCGTTCGTGCTGATGGCGCTGGGCCGCGTCGCCGATCCTGATTCCGAACGCTTGCGCCGCTCCATGCAGCGCGGCCTCGAGTGGCTCGTCAGCATGCAGAACGAAGACGGGGGCTGGGGCGCGTTCGATCACGAAAACAATCTGCAATTCCTGAATCACATTCCCTTCGCGGACCACAATGCCATGCTGGATCCTTCGACGGCGGACGTGACCGCGCGCGCCGTGGAATGCCTCGGCCAAATGGGCTGGTCGGCGAATGATCCCGTGATTCAACGGGCGCGAGCTTTCATACGTCATGATCAGACCGCTGAAGGTCCGTGGTTTGGGCGTTGGGGCGTGAATTACATTTACGGCAGCAGCAGCGTGCTGCGTGCTCTCGAAATGATTGGCTTGTCCAAGGGCGCGGATTGCCAGGCGGCGGCGAATTGGCTGCGTTCGGTACAAAATCCCGATGGCGGTTTCGGCGAGTCAATTCTTTCCTACTACGATGCGGCGCTGAAAGGGAAAGGGAAGAGCACGGCGTCGCAGACGGCCTGGGCGATCATTGGATTGCTCGCGGTGTGCGGACCGTACGATGCCTGCGTCGAGCGTGCCATTGCGTGGTTGGTGGCGAATCAGAACGAAAACGGAACCTGGGACGAAGCCGAATTCACCGGCACGGGGTTTCCCTGCGTGTTTTATTTGAAGTATCACATTTATCGCAACGCGTTCCCGTTGTACGCCCTCGCGCGCTATGACAATATGCGCCAGGGTCGGCGCAAATTCGTCGGCGTGCAGATTCCTGCTGAGGAATTGCAAAATCAGAACGGACAGCGGACCTAGCCGATGAGCGCCTCGCTCGTCGTAAATCGTCGCTGCGGCTTCCGCAGCGCGAGAATCTTCAATGCTTCCGCAAACGCAGCTAGGTTGGTCGTACGCAGCAGCTGCAGAATTTGCCGGGAAATCGCGGCTCGGCTCAATCGGGTTTGCCAATCCTTATGACTACGCTTGTAACCGGCGCCACGGGCTTCGTGGGAAGCCACGTCGCGCGGCAACTTGTCGCTGCCGGCGATTCTGTGCGCGTGCTGGTTCGCGCCACTAGCAATCTCGCGGTACTGGATGATTTGCCGGTCGAGCGCGTAGAAGGCGATCTGCGCGATAGCGCTTCGCTCGATCGCGCGATGCGGGGCGTGCAGCGCGTGTATCACGTGGCGGCGGATTACCGCTTGTGGACGCCGAAACCCGCGGAGATTTACGAAAACAACGTCGAAGGCACGCGGCGATTGCTGACGGCTGCGCATCGCGCGGGTGTGGAACGCATCGTATATACCAGCACCGTTGCCACGATTGCCGTGCCGCGGCAAGGCGCGCTGCCGAACGAAGAAACTCAGGCGGCGCTCCAAGAAATGATCGGGCATTACAAGCGCTCGAAATTTTTGGCGGAGCAGGTCGCCCTTGACGCTGCTCGCGCAGGAGTGCCGGTGGTGATCGTGAATCCGACGGCCCCGGTAGGCCCGGGCGATTGGAAGCCTACGCCGACCGGCCGCATCGTTCTGGATTTTCTGCAGGGCAAGATGCCGGCGTATGTGGATACCGGACTGAACGTTGCTGCGGTGGAAGATGTCGCAGCGGGCCATCTGCTGGCGGCGGAGAAGGGTCGCATTGGTGAGCGATACATTCTGGGCGCGCGCAACATGACGCTGAAGCAAATTCTGGATGCGCTTTCGGCGATCACTGGACGTCCGGCGCCGCGTGTGCGTTTGCCCCATGTGATCGCGCTGGCCGCGGGCTATGCGGACGAATTTTATTCGCGTCTGGCGGGCCGCGAGCCACAGATTCCTGTCGAGGGCGTTAAAATGTCGCGCCACAAGATGTTTGTGGAGAGCGACAAGGCGCAAAGGGAATTGGGATACAAGCCGGGAAAAGTGGAAGCGGCGTTGGAACGTGCGGTGCGTTGGTACGAGGTGCACGGCTACATCGCAAATCGCGCGGGCGGTAAACCGTTGCCGCAACCTGCGGCCGCATAGAGATACGCAATGAAAATACTCGTCACCTTCGCGCTGGAAAATGAATTTGCCCCGTGGCGCGCGATGCGCGAGTTTCGCGCCGGCAAGTGGGGTGACGCTGATCTGTATCGCGCCCGAATTGGCGCCGCCGAAGTTGGCGTGATTTTGACTGGAGCGGGGCCGAAGCAGGCGCATCTGAAAGCTGCGAAAATTCTGGGAAGCGATCCGGACTCGATCAATTTGTGTGTTTCTTCAGGGCTGGCAGGCGCGCTGAAGATAAATTATCCGGTTGGCCAAGTCTTGGCGGCTCGCTCGGTGCGCACCGAGGCCGTGCGCGCGGATTTAAAGGATAATGTGCTGGATAGCAGCGCGCCGTTGCTTGCGTTCGCAGCGGAATGTGGCGCGACGGTAGTGGGCCAATTTTATAGCGCCGAACGCGTGGTGGGGCGAGCGGAAGAGAAACATTATCTGGGCGAGCATTCCGACGCCGTGGAAATGGAAAGCTTTGAAATACTTCTGGAGTCGGCTGCGTTTGGAATTCCGGCGATCGCCATACGCGCCATTAGTGACACGGTTGAGGACGAGCTGCCGCTCGATATGAACCGGATTTTAACCGACGAAGGGCAAGTGAGTATTCCGCGCGTGCTGGGACAAGTGGCGTTGCATCCGACGTCGGTGCCGGATTTGCTCCGCCTGGGACAAAACAGCAAAGCGGCCGCGGAATCGCTGGCGCAATTTCTGGACAAGTACATCGCGACTGTGTCGCAGAGATCTCAAACGCTGGAGCGGAGTGCAGGAGTGGCGGCGCCTTAAGCGGCGCCGACTTGAAAAAGAAGATGAGTCACACCATCGAACACATCGAACGGGAGCAGGCGCACGAACCCAAGCGCGGCCACATGCGCGCAGGAGTGTATCGTGGCAAGGGCCGGGTAGTCGTCGAATCCGTGCCGATTCCCGAAATTGGCGAGGGCGAGCTGCTCTTTCGCGTGGCGGCCTGCGGAATCTGCGGCACGGACATCAAGAAAATTCACCACGGTTTCGTTCCGGCGCCGCAGATACTCGGCCACGAGCTGGCCGGCACCGTGGTAAAAGTTGGCGCGGGCGTGACGAAGTTCAAACCCGGCGATCGCATCGTCAGTTTTCATCACATCCCATGCGGCAATTGTTTTTACTGCGCGCAGAAACTTTTTTCACAGTGCGCGGGTTATAAGAAGACGGGCCTGACGGCGGGGTTCGATCCCAACGGCGGCGGCTTCGCGGAATACGTGCGCGCGATGCCCTGGATCGTGGAACGCGGAATGATCGCGCTGCCCGCCGACGTCAGCTTCGAGGAAGCTACGTTCGTCGAGCCAGTGAATACCTGCTTGAAAGCTGTGCGCAAGGCGCGCATTGCAAAGGGTGAGCAAGTTCTGGTGCTGGGTCAGGGGCCGATCGGCATGTTGCTGATGATTCTTGCTCAATACGAAGGCGCGGAAGTTTACGCGAGCGACCCGATGCCGGGACGCCGAACTGCGAGCCTGCGTTTTGGAGCGAAAGAAGTTTTCGATCCGACGAGCCAGAACCTACAGCGGGAAATTCGCCAGCGCAGCGGCGGCCGTGGCGCGGACGCCGTCCTGGTGGCTGTGCCCAACCCGTCATTGGTGCCGGAAGCCCTGGCACTCGCGCGACCGGGCGGACGCGTGTTACTGTTTGCTCATAACGATCCGGTTCTCCAGCTGGAATTTCCGGCGGCGGCCGTGGGGGTGGAAGAGAAGGAAATCCTCGGGAGTTATAGCGCGTCTATAGACGATCAAGCGGAATCCGCGGCGCTGGTTTTCGAGCGGCGCCTGCCGGTGCGCGAATTAATTTCCCACCGCTTTCCCCTGGAGCAAATATCCGAGGCACTGGAATTGGCGGCACATCCGAAGGACAATACTTTGAAAGTAGTCATAAGGCACGAATGAGCGCTTATAGGCGGGGCAGTGGGCATATGAACGCCGCAGTTTTGTACGGCGCTGAAAATCTGAAGATCGAGACGGTAGATATCCCCAAGATCGGTGACGACGAGGTACTGGTCCGCGTCGCCGTGGCATTGACCTGCGGGACCGATCTGAAAGTCTGGAAACGCGGATATCACGCGCGCATGATTCAGCCACCGTCGCTATTCGGCCACGAGCTCGCCGGCGTGATCGAAGAAACCGGGAAGAACGTGAATGGCGGTGTACAGCCAGGAATGCGCGTGCTGCCGGCAAATTCCGCTCCCTGCGACACCTGTTTCTTCTGTCGCAAGGGCCAGCCGAATCTTTGTGAGGATTTGCTCTTCAACAATGGCGCCTACGCGGAGTACATCCGCATCCCAGGGCGTA
>DATNLN010000248.1:0-7495 GCA_035602855.1 Candidatus Acidiferrales bacterium
CCGAACACAACACGATCCTTATTAACTAATTCGCGTTCGACCCCGAATTTCGATGGGACCTTTTTTTCGAGTGACGATGGCGGCTCGTCTTTTTCTCCGCGGGTGCCGGAGGCGCCGGCAGCGCCAGGTCGGAATTAAAAATGTCGGCCACTACCTTCCACTTGCCGTCCGCCTGTTTTTTCCAAACCTCTACGAATTTGCCGCGGTCCGTCGCGGGCTTGCCTTGGGGGTCTTTCATCGCCAACTGGTAGACGCCCACGATGTAAGCCAGATCGCTGGAACGCGAGACCTCGACTTTGTTTGCCTGCCAGGACAAGGAAACGTCAGGGCCGAGAAGGGAGGCCCAAGCGGCGCGAATGGCCTGCTTGCTGCCGGCGATGGGAGCGTTGGGAGCCAGCAGAGAGGCGTCATCACTGTAGTACGAAACAGTCCCGTCCACGTCTCTGGCAGCAGCGGCCTTCTCCCACTGAGCGTCCAGAGCGCGAATAGCGCTTTCGTCCGCAGCCCGGGTGTCCGGCGGCGTTTGCTGGCCGCAGCTCGATGCAACTAAGGCTAGAGCAAGGCAATACCAGAGAACGGACTTACTTTGTCTTGCTTGGCGACGACAGGGCATTGATAAATCCTCCGGCTTCAGGAATTCTTACGCAGTTCATCTTAGGTTGCCCCAGCAGGTGAGTCAACGATGTTGCAGTTTACTCGGTGTTGTGGGCACAGTCGGGGGCGCGATACAATGAAGAGACAAATTAGCGCAGGATTATTGGGAGGAGTGAGCGATGACATCGACAGCCACGCCGCAAACGACACTGGAGCGCGGAGAGTTTCGGAACGAAGCGTTCATTGATTTCACCAAGCCGGAAAATCGCAAGGCGATGGAAGACGCGCTGCGCCAGGTGAAAGGAATGTTTGGGCGCGAGTATCCGCTGGTGATCGGCGGGAAAAAGATCACCACGACGGACAAGATTAAGTCCATCAACCCGTCGCATCCGGAAGAAGTGATTGGAATTTTTCAGAAAGCCAGCGTGGAGATGGCCAAGCAAGCGGTGGAAGCGGCTGAACACGCGTTTGAGAAATGGCGGAAAGTGCCGGTGGCCGAGCGCGTGGCATGTTTGTATCGCGCGGCGGACATTTTGCACAAGCGCAGATACGAGTTGGACGCCTGGCTGTGCTACGAAGTGGGGAAGAGTTGGCCGGAAGCAGATGCCGATATTGCCGAGCTGATCGATTTCTGCGAATACTACGGGCGCGAAATGATGCGTCTGGGCGAACCGCAAAAGCTGACCCCGATGCGCGGCGAGAAAAATTTCATGAAGTACATTCCGCTGGGCGTAGGCGTGATTATCCCGCCATGGAATTTTGCGGCGGCAATCATGGGCGGGATGACGGTTGCAGCGATCGTGACGGGAAACACGGCGATCGTGAAGCCATCGAGCGATTCGCCGACGATTGCGGCGATCTTCATCGATATTCTGTACGAAGCGGGAGTGCCTCGCGAGGTAGTTAGCTTTTTCACCGGGCCGGGCGGAACGGCAGGCGAAGCGCTGGTGACGCATCCGAAGACGCGGTTCATCGCATTCACCGGATCGAAGGAAGCCGGATTGCGGATCAGCGAACAAGCGTCAAAGGCGCAGCCGGGGCAGAAGTGGATTAAGCGCACGGTGCTCGAAATGGGCGGCAAGGACGCGATTGTGGTGGATGAAGAAGCGGACGTAGACGCGGCGGTGGAAGGCGTCGCGCTTTCTGCGTTCGGTTACCAGGGACAGAAGTGTTCGGCGTGCTCGCGGGCGATCGTCGCGGAGAAGATTTACGACGAGTTTTTGACGAAGCTGGTCGAGCGCGTGAAAAAAATCAAAGTGGGGTCGATTGAGGATCCCGCCAATTATATGGGCCCGGTGATCAACAAGGCGGCGATGACTTCGATTCTTGGTTACATTGATCAGGGGAAAAAGGAAGGGCGGCTGGTAGCCGGCGGAAAACGCGCCGCGGGCGAGGGATATTTCATCGAGCCGACAGTGATCGCGGACGTGGATCGCAAGGCACGGATTTTCCAGGAGGAAATCTTCGGTCCGGTGCTGGCGGTTACGAAGGCAAAAGACTTCGATGAAGCACTGGCCATGGCTAATGACAGCGAATTCGGTTTGACGGGCGCCGTGTATTCGCAGAATGCCCAGAAAATCGCACGCGCCGAAGAGGAGTTTCACGTCGGTAATCTTTACATGAACCGCAAGTGCACTGGCGCCATGGTAGGCGCGCATCCGTTCGGCGGATTCAACATGTCGGGAACGGATTCAAAGTCCGGCGGCCAGGATTATTTGTTGTTGTTTACGCAGGCGAAGACGGTTTCCGAGAAGATTGGCGGTACGAAGTAGGGGCAACGGCGTCGACCGGCCGGTGGCCACTTGGCGAGATTGTTTCTTGACGCGAGGAAATCAAAGAGAGCTGCTTCGCTGCCCTTCCTTCGCAAAGTCACTCAGGGCAGGCAGGATAACTGCGCTGCCAGGCTGGCGCGTTAGGCGGTCGGAGACATTTCGGCGGTCGGTTTTAGTTTGAAGGCGTAACGCAAGACGACGTAGGCGACGGGCCCCGAAGCGAGCAGCAACGGCGCGTAACGCCAGACGTAATCCTCACTTTGCGCGATTTTCAGAGCGCACAACACCAGCGGAAAAATCAGGATGTAGGCAATTCCAACGCTGCCGCCGGGAATGCGGAAACTGCGCGCAGCGTACGGCAATTTTCTGCGCATTTGCCACGCGGCGAAGAGCGTGAGCAGCGTGGTGGCGATGCGCGTCCAGATATAAATGTTCACCATGTCTTCGACGTCGAATTTCGCAAGCATGCAGTACACAATCGTTGAGACTGCGATCGCGCGCGTCGGTGTGCCGTAGCGGTCGTGAATTTTTCCGAGCCATGCAGGCAGGTAGCCATCTTGCGCCATCGTCGCGGGCACGCGCGTGGTGTAGAGAATGGTGCTGTTGGATAGAGAAAGCGTGCCGATCATGGCGGCGATCAGCATCGCGGCGCCGAGAGCTGGACCGCCGATGAGGCGTGACGCGGTGACGATGTAGTCCGTTTTCCATTCCTGCCAGTTGCCCAGGACCGCGAGGGCAAGCGTCGTGGGAAGCACGTAGGTGAGAACGTTCATCGGCGTGTTCCAGGCCAGGATGCGGACGAAAGTCTTCTGCGGATTTTTCATCTCGCCGGTGGTGCTGGATAGCTGTTCGTAGCCGGCGTAATTCCACATGGCAAGCGCGAGGCCCTTGCCGAAGACGCTGCCGAACGGTGCGCCGGGCGGAACGAACGGTGCGATGGGATTGTGATGCAGGTGGAAGATTGAAATCGCGCAGAGCCATGTCACCGGAATCATCACGGCGACGAGCAGCGCGACCGAGAGCCAGCCTGCGACCTGAATGCCGCGCGCGTTCAAAGAAGCGAGCACGATCAGCACGAGGCAAGCGCCCGCCCACTTCGCGTAACCCGTGAGCGAGGGAAAATAAATGCCGAGGTAGTCCATCACCAGCACGCCGTAGAGGCTGTTGAGTAGAAAGGTCCCGGTCCAATTCCACCAGCCGCATTGGAACCCCCAGAAATCGCCGAAGGCCGCGCGGCTCCAGCGGTAGAACCCGCCTTGCACGGGGAGAAGACTGTTGAGTTCGGCGGAGGCGAAGGAAATGGGGATGCTCCAGAAGAAAGGAACGAAGGCCAGGAAGACGAGCGCCATGCCTGGGCCGGAATCGTGGAAGATGCCTTCGTAACCGAAAGGGCCGCCGGCGGTGTAACCGTAAAAGATACAGAGCAGCGGGAGGAAACCGATCTGGCGCAGGCGCGAGCCGTCGGAGGGAACTGGTTGCCCGGGATCAGCGGAAGCTGTTGGCATCGAGCTGCTGGGTGAATCGTTTGAGGCGCAACCGCGACTACCAATTCAAAAACAGAGTCAAGGTCAACAGCGGCCATCCCGCAGTGGCGGGATGGCCGCTACAAAGTCAAAGGCAGCGTGCAGAGTGCGGCATGATATGGGAGTGCTCGGCGGTTTTCAATGACAATTAAAACAATTGCTTGACGAGGAAGGCGGTTGGGTTAGAGAATTCGCCGTTGTTTCCCCGACAATCAAGGTTTGTCTGCAGGCAACCGCGACATGCTGCCTAGGTACGTTTGCGCTCTCACGCGGAAGACTGTTTAGTTTCGGAGTTGCAGCGGGCACGTGGCGAGGAGGCTGTTGGTGAGACGTCCTACGAAGAGGGGTGTGCAATATTTCATGGCGGTTTGTTCGCTAGCTGTGCCGCTGCTGTTTGCGAATGTCGCGCGCGGACAGAACACCATTTCGACGATCGCCGGGGGTGCGCCTCCTGACAACGTTTCTCCCACGGCTGCGCCGATCGAGGGGCCGGTAGCAATTGCTCGAGACGCCTCGGGAAATCTTTACGTGGTGAACGACAACGGTGTGATCTACAAGGTGACTGCGGCGTTGGGAGTTCCCGATTCCATGTCTATTTTCGCGGGGAATAACACCGCGGGTTTTTCGCCGAACGGTACGCTGGCGACTGCGGCGCTGTTGTATGAGCCGATCGGCGCGGCGTTGGACGCTGCCGGCAATTTTTACTTTTCTGATCAGAACAACTGTGTGGTGCGGGAAATTGTTGCTGCAAGCGGAGTGATGAATATCGTGGCAGGAACGGCGCACGTGTGCAATTACTCGGGAGACGGCGGACAGGCCACGAGCGCGGGATTGAGTTTCCCGCAAGAGGTCGCGCTGGATGGCGCAGGGAATCTTTACATCGCGGACATTGGCAACAGTATCGTTCGCCGCGTTAATTTGACGAGTGGAATCATCACGACTTATGCGGGTACCCCTGGCAGTGCGGGATTTCCCAGCAATAACGTTCTGGCAACCTCGACTTCGCTGAACGGCCCGATCGCGCTGGCGGTTGATACGGGCGGAGATCTTTTCATCGCTGACCAGAACGCCAACGTGGTTTGTCGCGTGGATGCGACGTCGAAAAACATCACGATCGTGGCCGGAACAGGCGCCTTGGGCTTCAGCGGCGACGGCGGGCCGGCAACAGCGGCCACTCTACAGGTGCCGGAAGGTGTGGCCGTGGATAGTGCGGGGAACCTCTACATTGCGGACTCTGAAAATGCACGCATTCGAGAGGTGTTTTCCCCGACGAACCCGAATACTCCCAACCAAATTACGACGATCGTGGGCAATGGCACTTTCGGATTCAACGGTGACGGAGCTGCAACCTCGATCGAGCTGACCAACCCTTTCGGACTGTTTGTTGATCCCGCCAGCGGAAACCTGTGGATCGCGGATTTCTGGAGCGATCGGGTTCGCATGTACAACGCGACTACGAAGGTGGTTTCGACCGTGGTTGGGAGTGGTGCAGTGGGTGACGGTGGGCCGGCGACAAGCGCCAGCTTGTATTATCCGCGTAATCCGGCGCTGGATACCAACGGCGATCTATATCTGGTGGACGCGCAAAACAACCGAGTCCGGGAAATCAGCGCCGCGGACCAAACAATATCGACCGTGGTCGGCACCGGGATTCCGTGCGCACGACCAGCCTTGCCGTGTGGGGATGGGGGACCCGCCGCCAACGCTTCGCTTTTCATGCCGCGGACAGTGACGATCGAACCTTCCGGGACCCTGCTGGTCGCGGATGATGGCGACAATAGAATTCGCGAGGTCGATGGCTCGACCGGGATCATTACGACGATTGTGGGATCCGGTAATTTGTGCGCGGCTCCCTTTTCGACGTGCGGCGACGGCGGACCTGCGCTTAGCGCCAGCCTGAACGACGCTCGGGGAGCGGTGCTGGATACGGCTGGAAATCTTTATTTCGTAGATGCTCAGGACAATCGCGTCCGCGAAGTGGACACGAGCGGCACGATCACAACGGTGGCGGGGAATGGACCTGATGGGAACGCACCGGTCGGTTGCAATGCAGCGGGGAATCTTTCTGGAGACGGGGGACCGGCGGTCGACGCGACGCTAGATTGCCCTCTCGGCCTGGACATCGATGCAAGCGGAAACCTGTACGTCGCCGACACAGATAACAATGTAATCCGCAAGATTGACACCGGCACGCCGCGCATTATCACGACGATTGCCGGGACGGGAGCTGCGGGACACAGCGGCGATGGGGGGCTGGCCACGAGCGCAACGTTGAATACTCCCGATCGAGTGTCGGTGAACGGTGCAGGCAATTTTTTTATTTCCGACTCAGGGAATAACGTGATTCGACGCGTGGACGGAACCAGCAAAATCATCACGGAGTTCGCGGGAACTGGAAACTTTGCATTCGGAGGCGATGGCGGCCCGGCAGTTTCGGCAAGCTTCGCGACGCCGGTGGGAGTCGTGGTAACCCCCCAAGGCAATATGTACGTGGGCGATGTATTTAACAACCGGATCAGAAAGGTTCTCCTGACTCCGAACATAGCTCTTTCCAGTACAACGGCGGCGTTCGCAAACCAACCTATCAATGCGAGCGCAACTTTGCCGGTGATGTTGACGAATTCGGGAGACGCGCCGCTGGCGATTTCGGACATTGCGATCAGCGAAGGGGCATTTTCACTAGGCACGTCCGCGAATCCGTGCCCCGCGGCGCCCGCGACCCTGGCGATTGGCGCTGCGTGCGAGCTTGAGATTGCGTTTGAGCCAACGCAGTTTATTGCTTACAGCGGAACGATTACGATCACTGATAACGCACCGAACGCAGGCAGTGTGCAGACAATCACTCTCTCGGGCATGGGGGCCGCAGCGTTGACGGTGACGGTGAGCGGCTCCGGAACAGTGACCAGCGCGCCGGCGGGAATTAGCTGCCCCACGACTTGTTCGGCTACGTTCGCGGGCAATAGCGCCGTGGTACTGACAGCGACGGCGAGTACCGGTGCGACGTTCACGAGCTTTAGCGCGCCCTGCACCCTAGCGAGTCCGCAGACGAGTCCCCCGACTTGTACGGTGACGATGAGCGCCGCCGAGACGGTGACGGCGACGTTTAGCACGACAGCCGCAGGCACGATATTGATCGCTCCGGCGACGCTGACGTTCGGAAGTCAGACGGTGGGAACAACCAGCGCGACGCAAACCGTGACGGCGTCGAACACGGGCGGTACAGCGCTGACTTTCACGAGTATTGTGACTTCGGGAGATTTTGCCGGCGCAACGCTGGCGCAATGCCCGAGCATTGCGGTAGAAGCAACGCCCTGCGTGTTCCAGATTTCTTTCAAGCCGACGGCGGCGGGAACGCGGACGGGAGCGATCACGTTTACGGATAATGCTAGCGGAAGCCCCCAAACAGTGACTTTGACGGGCACAGGCACGCCTGGTGCGGCGACGGTGACCGTGACGCCGAGTAGTTTGACGTTTGGATCGCAAGCGCTCGCGACGACGAGTGCGCCGTTAAGCGTGACGGTGACGAATAACAGCACGGCAGCGGTCAGTTTCAGCGGGTTCACGATTACGGGCGCGAATGCTGGGGATTTTGCGGTGCCAGCGGCT
>DATNLN010000260.1:0-2671 GCA_035602855.1 Candidatus Acidiferrales bacterium
CTGGCGCTCCGCACCGCTTCCTGAATTCACTTGCGGCCCACTTTCCATCACAAATTTCAATTTACATTCCTTTGCGCCGCCGTGGTCGGCTCTTCCGCCGCCACGCGCCCAAACCGCACAGTCACGCGGCTCCCATGCACCACGCGCGTACCTGCCTCCGGCGATTGTTCCAACGCAACCCCACTGCCAATCAGCGAGGGAACTAATCCCAGGCGCGAGCAATCCTCCGTGACACCTCGAACCGTCTCTCCCGCCAGGTCCGGGACTATCACAGCGTCCCCATCGCTGAACGCAACCGTGGTAGCCGAGGAGACATCCTGCTGCTCGGTGGCCGCTTTGAAACGCGCCTCATTAATTCCATTGCTCAAGTCTTCTTCCGGAGCGCTAGCGTGTCCAACGTTCTTCGCCGTTTTGGTCTCTGAAGGCTCAGGTATGTCGCCGGGAACGTCTAAGTACGCGAGCACTTGTTCCGCTATGCGCTTGAATACCGGTCCGCCGATTTCTCCGCCGTGATGCGCGCCCTGCGGCGAATCGAAGACGATGAGGATGGTGACCGCCGGTTCGTTCACCGGCGCAAACCCGACAAACGAAGCAATGTATTTGTTGGGCGAATAGCGCCCCGTGTCGGGGTCAATTTGCTGTGCGGTGCCGGATTTGCCCGCGGCTGTGTATCCATTAAGCTGCGCGAGCTTGCCGGTGCCGCTCAAGACCACCGTCTCCATCATTCCGCGCACCGTGGCCGCGGTCTTCGCGTCCGTCACTTGTTGCGGCGCAGGCCGCGGCAGCGGCCCCGAAGCAATTCCGCCCTGAATCTCTTTGACGATGCGCGGCTTGTAAAGCAATCCGCCGTTCGCCACGGCGGAAATCGCCGAGATGATTTGTACCGGCGTCACGCTGATTTCCTGCCCAATAGCCACCGACCCGATAGCGCTTGCATTCCAGTTCTCAACAGGGCGAAGTTTTCCGCGATTTTCCCCGGGCAGCTCGATTCCGGTAAGCTGGCCGATTCCGAAAGAGCGAATCGCGTCGTAAAACCTGGGAGCGCCGAGCTCGAGGGCAATCTTGATCGATCCAACATCGCTGGAATTCGCAAGAACGTCGCGAACGCTGAGAACTCCGAACGGATGCCAGTCATGAATCAGCCTGCCGGCCACAAGGATTGAGCCCATCTGGCAATCCACGAGTTTGTCCGGATCCGTGACTCCGTTTTCAATTGCTCCGGTCATGGTGACCACTTTGAAGGTGGAACCGGGTTCGTAGGCGGCGGTAACGGCGCGGTTCCTGCGCACTTCGTCGGGATAAGTGCCGGCGTCGTTGGGATCGAACGTGGGGAGATTTGCCATGGCCAGCAGTTCCCCGGTGTTTGGATCTTGAATCACCACGGTCCCATATTTGGAGTGAGTGTCTTCCATTCCGCGTGCTAATTCTTTTTCGGCGATGAACTGAATTGTTTCATCCACCGTAAGCGTCACGCTGGCACCGGGATCCGCTGCGGCTTCGCTGCGGTCGTACCAGCGCCGTTTTCCGTCGGACATCACCATCATGCGGCCGGGCTTTCCGCGAATCTGTTTGTCGAAGGCGTACTCGATGCCTCCGATCCCCTTTTCGTCCACGTCCACATAGCCCAATGCGTGCGCCAGGCTCTGCCGCTGCGGATAGACCCGGCGATTTTCCTTCTGAAAGAAGACGCCCTTCAAGTTCATGTCGTCAATGCGCTGGACGATTTCAGGCGAAAGTTTCTTTGCCAGACGAACGGGCGTGCGCGCCTCTCGTATTTTTGTTTCGATTTCTTCGGGGGGAATATTCAGAACGCGCGAGAGCAGCCTGGCGACGAGCGATGCATCCTTGATGTCCGTAGGATCGCCGAATACGGAATCCATCGGGATGCTGATAGCCAGTTCTTGACCCTTGCGGTCGTAGATCGTGCCGCGTTTCGGGCTGATTTCAAATACGTGCCGTTGTTGGTGCTGGGCTCTTGCGAAGTATTCGCCATAGCAGAAGAGCTGGAGATAACTGAGGCGCGCCAGCACCGCCGCCATCCAAATCAACGCCACGACCCCTACTACCAACCAGCGGCGACGCGGGCTGTGCTGCTCCATGGTACACCGGCCTATCCCAGAAAAAACTCAACCCCGCGAAAGTTCGGATTGCTTCGCGGGGACGCGCCCGGCAAGCCAGGCTGCTGCAAATTTCGTGTCAGGGACGCTGGGTTAGAGAAACGGTGCGCGCTTGCGCCAACACTCGATCTCCGGTTGCTTCCACCGCGGCTGTTTGGCCGACCACCGGAATCGTCAATCCCAGCTCTTTTCCGCCGATCGCATAGACCCGGTCCAGCGAGGTCAACGTGTCCACTTCCAGGTTCAGCTGCTGATTCAATATCGAGCTTTGCGCCCGCAGCGATTCAAGCTGCTCCACTTCGTAACGCAGTTGGATGCATTCAAAATGTTGCCAGGTATAAACCAGCAGGCAGGCAGCCAGAGCGCCGCCCGCGGCCACGCGCCGCCAAAAATCAGCCACGCGCGCGGGCGATACCGGACGAACCAGCCGCGAATTATCGATATGTTTTACTGTGTGATATTCGATCATGACCACGCCTCAGGCGCCGAGCTTTCCGCCGTCGCCACCTTCTCCGCCACGCGCATCTTTGCGCTCCGGGAACGCGGATTGTTTC
>DATNLN010000189.1:0-24952 GCA_035602855.1 Candidatus Acidiferrales bacterium
TCGCTCGGATACATCCAAGAGGTGAGCGCGGATATTCTCGCAACGATTACACCACGTACAGCTGTGGCTCCCTGCATGTATTGACTGCCTGCAATCTGCGGCGTAGCATCCTCCCTGAACGGTGACGGTATTAAGACGTAACTAGGCTATTCCGCTCGTTGCGCCACAACGTCCCCTAATCAATCGCAAGGCTGTACCGCGATGAGATCAACTCACTCCGCAAGCAGCTCGAGCGCACGCAAGGGTTGGCCGCAAGCAGTTTCGTTTATCATTGCCCTGGCTTTGGTCGCTCTATTGATAGCTGCGCTGTTACCGCGGCTACACGACGGACGTCTGTCGGCCATCCTTCTCATCTCTGTTCTCTTTGCTCTGGCAGTGGCGATCGCTCTTCATGCCCGTTTCTTGTTCTTGGCTCGACGTGAACAGGGCCAAACCACCCGCACACTCGACGCGACGGAGCGCGAATTCCAGTCCATCTTCGATAGTACGCTGGACGCCATTTTGATCATCGACAACCGAGGCATTTGCCTGGAAGCGAACCCGGCGGCGATGGACCTTCTTGGCACCGCTCGTCCAGAGCTTCTCGGGCACACGATCGGTTCCTTCTTTTCGCACGCGAACGAAGACGCATGGCGACGTCTTGCTTGCGGGGAATCAGGCCATGGCGAGATGCAGCTGGTCCGGCGAACGCGCGAAACCATTTTCGTCGAATACACCGTGCAGGCGAACTATTTGCCCGGTCGTCATGTTGCTGTTCTGCGCGATGTTTCTCAAAAGCTCCAGGACCAAACTGCTCTGCGGGAGAGCGACGAACGCTTTCGGCAGATGGCTGGAAACATTCTTGAGGTTTTCTGGATGATCGACGCTGCGACCAGGCACGTTGTCTATGTCAATCCGGCGTTTGAGGCCATAACAGGCCGCCCCTGCGAAACGCTTAGCGACAATCCCGCTTCGTATCAGGAGCTGTTTCATCCCGAAGATCGAGTCCGGGTTTTGACCCGCCTCGAAGAGGCCTTCCAATCCGGACAATTCGATGAGGAATTCAGGATCATTCGGCCCGACCATGCGACTCGCTGGATCTCGGTCCGTGGCTTTCCTGTGCGGGACGCAGCCGGGACCCTATGCCGGCTGGTGGGAACCGCCCAGGACATCACGGCACGGAAATCCGCCGAGGACCAGATGGCCCGGAGTCTTGCGCTGGCGGAATCAGCGCGCGCCGAAGCTGACGCTTTCCGCAAGACGACGCTCGCGCTGACACAAAACCTCAGCATGGACAACGTCTTGGACACGATTCTTCAGTCGCTCCTTAAGCTCGTTCCCTGCGAATCAGCGCGCGTCCTGCTCCTGGAAACCCCCAGCCGGCTTTTCCTCGCGCGAGAAGTCCAGCACTACGAATCGATTCGACGGCCGCCACGATGCCCGGAAACGTGGGATTCGGTCGACAGCGGCTTTCTCCTGCACGCTCTCAGTTCGAAGACCAGTCTGCTCCTGTCTGACACCACTCAAGAAAATGATTGGGGGAAGTTCAAGGGGAATTCCCACTTCGGCTCATGGCTCTGCGTACCGCTCGTTGCTTCGCAGAAAGTGTTAGGGCTGCTGTCGTTGGGCGACACGCGAGTTCATGCCCTCTCCCAGGAACACCTACGGCTTGCGAAGTCACTGGCCATTCCTGCCGCTGTCGCCATACAGAATGCGCGGCTCTATGAACGCGCGGAGATCTACGGCGCAGAACTGGAACAACGGCTCGACGATCTAGTGCAGACCCAGAATGCCCTGCGGGTTGCCGAGGCCGGCCGCACACTTTCTGAGGAAAGATTCAGCAAGGTCTTCCAGGCAAGTCCAATTGCTTTTTCCATCACGACCGTCGCAGAGGGACTTTTTATAGATGTGAATGAAGCGTTCGAACGCAGGTATGGGTACACCCGCGGGGAACTGCTGGGCCGCACCGTATTTGATATCGGGTTCTGGGACGATTCGGGCGAACGCGTGCGCATGCTGCAGGAGATTCGCGAACGGGGTCGTGTGAGGAACCGAGTCACTCGCTTTCGGAAAAGCTCAGGCGAGATTGTCGATACATTCTATTCAGCCGATCTCATCGAACTCGACGGTAGGGAATGCTTTCTGGCGGTTTCTGAAGACCTGCCTCAGGCCGCGGAACTGCGGTTGCCCCTGCGCGCGGGCTAACCACAACGTCAAACAACCGCCCCACGGCGACAGCTCTGAAGCCGGGGGACTTGCGCAGTATGCGCAAAGCAAGGCGTGCATCCTGGATTGGGGATTCAAGAATAGTCACGGCGCGCTTCGCGGCATTCTTGGTAAACCACCGCATCTCTCAACACTATGCAATATCTAGTGCGCTCCTTCGTTGAGAAGTGAATTCACCACGGATTGAGTTTTTTCAAAGGGTTGACCTGAGGCGGGCGCAGACTGCAATTGGCCCTTACGATCGATCAGAAAAATGGCCGGGTACTGCGCAACGTTGCGATAGAGAGTTGGAACTTTTCCCTTAAGGGTCAGCAGCGGATACGTGACAGGAATTTGGTGGACGAACTTCTGTTGAGTTAGCACGTCTTCATCGGAAATCCCGAAGACCATGAGTCCTTTGTCTTTGCGCTCACGGTAAAGCTGATCGAGCTTGGGCATTTCATCGCGACAAGGTTCGCACCAAGTGGCCCAGATGTTGACGATGACGACGTCGCCATAATGATCGGCGAGGCGCTGTGGCTTACCGGCAATATCCAAGGTGTCGAAAGCCGGTGCCGCGACATCATGCATGGCTAGATTGCGGATTTGCCGGGCACGGGCAATGCCTTCGTGGATCGGAATCCAGGCAAGCCCGAGCGAAAGCACTGCAAGAGTCAGTCCAATTTTGCCGGAGGGCGCTAACCTTTGTGCGCGGCAGTCCTTCCACGCCAGAAACGCGGTAAGCGCAAACGGCACCAGCATCGCGATCGTGGAAACGATCAAGCGGAACCGCCAATCCTTCTCGCGATCGGAGCTGTAACCGGTAAGCGTGCCATAAACCAGAGCATAGAGAATTAGCGCCGCAAAAGGGGAAAGTATGCCAGCAATCAGCACCCGGCGTTTGGAGAGTTTGTTCATGACAAGCCTGTCCCGTTTGGCTTTGAGAACGGAGAAAGTGTACCGGGAGAACCGTTGCCGGGCAAAGGCGCAAAATCGGCTAGCCCAATCTAAACGGTACGTACGTAGGAAAGTAGAACGAACTCAAACGAACCTACTGCCTGATGAGGGCGGTATTGGTTTACGACCATATCTGATGTAGATTCTCTGCGGAGGCTCCATGAGCATATTGGCTGCAATCAGACGCGAAGAGCAGAAGGTCAAGAAGCAGTTATCCAAGCTGCAGAAGGACTTGGTTGGTTTGCAATCGGCAGCTAAGGCTTTGGGTAAGACTGCAAGCCGAGATATCATCCGCGTGAAGAAGCACGTGTTGTCGGCGAAGGGCAGAGCGAAGATCTCAAAGGCTATGAAGGCGCGCTGGGCTAAAGTCAGGGCGCAAGCGAAGAAGTCTGCGGCTTAGTCTGAGAATTTTTGCGTCGCATTGATAAATCTCTGAGTACCTCAGAACGATAACCGGTCACATACTGGGTGTGCTTGGTCGCCCAAATGTTCGTTAAGTGATGAGCGCTCGCCTACCTGCTACAATAGGTCGATGTTGATCATCAACAACAGTCCTATCTATTTCTGATCCTCATTTTCGACAAAAGCCTTCAATCGCGAGAGTGTCTGGTCCCATTGTTCGGACCACAGGTCCAGTTGATCTTTCATTTTTCCCAGCGGTTTCGGGTCGAATTTGAACAGGCTCTCACGGCCAGATCGAGCGCTCTGTACGATTCCCACTTCCTCTAGAACTCGCAGATGTTTGGCGATCGCCTGTCTGGTCAATCGGGAGCCTTCGGTTAACTGAGACAGAGAGCAAGGCATTCCCTGCGCAAGCCGAGCTACTAATAGGAGCCGCGTCTCGTCACCGAGAGCTGCAAACACGGGCGCTTGCGTCTGCAGCGAAGAGCGCGCAGCGCTATGCGTTCTTAGCGACATGATTCTCTATATTCTTCATCTGCGCGGTCCAGCCGCCTTCGTTCATGCGGAACGCTTCGCTGCGGCGCTCTGCCGGGATCTTGTCAAACCCCGACTCCGTAAGCACCAGTAAGCAGCCGGTCGGGATTTCTTCGAGTCTAAATTCGACAAGAGTCGGTGCTTCGGCTGAATAGTCCTTGTTTGGCTCAACAGAGTAGGGATGCCAGGTGAAGGAGAAAAGCCGTTCGGCTTCCATGCGTTGCACAACTGCCTCCCATTTAACATGTTCATAACCCGGATGAGTGATCTGGCCGTGCGCTGCCTTACCCGGCACAAACGGACCGTCCAGCTTCACACCAAACCACTCACCGAATTCTCGATAGTCCGTTAACGCGCGCCAAACGCGGGACACCGGCGCCCTCAATTCGATTCGCTTTTCAATGCGGTCGTTCATGCGCAAGCTCCTCCCAACTTTATGGTAGCGTAATGCTGTGACATATGCAACTATATAGTTTCCCATTGGTTTAGGGCTTGATCAGTTACATTACTTGGAGTTAGCTGGAATGCCTTATATTGGCACGGATATATTTATCGGGAACGGCGTACCTCACGAACCAACAAGCTGCATAGCTTAGTCATAGGACACTTTGTGATTGCATATTTACAGCGCGTTTCAAGAGATGTTTACCAGCCCATTGCGCTTTATGGCTCGAATGAGGTAACTGGAAACAGTCACTATGCAGATCCGCAGCCACCCTTTGAATCTCGGCATTTATGTCTATGCCGTCGGCGCCATCTTTCTCGGCCTTCTCGGTCTGGTTTCGGGCGACTTCGCCACCGGATGGCAGCACGTAGGCCCGCAGGTACCCTTGCGGGTGCTACTCGCCTATCTCACCGCCATCATCGAGCTGGGCGCCGGGCTCGCACTTTTTTGGCGTCCGACAACTCGAGTAGGGGCATTAACGCTCACCGTCCTCTATTCCGTATTCACTGTTGTGTGGATTCCAAAATATCTCGAGGATCTGCACAACTTCGACCCGCTCGGTAACGTCTTTGAGGAGTTTTCTCTTGTGGTCGCCGGGGCGGTTCTGTTTGCATCGTTCTCGCCAGCTGAGTCGTTGGTCTCGCGCTGCGAGCCGCTATTCGCGCGTCTCTACGGCCTCTCGGCGATCTCTTTCGGTGTCGGCCACATTTTCTACATGCCAGGCCTGCTGAGCGGGATTCCTAAATGGCTCCCGCCCTCGCAGATGTTCTGGTTCTATGTCACAACCATCGGCTTCTTTCTTGCTGCAGCAGCCATCCTTTCGGGCGTCATGGCCCGGCTCGCATCGCGCCTGATCACGGCCGAGATTCTCGGCTTCGAGATCCTGTACTGGATTCCCAAACTCTTCTTCCGTCCACACGAGCATTTCATCTGGGCCGGCAACGCCATCAGCATCGCACTCTCCGGCGCAGCATGGGTCGTGGCGGACTCCATCGGCCGGGCCGCCAAACAAGCTGCCACCCATACAGAATCCGTCCAAACCATTCCTACCGAAGGTGGATCGTGACTGGGCAGGATGACGCCCCGTCCGCCTCTGCGCTAGATGAATTTTCATGAGCATCAACGCCGGCTATCGAGCAGGAGCCCGAACCCGACCAACAGCGTGCCCATCGCGCGATCGAGCGATTGCGCTACAACTCATTCCCCGCATCAGCACCATCGGCGAGCTCAATGAATACGAAGCGCTCAACATATTGTCGGCCCGCGAGTGGGCGTTTGACTCCTGCGAGTCGGCTTGTGCCGCACCATCCAATCGGCATCACGGACGCGGATTTGATGGAGAAAACGTTGTCCTGATCGCTCCAATCTTGCTCTCAAGTTGCATCAGCGTGACGAACCCTGAACGCAGACACTTCTCCTTCGCACCCGTGGTATCGAAATAGAATGGCCGTGGATTAGGAGGAGGTCTGGGCACCATCTGACTCACAGATACGGCGCCGTCGTTATACCTTTTCCGGATCGCATCCGCGCCTTCTTTCCTGGCCTCTGCGCAGATCTTAGCGTGGGCCCTTTTTTTGTGTCGGTCGCCGTTCCGACCAAACGGAACAAATTCGTCGCATCGGCCAGTCGGCGGAGCAACATAGAGCTACTGCACACGTTCCGCTTTTCCGAACGCACTTGCGGGGGTTTCGGCCTCACGCTCGAAAGTTGGCGGTACCGCACCGGAAAAACAGCCGGCGTTATCCCCTCTGCAGTCTGATGCTCGAAACATGCTCGTAAACTGAGAATTAGGGCATTCCCTTTGGCCTCCGCGGACGGGAACGACCCCACGCGCCGGAGTGTCCCCATGAAGGCCGGGTCGAGCTGTGATTGTCTGATCTGCCGTCTGGAAGCGAGCCTTGTTGCCGAATTGAGCGATCGTCAAGGACAAGAAGAATTCCGATTGTTCGCCGCTTCCAGCCAAACCCTGTCCGTGTTTCCCACCGCCGTCGAACTCATCCTGCACCTGCACCGCCAGCAGGATCACGAGCAGAACTCATCCTCGGACCAAATCCTTCTTGAGCTTCTCGGTCGAAGCAGTGACGCGCTGTTGCATACGATAGGACAGAGACTCCTGCTGCTGATCTTCGTTCCGACCATCCACCGCACCACCACCCAGATCACCATCGCCTTTCCCACGCTCGCCCGCGATGATACGGCCCAGCACCTGTTTACCGTTCTGCTCGAACTTCTCCCGTCGAGCGAACTGCAGTCCCGCCGCTCGCACCTGGCCTTTACCATCGCCCGAAAGATACGCCGCAGCGCATATCGCTGGGCCATTCGCGAGTCTCGCAGCTACTTGCGAAACGATGTGGACGGAACCCCGGCCGCGCTTCCGGACACGGAGGTAAGCGGCCAGGATTCCCGCTCGAACATACTCCTGCAGCAGTTTCTGGATGATTGCCAGCGCCGGGGATGGCTCTCAGCCGAGGAACGCGAACTACTGACGCAGTTCAAGCTCGAAGGTAGCTCCGGTCAGGAACTCGCTCGTCGCAGCGGCCATTCGGTCGTGGCGATTCGCCATCGCATCCAGCGCTTACTCGATCGACTCCGTCGTATTGCGGCAAAGCCAGGGACCGCAGTTACTCCCGAACAACTGAACCTTTTCTCTCGCTGAACCCGTTTCCGCTAGAAAACCGTTTCTTCGGCGCGCTCTCCGTTCTAAAGGCGCGCGCCAAAAAATATTTCACTAGTACCCGGTCCGTTTTCATTTTTCGTGGCTGATTAGTATGGCGAGGGGAGTTCTCGCCGGTTACTCCCGCGGACAAAGCGCAACCGAAGGCATCGGTAATTCGCTTTGCGTCGCGTGCGGCCCGCAACAGGGGACGGACGCGATTGGGGGACAACGCTGTACTCGGAGCTAACGCTCCAATTGTGCCTGGACGGGGAAGAGTCCAGGGACCGGCGCAAACAGCCGTGTCTCCTCAATCGCTTACGCTTTCCTTGCTCGAGCCGCAGCCAGCGCGGACTCCCCTCAACGGCCCATTTCGCAAGCTCGAACCACACGGGGAGAATCTCGCCAATGAAAGAGTTTCTTCGCAAGTACGTCCGCAGCTGCTGGCTGCGTTCACCTCTGGTTACCCTCGGCTTGACATTACTTTTCGCCGCGCCAGCGTTCGCGCAGGGCGCTTCCCCCTGGGAAAATGCGGTCAACGTTCTGATGACGGCCTTCACCAGCACCATCGCTCGGGGTCTTTCGCTCGTCGCCATTGTCGTTGCCGGTCTCACGTTTGCTTTTGGTGAAGGCGGCTCGAAACGCGTGCTGGCTGGGGTGCTGTTCGGCGTCGGCATGGCTGTCGCCGCGGTGAATTTCCTCGCGTGGTTGTTTCCAGGCAACTGAGGCGCGCAACTTCCGAAGGAGAACCTGATGATAGATGTCCGACGAATCAACAAAGTGCATCGGTCGCTCTCTCGGCCCCTGACGATCCTCGGGGCCGAGCGGAGGCTTTTCTTCTTCGCCATGTGCCTGGGCGCCGGCGCGTTTAACCTTTTCAACAGTTTGTTGGGCGGCTTGCTGATGTTTCTATTGCTCTACTTCCTGGCTCGCTGGGCGACGCAAACCGACCCCCAGATTCTGCGTTTCCTGTTTACCGCGGCACGACTTCGTGCGCAATACGACCCAATGAAGTTCAGTCCCATTCGAATCCGCCGAGATAACCATGCTCAGGCTTAGCCGAATCTTCAAGAACTACAAGCAGACCGGCTCGCTCAGCGAGCAGATCAATCTCTACGGATTCATCGGACCGCAGGTCTTTCTCACCAAAAGCGGCGAAGTCGCCTTGATGCTGGAAGTGCGCGGTGTGGACTACGAATGCCTGGATAACGCATCGATTGATGGCTTAACCAAGCGCCTGGAGTCAGCGCTCAAGTTGTTCGATGAGAACTACCGCCTTTACCAGTATCTGTTCAAGCGAAACCGCGAATCCATCCCCTACAAACTTTACTCAAATCCCGTCGTGGATACGGCAATCCGGAATCGGATTGCTTACCTGAGCAGCAAGTCCGACAGGCTGTTTTCCCTGTCGGTCTATTACGTCGTGCTCTATCACGGGTTTCAGACTGTAGACAAGCTCGCAAGCGCGCTCGCCGAATTTCCCAAGAATCCGCAAAAGGCCATCTCCGATTTGCGCGCTCATTTTTCGACTCCGCTGCGGACGGTCGTTCTTGGAAAGCACCTCGCGAGCGCTCAGGCGGCGCTGCTGCAAAAGGCGCGCAGCTTCGTCCTGCAGGTCAGCGACTTCCTTGCGGTGCGGATGCTGGATAAAGAGGAAGCCTTCTGCGTTCTGAAAAGAACTCTCAACTTCCACCCCGACAAACTCGCTTTTGCCAAACTCAAATACGACACGTTTCTCGACTACTACCTCCCCGAATCAGCGATCGAATGCCATCGCGGACACCTCCGCGTTGACGATTACTACGTCAAGGTTTTGACTATGAAGGAACCTTCGGCCCAGACCTTTCCTCTCCTGTTCAAACGGCTGCTCGAAGTCGAGGCGAACTACTACGTCGCGACGGAATGGAAGAAGGAAGATTCCGGCAAGATGCGCCGGGTCATCCAGACCAAGCGCCGCCATTTCCACAATACCAAGCATTCGTTCGCGAGCCAGGTCCGTCTCAACGATGCTCCCACCCAAGATGTGCTCCTCGATGATTCCAAAGCATCCCAGGTCAGGGAGCTCGGTGAGGCCATCCAGGAGATCGAGCTGAACGGCAATTACTTTGGGCAGTTTTCACTCACCGTCGTGATCTACGACTCGGACCTGGACAAAGTGGAGCGAGCCTGCGCCGAGTTCTACAAGGTATTCAGCGTGCACGACGCCCAACTCTATGAGGAGAAATACAATCTTCTGAACGCTTTTCTTGCGGCCGTTCCGGGCAATCACGTCTTCAACCTGCGATCGCTATACGTCTCGAACACGAACTATGCCGATTTCTCGTTTCTGTTCACCCTGCATTGTGGCGAGCCGCGCAATGCCCACCTCCGCCAGGAATATCTCGCGGTGCTCGAGACCAACCACCACACGCCCTACTTTCTGAATCTCCATTACCACGACGTGGCCCATACCATGATTCTGGGGCGAACGGGCGCCGGGAAAAGCTTTCTGTTGAATTTCCTGATCACCAACCTGCAGAAATACTCACCGCACACGTTCATCTTCGATTTGGGTGGGAGCTTTGAAAGCCTCACGCGGCTTTTCGCCGGATCCTACCTTCGCGTCGGCCTGGAAGGCGAGGATTTCAAGATCAATCCGTTTTCGCTGCCTCCGACCAAGGAAAATCTCGATTTCCTTGCCCTGTTCGTGAGGGTTCTGATGCAAGGACCCAGGCCGAGCGAGCTCGACCCGGCAAGCGAGCGCGACCTCTTCCAGCAAATCGAAAATCTGTATGCAGTGGATCCGGCGCTGCGCACCCTGGGTGTGCTCGCGAATACCCTGGGCCATGACCTCGCCCGCCGCCTCGCCAAATGGACTCGCGGCGGCCAGTTCGGATTCTTGTTCGACAACGCCGAAGACACGATTTCGTTTTCCCGCTTTCAGTCCTTCGACTTTCAGCGCATGAGTCAATATCCGGAACTTCTGGAACCGCTGCTCTTCTACATCCTGCACCGCGCCAATGCGGTCATCACGGACCGGCAGATTTCCTCCGTGTTCAAAGTTTTCTTCATCGATGAAGCGTGGGTCTTCCTGAAAAATCCCAGTATTCAACGCTATGTCGTCGAGGCTCTCAAGACCTGGCGCAAGCATAACGCCGCCATGGTCCTTTCGACGCAGTCCCTTGATGAACTGGAGCGCTCGGAAATTCTCGACGTCATCGTCGAAAGCTGCGCGACGAAAATCTTCCTGGCAAATCCGGCGCTGGACCGTGAGCGCTACCGCCGCCAATTTCACCTGAACGAAAACGAAGTCGAGCTGATTTCCGGTCTCATCCCCAAACAGCAATTTCTGATCAAGACGCCGGAACTCGCGAAAGTCGCAAACCTGCACGTCGATCCGAAAAGCTATTGGCTGTACACCAACGATCCCTATGACAACCAGAAACGGCGTGAGGCTTTCGAGAACTACGGCTTTGAAAAGGGTCTGGAAGTGCTCGCGGGAGGACAACCTTGATTGTTTTCTTCCGTCTCCTTTGCTGGGCAACCAGGCTCGAGCCGTCGCACCCGACTTTGTGTGTGTGGGCCGAGGGCTTCGCTGCCGCCCTGTTTGTTGCCACATCGATCATCGGAGTCGCCGTCATACCCGACGGAGTTATTTCAAAAATTTCGCCTTCGCAAAGGAGCAGACGATGAAACATCGCATTCGCAGTGCATGGTGCTCCTGGTTGCTTCATGCGGCGGCAATCGTCGCCGTGGGTGCTAGTGCGATCCCGTGCTCAAGCGCCGCCGCAAGCGACGCGACGGCGCGTGTCGTCAAGTATGCGAAGGAAGACATTATTGCTGTGCGTGCCAAGCTCCGCTTTTCAACGCTCATCGTCCTGCCCGAGGACGAAGAGATTCTCGATTTCACGACCGGCGACAAGGAATTCTGGGTCATCAACGGCGCCCACAATCTCTGTTACGTTCATCCGGCTCAGACAGGCATTCGTAGCAATCTGAATCTGATTACCGCCAGTGGCCACGTTTACTCATTCCTGCTGACCGAGATCAGCAACCAGCTGAACGCCGAACCCGACCTCAAAATCTTCGTCGAGCCAAAAGAAGGCTCCGCGATCGCGGCGAACACCGCCCTGCGCGGTTATGTCCGCGCGGGCGAAGCCGAAGCATACAAGAAGGAACTCGAGCAGCTGCGCTCGCATGCGGCCGATCAGATCCGCGCTGCACAGGAAGCGGCCGCCGAACAATTGCACCGCTTCCGCTCCAGTTACGCGGCGAGGCTTGTATTCGACTATCGGCTCGACCCCAAAGCCGCTCGCGAACCCTTCCTGGTTTCCGCCATCTTCCATGACGAGTCCTTCACCTACATCCAGTGCGCCGCGCGCGAAAAACCCGCCTTGTATGAAATCAAGGATGGCAGACCGAGCTTGCTTTCGTTCCAGTTTGAGAATGGCGTGTACATCGCAGCAAAAGTCATCGACTCGGGCTACCTTGCGATCGGCGGGAAAAAACTTCTGTTTACGCGGCGCGCGGCCGCGAACTGAGGGATCAGCCATGGGCCAGTCAGTCGAAGTACAGGAAAGAGTTCCCAAGCCTCCGGGTCTTCTTCCGAAGAATGTGCAGTCCTGGCTGCTGATCGGACTGGCGTTTCTGATGGTCGCCATCATGTGGCTGACGGGAAGCAAGAAACCCACGCCTCCCTCGAAGCTGGTCTCGTCCGCCAGTCCGCTCGGTGCGCCCCTGGAAGTCAACGAAACCAAAATCAACGAACTGCAGAACCGCATCGAGCAACTGCAGCGCGAGCAATTGATGGCGCAAAGCGCTCTGGCCCAGCAGACGCGCTTGCTCGCAGCCGCCCCGCAAGACGCGCAACCGTCCGGGCAGCAGAACGCGGCCGCCAGCGGGTCCGATCAGCGAGCCGAAGACCCCATACAAGCAGAGCGAAAGAGGCGCGCCTATGTGTCGCTGTTTGCCTCTAATGTCGCATTGACCTACCGCAAGACTCCGCCCGGTGCGCCCGCGCCTGAATCCGAGAACGCACCTGGTACTCCGAGCTTCGCCCCTGTCGGACCCGACTCCGCGGCGGTCGCGCAGCTCTTGAAAGATATGCCGGTGAAGCCGGGTCCTGCGCCGCTGCGAAATGATTCTGCCGAACCAAACCACGATCAAAAGGAGGGCGCGAAGAACCCTGCCGCCGCAACGCCGGGCTCGGCGAGCGCGGCGGCGGGAAAAACCTATCTACTTTTTGAAGGAACGGTTCTTGAATCGGTTCTGATCAACCGTCTCGACGGGGGATTCAGCGGCCCGGTCGAATGCCTGGTCTCAACCGACGTTTATTCGAACGACCGTCAACACCTATTGATTCCAGCAGGCTCCAAACTGCTCGGCGAAACGAAAAAGGTCGATACATTCGGCCAGACCCGTCTCGCCGTGTTTTTCCATCGCTTGCTCATGCCCGATGGTTATGCCGTCGGCCTCGATCAGTTCAAGGGACTCAACCAGATCGGCGACACGGGCTTGCGCGATCAGGTCAACAACCACTATCTGCGCATCTTCGGAGTTTCGCTTGCGATCGGCGCCTTGGGCGCCTTCGCCGAAGGCGGAACGGCTGGCGCTCTCAACGCCAACGGCTCGGACCTGATGCGCCAGGGATTCGCGCAGAGTACCGCCCAGTCTTCGGCGCAGATTCTCGACAAATTCCTGAACATTCCGCCCACGGTAACCATCCGCGAAGGTCACCGGGTCAAAGTCTATCTCTCGAGCGACCTCGCCTTGCCCGATTACGCCAATCACAACGTGCCTTCCGATCTGTGACGGCCAAAAGGAGAGCAGTCCCATGAAAAGACCGATTTTGATTTGCTTGCTCGCGTTGGCAATAGGAGTTGGAACGGCGACTGCGCAACTGGGTAGTGGAATTGTGTTTGATCCAACCAACTACCAGAACGCTTTGCTTCGCTACTATCAGCTCCAGCAACACCTTCTCGAACTGCAGAAGAGCTACGCGAAAATCACTGGCCAGCTGAACCTCGCCCTGCAGATGGCGCAGTTCGTCAAGAACATGCCCGCCCGCTATCGCGCGCTGTTCTCGCAATGGAGAAACGTCGCCTCGCTCAACACTTTCGGAAACACGGTCTCGTGGATTAACGGCATCAACACCGGCGTGCTTCCCAGCATCAACACGGGATATCTGAAAGCGACCACGCCCCTGGCGCAATACGACCCGTACGAGTTGTCGGGAATGGATCCGACCGAACTGGGACGCGTACAGTCGCAGTATGCGTCGATCGAACTTTCCGACGGCGCAAACATGAACGCCATGGCCACGATCGGCGCGATCCGTGGCAGCGCGCAGGGGATCGAAACCCAGATCGGAAATCTGGAAGAGGACTCCTTTTCGGGAAATTCTGATCTCAACAGCGAAGTTTCCGTCCTGAACAAAATCAATGCGGCGGGTGTCTTAACCCTCCGCACCGTGCAGGACTCAAACAAACTCCTGGCCTCGCTTTTGGAACAGCAGACCATCCTCGCCAAACAACAACGCGACTCGACCACCAATTCGATTAACACCGACATCGATCGCCAGGCCAACATTGCCGGAAACATGGCGCAGGTGACCGGAACCATCACCGACTCATTGCAGAATTTCCGCATGCAGTAGCGATGCGGAAGTAGACGCCCCGGCGTCGAAGGAGCTGACGGCAGTGCAAACCGATTTCCTGCAGTACATCTTTCAGGCGATCAACAATTTGCTCACCCAGAACCTCGGCTTCTTCGACTCCATGGGCCAAAACCTGTTCCGCTCCTTCGCCACAATCCTGGTAGCTTGGTTCGGGATTAAGTCCGCGCTCTCCTCCGCCAGTGGCAGGCCTGGTTTCCAGTTCGATCATTTCGCGGGCCTGCTTCTGACCATCAGCTTCGGGTTCGCCATGGTCAACTACTACAGCACGCCCATCCCCGGCATCGGAACCAGCTTTCACAACCTGGTCACGAACGAGGCGCAATTTCTCTCGACTCAGATCGATCAGGCACAACTGCAGACGGTCGTGACGCAGGTTGCCGACTTTGAATCCCGCATGGACTCGCCCGGCTGGGGAGATTTCCTGGGAACCGCCATTTACGTCATCGTGACCATCCTTCTCGCCGCGGCCCAGGCAATTGCGATCGTAGTCATCGCCTACGGATTCATCGCCACCGCCGTTTGTGTGCTTGTCGGTCCGGTCTTCGTCCCGTTTTTTATCGTTCCCAGGATGGAGTGGCTCTTTTGGGGATGGTTCCGCTGTTTCATCCAATATGCTTTCTACCAGGTCATCGCCGCCGCCGTCGTCTATGTCATCGGAAACCTGATGCTCGGCGCGCTTCGCCTGCCGCCTTCCGGCACGCTCTCAACCGCCCAGCTCATCGGCTGGTTTCCGGTTCTGTTCATCACCTTTCTCGCTGCAATCTATGTGCTTCTGAAAATCCCCGCGCTTAGCAATCATATTTTCAGCGGTGCGGCGGGCGGTTCGTCCGCGGGACTGCTCGAAGCGCCGGCCGCGGTCCTGACCAGGGTGATGTGATGCACCAGGACGCAACTTTCCAGGACGCAAAGCGCCTCTACCTTGAGCAGTGCGGGGACCCGATGGTGACGAACACCTATCTCAAGATTGCACTTTGTCTGGTCTCGCTGGTTGCGGCTGGCCTCGCGCTGGTGGATTTGAAGACGATTCGTACCTTCCAGAATTTTCGCCCCTTGGTCATCCGCATCGACGATCTGGGCCGCGCCGAAGCCATCAATTACCACAACCTGGAATACAAACCGCAGGATGCCGAGGCCAAGTATTTTTTGTCGCAGTTTTGTGCTCTCTACTACCGTCGTAACCGCTACACAATTCAGGACGATTTCTCGAAGTCGCTCTATTTTCTGGACGGCAAGCTGGCTGACGGCATTCTCGATGCCTACCGCAAAGACGACATCATCAAGAAATTCATCACCAATACGGCAGCGCCAGAGATCGATGTGCAGGTGAAAAAAGTTGCCCTCGAGGAGATGCAAACGCCACCGTTTCGCGCGCGCGTGGATTTCTATATGGTCTATTACTCGCCCGCCGACCATAGCGAGCTGAAACGTGATCTGTACACCGCGAATTTTGTTTTCATCTTCAAGACTCAGGTGCCGAACGAACTGATTCCGATTAATCCGCTGGGAATCACCATCACCTACTTCCGCGAAGATGAAGCGTTCCAATGAGTCTTTTTATCAACAGCCAAACCGAACCGGTCGCGGTCGGACGCAGGGCAGGGTCGAGCGAGCCTCGGCGCGCGAGCGCCGGCCTGCCGCTGCGACCCTGCTTCTCACCGCGGTCACATCCCCTCCCAGCGACCTGCGCCACCAGAACAACCGGCGCGCTTCCGCAGGGCCTGCCTTTCACCCCGCTTTCCGCCCACTCCCTGAGAAGCACAAAGGTTATCGAAAACCTCGTTTCAGAACCTCGAGGCGAGGCGAGGAGATTTCTATGATCGCCAACACACTGATCATCACGATCACGATCCTGCTGGCCTTGGGATTTTGGCTTATGGGCGAATTGAGATTCCTAATTCCTTACAGGTCTTTCCTGCTTCACCAGTACGGCGGGGCCATCCTGCTCGCGCTCACCGTCGTCTCTACGAACCTGTTTGCCGCCGTCCATCTTATTCAGCGCAAGTTTTTCCTCAAGGACACTGGCCGCAAGCTCTCGCACCTGGACAGACAACTTGCCACGGGGCAGTCCTCGCTGCCCGCTCCCCCTTACAACCAGGATCCGCACTAAGATGTCTCGCGACTTCACACCACGCGACTCGGAAGAGGTTCCAAACGAATTCTCTGTCCGCGAGGACTGCCTGCTTGAAAGCGAATCGGTTCCGCTCGAAGTGAACCGAAAGCAGGTCGGTTCGCCCGAGCAAGAGCGCAACACAGAACGATCGCTGCAGCCACCACGTCCAATCCAGTCCACGCGTGGCCGTGCTGCCTTTTATGACCGGGATCGCGGCTATCGCCTACGCGAATCGGAGATTCAGACGATCGCAGAACTCGGGAAATTCCGCGTCATTGCCCTGGAAGACCTCGCGCAACACGCCTATCACGGCCGTCGGCATCAATTCGACCAAGACCGCCAACGTCTTATCCGCAAAGGGCTCGTGCGCCAGCGCACGTTCGAGGGATCGGAGGCCAGCCCGCGCGAACTTTTGACATTGACCCCCAAAGGACACCGCTTGCTGCGCGCGACCCGGCATCTGCCCGCGACCCAAGAGGTCTATCACGACTTCGTCAATCCTCGAGAAGCAAATCACGACGCCGATCTCTACCGCCTCTATCAGAAGGAAGCTCCCCGCATTGAGGCCAAGGGAGGGCGCAATCTGCGCGTCATCCTGGGCTACGAGCTGAAGAGGAAAATCATTCGTGACCTCGCGAACTTGGGAGTCCAAGCGCAAGCCGAAATTGCCGCGCGCAACGGACTGCGCGTCGTGTGCAATAAGATCCCGCTTCCGGATCTGAGCATCGAGTATGAAGACTGTCAGGGAGAAATGGCCCGAGTCAATCTGGAGCTGGTCACCGAACATTACCGGCCGCGTCAGATAGCAGAAAAGGCGCGTGCCGGATTCTCGCTCTATACACCACATGGCGAGACGGACCGTCTGCGTCGCGCGCTCGATCGGCACGAACTCACCGCGGACATTCTTTCCCTATGAAAATCGCGACTCACCACCTGAGTGCCCTGGAGGGCTTGGGCTATACGAGTGCGGAGGCAGGGTTCCTGTACCTGGTGGCCACTTATTCCGGGTATTTCCTGCCGCGACAGTTCATCGCCTTCACCCAGACGGGCCCGGGCAAACGCTCGCACCTCTTTACCGACAAGCTTGAGAGCCGCGGCCACGCGACATGGCGTGAATACCTGAACGTGGGCGGCGCGTATCATTTGTGTTCGAAAACGCTCTACCGGCAGATCGACCGCGAAAATCTCCGCAACCGGCGCCGCCACTCGACCGAGTTCATCCGCACTCGCTTGATCCTTCTGGATTTCATCCTGGCCCACCAGGAGCATCAGTACCTGGAAACCGAGCAGGAGAAACTGAACTATTTCTGTCAAGAGATCAGCGTCCCGCGGACGGTCCTGCCGGCGAAGTCCTATGACGGAGTCTCTGCTGCCGAACCGACCGTGCGCTATTTCGTGGACAGTTTTCCGCTTTTTCTCGATTCCGCACAGAGTCCCTGCACGCCCGTTCTCACCTTGTCGTACGTGGACCCGGGAAAAGCAAGGCTGGCGGGCTTTCGAAACCACCTTCGCGCCTATACACCGCTCTTCCGTCACCTCGGCGATTTTTGCTTCCTCTATATCTCGAATTCTTCCGCCCATTTCAAGCAAGCGGAACAGTGCTTCACCTCTGTGGTGACAATGTCCCTTCAGCGGAACGACTCGCTGGAACTGATCCGCTATTTCCGGTTGCGGGCGGCCTGGGACGCAAAGCAGTACGGAAAACTCTCGAATGAGGATGTCGAATGGCTGGAACGGTCCAATCTCCGTTTCAAGAATCAGGACATTGAACATCTCTATGACAGCTGGGCCGCGAGTAAGCGGACCGAAGAAGGACTCGGACTGCAGAACGGGGAAAGTGTTGCGCGACGTAACATTCGATTCGCTACCCATCTGATCGATACGGACGAGTCCAACGCCAGATGACTACAAAGAGCCGAATGACATGATGCAGCGCCTGATCCATTCCAAGAATTTGATTGCCTGCGTGTTGGCTGCAACGACCGGGATCATTCTGTATTTCCGGATGCCGTTTCCCGCAGACAATTTCCTCATCGAACTCCTCTTTCTGCGCGCTCGACCCCTGTTTCTCGGACTCCGGTATTGCTACTTCGTTTTTCTCTACACCACGCCGTTCATCGTTTACTCGATCTTGCTCACCGGAATCTACATTTTTGCACTGAAGATTCCGCAAAAGACTCGGCCCGGACGGCTGCCCGCTTATATCGACCCGCCCGCGCGTGAGAAGTTGTTCTTGGTGGTTGGCGAAGTCCACAACGCCCGCACTCCGGGCCCCGCCGAGTCTCCCCACTGGCTCACGGTTCCCGAGCGCGGGCTATTCACAGGCATCGCTGTCTTCGGCGCAATCGGCAGTGGAAAGACAAGTTGCTGCATGTACCCGTTTGCGGAGCAAATTCTTGCCTATCAGGCGGCAAACCAGGAGCGCAAGATCGGCGGACTTGTTCTGGAGGTGAAAGGGGACTTCTGCCGCAAGGTGAAAGGCATTCTCGAACGGAGCGGACGCGCGGGCGACTATGTCGAAATCAGCCTCCAATCCGAGTACCGTTACAATCCTCTTCACAACGATCTCGACGCCTATGCACTGGCCTACGGTATCGCTTCGCTGCTGAACAACCTGTTTGGAAAGGGAAGGGAACCATTCTGGCAGCAGGCCTACACGAATCTGGTCAAGTTCATCATCCTGCTGCACAAGATCGCCTATGACTATGTCACCCTGTTCGACGTCTACGAATGCGCCATCGCATCCGAAGTCCTCGAGGGCAAGATCCATGACGCGGAACGCCGCCTGGAAGATCGCTGTTTCGTCCTGGTCTCGCCGAACGACTTCCGGACTCACGTTGCGGACCTGAAACTTTTTGATTTCCTCTTTGACGAAGATACCGGAATGTACCGTGCCAGGGAAACACCCGGCGTGCGGCGCTTTCTTGAGTCCGGAGCGATTGAATTCCAGTGTTGGAGTGAAGCGGGTTGCGACCCGAGCGATCTCGAGCGTCAGGAGCAATTACAAGCAGTCAAACGCTGGTTCTACAACGACTGGCGACGCATCGAACCAAAGCTCCGAACATCCATTGTCGAGGGCATCTCGGTTTTTCTTTCCTTGTTTGACGACAACCCCAGCGTCAAACGCGCCTTCTGCCCGCCACCGGAATGCTACGATCGCTTGGCGAATGCCGATCACCGCTATGGGACGCCGCTTCCCTCCTTCGCCTGGCTCATTGAAAGCGGCAAAGTCTGCGCCCTGAACTTCCCGGTAGCCATGAACCCGGGGCTTGCCAGAGCCCTGGGCGTGATGATGAAGCTTGATTTTCAACGAGCCGTTGTCAATCGCATCCCCAGGATCGAGGCGCATCCGGAGCAATACTTCCGCCAGACCCTGTTCCTTTGTGACGAATACCAGCACTTCGTCACCGTCGGCGAGAATGAACCCACCGGGGACGAAAAGTTTTTCAGCCTCTCGCGACAGCCCAAGTGCATCGCGATCGTCGCCACCCAGAGCATCAGTTCTCTGAAATCCGCAGTGCCGGGCGACAGCTGGCGCACGCTTCTGCAGACATTTCGCACCAAGATTTTCCTCGCTCTTTCCGATGATTTCTCGGCGAAAACAGCCAGCGAGCTGTGCGGGCGCGAGGATCAGCTCAAGGTCAGTTATAACCTGTCTGAAAGTGGACACGATGCCAGCATCAGTCTGCTCACGGGCAAGGCGATTTCCCACAAAGCGAACATCACCGCATCGAAGAGCTACTACCCACACTCCGATTTGCGTTTTGATACCAAGACTTTCACCGAACTCAAGAATGCACAGTCTGTCGTAATCGCCTATGACGGTTTCAATCCCATGCCCCCGACGCTGTGTTACCTGAAGCCGTATTTCAACGACGTCAACACCTCTTATTTCGAGCAGCTCGCTCAAGGGAGACTCTGATGAATGGATTCGAGACCATCCTACCGTTCCTGAAGCCCATCGAGCATCTGCTCCTCGATGATTCCATCAGCGAAGTGATGGTGAACGGCGCATGCGACATCTTCATCGAAAAGCGGGGATTCCTCGAACAAGTGCAGGGTGTCTGCCTTGGCGAAAAAGCGCTGATGGTTGCAGTGAAAAATATCGCCCGCCGCCTGGGCGATGACATCTCGGAATCGAAGCCCATTCTCGACTCGAGACTTCCTGATGGAAGCCGGGTGGCCGCCGTCATACCGCCCTGTAGTCTGGACGGCGTGGTGCTGACGATTCGCAAGTTCCATTCCCGTCATCTCGACGTGCAGGATCTGGTGCGCGCCGGAGCACTGGATCAGACTCTTGCGAACCGCCTCGAAGATTACGTTCTCGCGCGGAAGAATATTCTCATCAGCGGGGGTACGAGTTCGGGTAAGACCACGCTCATCAATGCGCTGGGCCGGTTCATACCGGGCGACGAGCGGATTCTGTTGATTGAAGACACTGCTGAAATCCAGATGCCGCATGCCAATCTGGTTCGGTTCGAAGCGCGCCAAGCACAGAAGGACTTTCCCACCGTGGGGATACGCGACTTGCTGAAAGCTTCCTTGCGTCATCGCCCGGACCGCATCCTGCTTGGGGAGATTCGCGGCGGCGAGGCTTTCGATCTGCTGCAACTCTTGAACACGGGCCACTCGGGCACTCTGTCCAGCATTCACGCGAACTCTGCCAAGCAGGGTCTTGCTCGATTTACGAGCTGCGTGCTACAGAGCGGAATCGAGCTACCTTATCGCGCCGTCAAGACGAATATTGCCGATTCACTGAACGTCGTGGTCCATGTCGAACGCCGGCCCGGACGCAGATTCATTTCCGAAGTCGTTGAAATCAACAGCTACGATCCGGATGTCGATCTCTTTGATTACTGCGCGGTGTATCAAAGACGGGAGGCCAGAGCGTGGTAGGCGAGCAATCGAAACCGAAGAAAATCAGCGCAGCGGAGTATCTGCGCGCGAGCTTTGATCCCTCCGATCGTCTGGCGATTCTGGTTCGGAACCCAAAGCGCCGCGAAACAATTCAGCGCATCGCCTCAGCCGCCGAGATCATAGAGCCAACCTTCCAGGATTGGCTGCGCTTAAAGAACCACCGGGAATCCTGCGACATTTATGTAGGCATGAATCCCCTGAAACCGCAGGCGCATACCCGGACAAAAGAGGATATCCGTACGATTCGGCACCTCTATGCGGACTTCGATAATGATGGGGACGCGTCGCTTGCCGCGATCGAACAATCGGATCTGGTGCCATCGCCGAACTACGTACTCAACACATCGCCGGGAAAGTTTCAGGTGGTCTGGAAGGTTGAGGACGTCACAAGCGAGCAGGCCGAACCAATGCTAAGGGCAATCGCTCGCAGATTTGGCGGTGACCCGGCGTCCACAGATTCCACTCGAGTGCTCCGACTTCCGGGATTCGCAAATAGAAAATACGACTCGGAATTCATCGTCCAAGCAGAACAGCATTCCGATCGCACGTGTCATCTCTTCGATTTCAATCTACGAACCGATTCTTTAGACTCGCCTCGTCAGTTCCTGCGCAGCTCATCCCCGAGAGAATCCTCCTCAGGCGCGCGTGCGTTGAGCCAATCAGAGCACGATTGGGCGTACGCCAAACGGACCCTGGCGCGAGGCGTCGATCCCGAGCAAGTAATCCAGAATATCGCCGACTTTCGCTCTCAGGACAAGCATGACCCGCAGGACTATGCCCGCCGGACCGTAGTGAAAGCTCAAGCCGAGTTGAACGCCAGGAAAGGCCAATCAGCTCCTCCGCCCGGTGATTCTGCCGAGGCCGAGCATGATCTCTGAATGTAGGTTCGCTTGAAGGAATTGCAACGTGTCGGAAGGGAGAAAGCCAGCAACAATTACACGGCGATCCTCCGACCGACGGGTTCATGAAGCGCCTGGAGAATTAGGGGCCTCGGCCGTTTGCGGCCTATGTGTCTCTGTCGCGCCCTTTGATCCACAGCTCACGCATGTTGATCTTGAAAATCAGGGTCGAGAGCTGGCTTCGCAGCCGGGAAAGCGGTGACGGTAATCCTAAAGCCGTGGACGATCTGCAACTTTCCCAGCATGGCTAAGCCGCACGGGCCATCGCGAATTTGAGCCCAGTTGCTCTTTGGACCCCCCGCGCAAGTTCGCATTATTGCCTAATATACTAGGCAAGAGACTTGCCAAAGCCAATAATGCCTAATATATTAGGCAGATGCTGGATCTAACACTTATAGGGCAACGGATCGCCGAGAGCCGCAAGAAACTCAAGCTAAGCCAGGCGGCGCTTGCGCGCAAGGCGGGAATCAGCCGCGCCACGCTTGAGGCACTTGAAAACGGACGCGCCGGCGAACTGGGTTTCTCGAAGCTCACCAAGCTGCTTGCCGCTCTCGGACTTGAGCTGACGCTGCAGGCGGCGAGCTCGCACCGTCCCACCCTGGACGAACTCCTCAAAGAGGATCGCGATGATCAAAGTCTGGACCGACGCCGCTGAGGCGGGACTGCTCGATCGCCATGGCGAGCGCGGCAGCACGTTCGCCTATCTGCCGACCGCGGCACGCGCGCGCGCGGCGTCCGTCACGATGCCGATCAGGCTGGAGTCCTGGAGCGTGCCCTTCGGCCTGCTTCCGATTTTCGAGATGAACCTGCCCGAAGGCGTCTTGCGCGAGCGCCTCCGCCTGGCATTCGCGAAAGCCACCGGCACCTTCGATGAATTCGACCTGCTGTCCATTATCGGCCGCTCGCAGGTCGGCCGCATCCGCTACACCGGAGACAAGGAGCAGCTGCACGAGGACGTGCCCTTCCAGTCAGTGGACGAAATCCTGGAACGCAGGCGCGGCGGCGACCTGCTCCGCCACCTGCTTGAAAAATTTGCGCCCTTCTCCGGGATCAGCGGCGTACAGCCCAAAATCCTCGTGCGCGACGAAAAGGTGTTCACCGAGACGGAGCATACGGGACACCGCCTCTCGCAATGCTACAAGGGCGCGACCCACATCGTGAAGCTGTGGGAGCCCAACGAATCTCCGCAGCTGGCCGCCAATGAGTATTTCTGCCTTACGGTAGCGCGCAACTGCGGACTCGGCGTGCCCCCGTACCGCCTGGCGGAGGACGCCATGGCGCTGGTCATCGACCGTTTCGAACTGCGCGTGGACGGGACATACCGCGGATTTGAGGATTTCTGCGTGCTGAATGGCCGCAGGACCGATGAAAAATATCGCGGCAGCTACGAGACTTCGGTCATGAAGCGATTCGGGCAGTTCGCAAACTCCACGCATGTCAATGAGGACATGGAAAAGCTCTTCACCCTGATTGCCCTTAATTGCGCGCTCCGCAATGGCGACGCGCATCTGAAGAATTTCGGGATTGTTTATGACGACGTACAGGGCGAAGCGAGGCTTGCGCCCGTCTATGATCTCGTGACCACCTCCGTCTATCTGCCAAAGGACAGCATGGCGCTTACCCTCCACGGTACGACGAAATGGGCGAGCGCCAAGGAGCTGCAACGCCTGGGCGAGACGCGCATGGGAGCGTCCCCTGCCCGTGTCAGGAAAATACTCGAACGCATCGACGCCGCGATTGCGGACACCTCCCAGGAACTTCGCGCCTACATTAAAAGTCACCAGGAGTTCGAGGAAATCGGCAATCGAATGCTCCATGACTGGGAACAAGGCGCCGCGCTTTCGCTGAAGGCGGCCTGACCAAACCGTTAAAAGAGAATTGAAACGACGTTGCGTTACTCCCACCTCGCCGAAGATCACCTGCGTAATGCAGTCGAACGATTGGTTGAGCAGTCAGGAAGCCACAAACCAACTGCCACCAGAACTGCCACCAGCCAAGATCACGCGTCAACTTGCGGATCGTGGGATTCGGCGTAAGTTATTAAGAATGTATGGTGCCCGAGAGAGGACTCGAACCTCCACTCCCTTGCGAGAACTAGCTCCTGAAGCTAGCGCGTCTGCCAATTCCGCCACTCGGGCCATTCTGGTGTGTGGCAAAACAAAACTACGAGGCGCAACCATATTGACGCCTGCCCCGCGGTTTGTCAACGCAGCACACCACGATCAGGAACTCTTGACCCACCCCAACGTTCGCACTACATTGGATCGCTGGTCTCGCGGCGAACAGGAGACGAAATCATGGCTACCACCCGCGCGATGCTGGAGCGCCGCCGCTCGTCGCGCGTTTTCATTCGCATCCCGGTGCAACTTTTCAGCAACGGCATGGACGGCGAACCCCTGGTAACCCTCGGCGAAGCCATCGCCGTCAGCCGCTGTGGCGCATTGGTCCGCGCGTCGCTCGAACCCGGCCTCGGCTCGCGCATCGAACTTCTCAACGCCATTTCTCAGGAAACGCAGGAATTTCGTGTCATCCGCGTTGGCCACAGCAAAGATCCCGGCGTCTTCGAACTCGGCCTGGAGATGCTTTACCCCGCCCGCAAGTTCTGGGGCATCCAGTTCCCAGACGACCGCGTTCCTGCTTGAAACCACCGCCGTTCGGGGTGCATAATCCCCCCAATCCAGCTAAGAACTCGGGCCTGCACGGCCGTCTGCACTCGGGCACTGTTCACGGCCAGCAGGCGGGAGGCACCCATGGAAGCGATTCACGGCGCACTTTTGGGCGTTTTGGTGCTTTGGGGAGCGGTTACCGCCGTTCTGGTCGGCCTTCTCGCCTACCGCGGCACTCTGGAAATTCGTGAAGACGATCAAATCTTTCTGGATCGCGCTGGCGATTCCATGGCCAACGAGCAGCGCGAAATCGTCGCCCGCATTGAGAAACTCTCCAGGCCCATCAAGCTCCTCATGATTCTTTCGATCGTCCTTCTGCTCGTCGCTTTCGGTGTGTTTCTCTACGAGGGCTTCAATAAATTCTGATCCCGGTTTTTTCGTCAACGTTTGTGCGAGCCTGCTGACAGGCACCCGATCGGTCCGCGATCACTGCTTTGGGGCAAGGATTGGCGGGTAATGGGAAGCGGTTCGTGGGAACTCCAACACCACTACAGTCGCTGCTAATCCCGATGACTCGGAAGCAGACCAAG
>DATNLN010000262.1:0-2304 GCA_035602855.1 Candidatus Acidiferrales bacterium
GGCTGGTCGCCCCCCACTGCCGAAGGCGGCGTCACCGCCGACGTCGTGGACGCCGGCATGGGCGACGATGCCGGCTTCGCGAAAGCCGGGGCGGCCGCGAAAGACGCGATCGTGCTCATTCATTCGAATTTCCTCGTCACCTGGGACGATCTCTCGAACGAATATACCGTCGGTCCCGCCATCCTTGATCGCGCACTGAAAGCCGGCGCCGCCGCCGTTCTGTGGATGTCCTCACGCCCCAACTTGCTTCTCTATCGCCACACGCTGGCCGTCAATGGCGAAGTAGAAAAATTGCCGCAAGCTGTCGTGGCCCGCGAGGACGCCGAACGCATAGCGCGTTTCCTGGCAGCCGGACAAAAAGTCCACGTGCATTTCGAAATGCCGAATCGCCTCGCCGGTCCTGTGGATTCTGAAAACGTCGTCGCCGAAATTCTCGGCCGCGAAAAGCCGGATGAATTCGTCGTCCTCGGTGGCCACCTCGATTCCTGGGACCTCGGCACCGGAGCGCTCGATAACGGGTGCAATGTGGCTATGGTGATCGACGCCGCCCGTGTAATTCATGCCTCCGGCGTCATCCCGCGCCGCTCCATCCGCTTCATCCTTTTCACCGGCGAAGAACAAGGCCTGCTTGGCTCAGCCGCCTACGCCCACTCGCACCGCGCCGAACTCGACAACATGATCGCCGCCATCATCTACGATTCAGGAAACGGCAAAGTTAGCGGCTATGCGCTGGGCGGACGCAAAGATGTCCTCGCCCCCGTTCGCGCCGCGCTCGAGCCCATAACCCCTCTCGGCGTCAAAGATTTCACCATGGACGCAGGAATGGATACCGACAATTTCGATTTCCTGCTCGAAGGGGTCCCCACGCTCGTCGCCAATCAGGACCCTGCGAATTACATGCTCAACTATCACGCGGCTTCAGACACTTTCGACAAAGTGGAGATCGCCGAGCTGAAGCGCCACGCCGGAATCGCCGCGGTCACCGCATTCGCCCTGGCCGAAGCCGATCAGCGCATCGGTCCGCGCCAGTCCCGCGCCGAAATCGAGCAACTTCTGCACGATACCGGGCTCGACAAAGAAATGCAGGAAGCCGGCTTTTGGCCGCTCTGGGAAAAAGGCGTCCGCGGTCGCGAGCCCAAGCCATAACCTTCCGGCCTCTTATTTGCTCCGGCCTGCCGCCTTCAACACATCGATCATCGGCAACGCGCCCCCTGCCCGCCACTCATATACACCTCGGGCAGGTGTCCGTCCCCGTGTTGCTGCACCCATTTTTGTTTCACCTTTGCCGAATCGGTTATTTTCGCAATCCGCAAGCTGATACGCCATAGCAGAGGAAAACGCAACTTCCTTGCGCTTCAGCCGCTTGCGAAGTGTGCATGCTGCGCTAGGCATCGCGTATACTAGGCGGAAGGATATGACTGCCAGCCTGCGTTCCATTGTCCGCGATAGCTCCCCCGCCTCGCCGCAGTCCAGGCCTTGTCGCGTTCTGGCGATTGACTACGGCCGCAAGCGAATCGGCCTGGCTCTCTCCGACGAATTGCAGCTTACGGCGCAGCCGCTCGCGGTCATGAAGCGTACCAATCGCCGCGAAGACCTCCGCCGCCTCCGCGATATTTGCAGAAAGCAGGGCGTCGCGCGTATCCTCGTGGGCCACCCGCTGCACATCAGCGGCGAGGCGGGTGAAATGGCGGACGAAGCCGCGCGTTTTGCCGCGCGCCTGCGCAAGGAGCTGGGAATCGAAGTGCATCTGGTGGACGAGCGGCTCAGCAGTTGGGAAGCGGCCCAGATGATTGCCCAATCCGGATCCTCCCATCGTCGCAAGCAAGCGTCGCTTGACGACGTAGCCGCCGCCATCTTCCTGCGCGAGTACCTGGAACGCAATCGTGGCCGCCTGCACCCAGCTGCGGGCGAGAAGGGATAACCGGCGATGCGACGGCTCGGCCTACTGGCTCTTCTGGTGATCGCTGCAATCGGCGCAGGCGCCGGTTGGCTCGATTCGCAGATCAGCCGTCCCTATCGCGGCCACCGCCCCGAAAAAGTTTTCGTGGATATCCCTCACGGCAAATCGCGCTGGTCCATTGCCGGAATCCTTCGCCAGAACGACGTGATCCGCGACCGCCTGGCCTTCGCCCTGTTCAGCTTCTGGCACATCCGCACGCCGATGGAAGCTGGCGAATATTATTTCGACCATCCGGTCACCTCGCGCGAAGTTTTCTGGCAGCTCGCCCTGGGCAAAATTTTCGTTCACACCGTCACCATTCCCGAAGGCTGGACGATGTTCGATATCGCCGACGAACTGGACCG
>DATNLN010000264.1:0-5614 GCA_035602855.1 Candidatus Acidiferrales bacterium
TCAAAGAGCGCGGAAAATGTTTCCATGGTTCTCCCAGGGGAAGGGGGACATTCACCTGCTGGCGGCGGGCGTCACCCACGCCGACGACCGAAGTGAATGCGCGCAGCCTAGCAAATCGGGTGAGTGGACGTCAAGGAAGTGACGATGGGCTAGCCGCAACCGATGAGCGACCTTGCCACGCCGCTCCGGAATTCGCAAGCGGGAATGAAATCGAAATAGCGACTTTCCGTTCCTAAGTTCCTGTGTACTAACACCTTGGCCAGATTCTGAAACTCCTCAAGCTGACAATTCCGGACGAGTCGCACGTGATGAGTCGCGAGAGCGCGCTCAGCTTGCGATTGTGCGACGGGAGGAAACATTTCGCGGCGAGGCATCGTACCAAGTAGTGCACGCCGCAAACGCGCGGGACTTCGGGCTGGGTGTGGGGTTGTCCCGATTCCGAACGGTGTGCGCTCGGGGCGAGGTTTAGGACATGGCGACGTTCAGCGATCAACTGAGGCAGGTCTTGCGGCGGCTGGGGCGCGCGCCGCTGTTTACCATGATTACGCTGATCACGCTCGGAGTGGGTGTCGGCGCAAACACAGTGATATTCAGCGTGCTCGAGGGAGTGTTGCTGAAGCCTTTGCCTTACCCGCATCCGGAGCAGTTGATTGGAGTGTGGTACCAGGCGCCAGGAGTGGGGATAACGAACCTTAATATGTCGCCTTCTATTTATTTTATTGATCGCGAACAGAGCACTACGTTCCAGGACATTGGGGTGTACGACGGAGATTCGCTGAGCGTGACGGGCGCGGGGGAACCCGAGCAGGTGCGCGGACTGGACGTTTCCGATGGGACCTTGCCGATGCTGGGAGTGAAGCCGGCCCTGGGGCGTTTGTTCACGCGCGAGGACGATTCACCGAGCGCGCCGGATACGGTGCTGCTTTCATACGGATACTGGCGGCAGAAATTTGGCGGGGCTACCTCCGTGATTGGGAGGTCGATCACGGTGGATGGAAAGCCGCGCGAAATTATTGGGGTGTTGCCGCAGGGATTTCACTTTTTGGATTATGAGGATGCTTCGCTGGTAGTGCCGTTCAAGTGGGATCGCAGCAAGATAAAACTGGGGAATTTCAGCTACCAGGCGATGGCCCGGCTGAAACCGGGAGTGACGATGGCGCAGGCGAGCGCGGACGTGGCGCGGATGTTGCCGATTGCGAATCGGAGTTTTCCGGCGCCGGAAGGATTCAGCGTCGCCTTGTTTGAGAAGACGCAGATGGCGCCGAACTTGCGGCCGCTGAAACAGGACGTGGTCGGAGACATTGGAAAAGTGTTATGGGTTTTGATGGGGTCGATCGCCATGGTGCTGCTGATTGCTTGCGCGAACGTGGCGAATTTGCTGCTGGTGCGCGTGGATGGCAGAAGGCAGGAACTGGCGATTCGGGCGGCGCTGGGAGCGGGCTGGGGACGGATCGCGCTGGAATTGATGCTGGAGAGCGTAGTTCTTGGGTTGCTCGGGAGCTTGCTGGGATTGGCGCTGGCATTTGCAGCATTGCAGGTGCTGGTGGCGCTGGCGCCGGCGGGATTGCCGCGGATTCACGAGATCGGGATTGATTTGCCGGTGCTGCTGTTTACGTTTGCGATTGCAATGTTTTCCAGCTTGCTGTTTGGTTCGATTCCGATTTTCAAATATGCGGGCGCGCATTTGAACACGGGACTGCGCGAGGGCGGACGGGCGCTGAGCCAGAGCCGGCAGCAACATCGCGCGCGCAACGTGCTGGTGGTGGTGCAGGTGGGACTCGCGCTGGTGCTGCTGATTTGTTCGGGATTGATGATTCGGACTTTTCGCGCTCTGATGCATGTGCCGCCGGGATTTACCGGACCCGACGCGGTGCAGACGTTCCGGTTCTACGTACCGGAAACGGAAATTCCGGACAGCGATCGCGAACGATTGGTGCGCATGGACCAGGACCTGCTGGGGAAGCTGGGGGCGATTCCGGGAGTTTCGTCGGTGAGCTTTTCGAGCGCGATTCCGATGGACGGACGTAACTCGATGGACATCTTGTTCGCCGAGGATCGCGCGTACGCCGAAGGAGAACTGCCGCCGGTGCGGCGATTCAAATTCGTTTCGCCGGGATTTTTGGCGACGATGGGGACTGCTTTGATTGCCGGACGCGATATCACCTGGGAAGACACTTACCAGAGGATTCCGGTGGCGATGATTTCTGAAAGTTTCGCCAAGGAATATTGGCGCGACGCGCGCAGTGCGTTGGGCAAGCGAATTCGCGTGGGCAGCACGGACGACTGGCGCCAGATTGTGGGCGTGGTGGGGGACGTCTATGACGACGGGGTGGACAAGCCGTCGGGTAGCTCGGTCTATTGGCCGGTGATGATGGACCGGTTCGAGGGGCAGAAGGAGATGCTGCGGCGCGGGGTTGGGTTTGTGATACGCAGCCCGCGAGCGGGGTCGCAGTCTTTCCTCGATGAGGTACGCGCGACCGTCTGGTCTGTCGATCCGAACATTCCCCTCGCGAACGTGCACACGCTGGGATATTTCTATACGCAGTCCATGGCGCGGACTTCGTTTACTCTGGTGATGTTGGCAGTGGCCGGAGCGATGGCGCTGCTGCTGGGGATCGTGGGGATTTACGGTGTGATTGCGTATTCAGTATCGCAGCGCACGCGGGAGATTGGGATTCGCATGGCGTTGGGCGCGCAGAGGAAGGCGCTGGTGGGGATGTTTGTGCAGCAGGGATTGTGGCTGGCGGGCGTGGGGATTTTGTGCGGGCTCGCTGCGGCGTTTGCGGTGATGCGATTGATGTCGTCCTTATTATTTAAAGTTAGTCCGGTGGATCCTGTTACGTATGGCGCGGTGACTTTGGCAGTCGTGCTTACCGCTTATTTGGCTTGTTATTTGCCGTCGCGGAGGGCGGCTACGGTGGATCCTGTGGATGCTTTGCGAGCGGAGTGATGCGGGGACGCGTTCGAGAACCGCGAAAGAAGGAACGCAGAGGGCGCAGAGAAAATGAGCACAGCCAGCAGCGTGGCTGTGCCACGATCGGAAAACGAGTTTGTGGTGTCCCCTTGATTGGCAGGCGCAATTCGGTTAGCTTTGCTGGGCTGAACGAGGGGCATCGTGAATATTGGTATTCGCAAGGCGGGGCGTGCGACGATTTTGGACCTGGACGGACCGCTGAAACTGGGCGACGCCGAGGAAGCTTTTCGAAATCAGGTGCAACAGCTGATTGATGCCGGATCGTTGCACGTGGCGGTGAATCTGGCGGGCGTGACGGAGCTGGATAGTTCGGGGATTGGGGCTTTGGTGCGGGCGTTCACGACTTTGAAGCGGGCTGGGGGCAAGACTACTTATTTTGCGGCGAATAAGCGAGTGATGATGTTGTTGAAAATGGTGAGACTGGATTCGATTTTGGATTTGGCGGAGGATGAGGCGACTGCTTTGACGCGAATTTAAGAAGTTTCCCCTTTTGCTGGCTGAAAACCTTCCCGTAGTTAACTTCCTATTGATTGCGTTTGTTGCAGAAACGTGACTGCGTTCCCGCAGACTGCGCAGAAGTCCGCGCGCGCGATGCGCATGCCACGCTGCTGCTAACGGCGATCCAGGGCGGGGTGGCGGACGTCGCGGCCGGCTACGAAATAGATTACGTCTTCGGCTATGTTGGTCGCGTGGTCGCCGATGCGTTCCAGATTTTTTGCGACCAGGATGAGTTCGAAGGCGGCGAAGACCTGGGCGCTGTCTTCCATCATGTAGGTCAGCAGTTCGCGGAAGAGCTGGTCGCGGAGGCGGTCGACTTGATCGTCGCGGCGGAGGACGCTTTGGGCTAGCTCCTGGTCGCCGCGGACCAAGGCGTTCAGGCTGTCGCGGACCATCGCTTCGGCCAGTTCGCTCATGCGCGGCAAATCCACGTAAGGCTTGACCTGCGGGTGGCGCAGGATGCGCGTGGCGGATTGGGCGATGTTGACGGCCTGGTCACCGATGCGTTCCAGGTCGCCGTTGATGCGCGAGACGGCGAGCAGAAAGCGCAGGTCCGCGGCCATGGGTTGCTGGGTAGCGAGCAGGCGCTGCACGCGCTCGTCAATTTCGATTTGCATTTCGTTGATGGCATCTTCTTCGGAAAGCACCACTTCGGCCAGATGTTCTTCGGCATCGAGGACGGCGTGCACGGCCTGATGGACGGCGCGCTCGGCGAGACTGCCCATCCAGAGCAGGCGCTGTTTTAGTTCTTCGAGATCATGATCGAAATGTCGTTCCATGGTTCCTCGGTTCTTTTGAACTCGCCGTGGCCTGACCGCTTGAAAGTCGCTCGATTAACCGAACCGGCCGGTGATATAGGCTTCTGTGCGCGGGTCGGTGGGCGTGGTGAAAAGTTTGGATGTTTGGCTGTGCTCGATCAGGTGGCCGTCGAGCATGAAGGCGGTGAAGTCGCTGGCGCGGGCGGCTTGCTGCATGTTGTGCGTAACGATGGCCATGGTGCAGCTGTCTTTTAGTTGGAACATCAGCTCTTCGATCTTTGCGGTGGTGACCGGATCCAGAGCCGAGCAGGGCTCATCGAGCAGCAGGACTTCGGGATCCACGGCGAGAGCGCGGGCGATGCATAAGCGCTGCTGCTGCCCGCCGGAAAGGGCGAAGGCGGATTTTTTCAGGTAGTCCTTCACTTCGTCCCAGAGCGCGGCGCGGCGCAGACTGTGCTCGACCAGATCGTCGAGGCGGCCTTTGTAGCCGTTGATGCGCAGGCCGTAGGCGACGTTGTCATAAATTGATTTTGGAAAAGGATTCGGGCGTTGAAAGACCATGCCTACGCGGCGGCGCAGGCCGACTACGTCGAGCGCGTGAATGTCCTGCCCGTCCAGCAGGACTTCGCCTTCGACGCGCGTATTACGAATGGTTTCGTTCATGCGGTTCAGAGTGCGTAGAAATGTGGATTTGCCGCAACCGGAAGGACCGATCAGAGCGGTGACGCGGTTGGTAGGAATTTTCAGATTCAGGTCGAAGACGGCCTGCTTCGCACCGTAATAAAAATTCAGATTGGAAATCGTCAAACGCAGTTTTTGCTCGATCGTTGGTGACGTAGTTTTTTCCATAGGCACCGGATCTCTGAAGGCGCGGACTGAAGGCGCGGGTTGAGGTGCTCCACTCACAATTTTTTCCTTCGTTGCTGCAATTGCCGCTAAATCGCTTTGCTGCGCGCCAGGATGAAGCGGGCGCCCAGATTCGAGACCAAAACCAGACCTAACAAGACCAAACCCGCAGCCCACGCCTGCCTATGCCAATCATCGTACGGTGCAACAGCGTAGGTGTAAATCATAACCGGGAGTGAAGCGATGGGCTGGCCCCAGCCTTGACTCCAAAAGCGATTGCCGAAGGCCGTGAAAAGCAGCGGGGCGGTCTCGCCGGCGACGCGCGCGAGCGCTAGCAGCATGCCGGTGAGAATGCCGCCGCTGGCTGCAGGTAACACGACGGTGGCGATCGTTTTCCATCTGCTGGCGCCCAGGGCCATGGCGGCTTCGCGCATATTGCCGGGGACGGCGCGCAGAAATTCTTCGGTGCTGCGTACGGTGATGGGGATGACCATGATGCCGAGCGCGACGCCGCCGGCTAGCGCGGAGAAATGTTTTA
>DATNLN010000196.1:0-37959 GCA_035602855.1 Candidatus Acidiferrales bacterium
AAGGACCGTCTGCAGGTTGTGGGCGTGTCTGTGGACGACGGCGATCCGGCCGAAGTGAAGAAGTTCGCCAAGCAGGCTGGAATCAATTACCCGATTGTGATGGCCGACCGCGCGATCGTGGCGGAATACGGCGGCGTGGCGGCGTTACCAACACTGTTTGTGGTGAATCCGGACGGCAACGTGGTGCAGAAACATGAAGGACTGTTTTCCAACGCGCTGTATGAAGCCGAGGTGCGTCTGTTGTTGGGATTGCCGGTGGATGCGACGATCGAAACTTTTGAGGATACGGGGCAGATATTTTTGAAGAATGCGGTTCTGGCAACGGAGCTGCCCAATGTGGATTTTACCGGCCTGAATGCCGAACAGAAAAAAGCCGCGTTGAAACGCATGAATTCGGAGACCTGCGACTGCGGCTGCACCTTGACGCTGGCGCAATGCCGGATCAACGACACTTCGTGCCCGGTGAGCAAGAAGCTGGCCGCGCAAGTGGTGAAGGAAGTTGCCTCGAATGCCGCGGCGCCTGCCACGATGACGCCGGCGGCTTCCGCCAGCGCTCCGCCTGTGAGCGCGCGACCGAACTAACGTCGACACAAACTGTTTGCCGCACCCGTCAGCCTTCCGCACATTTTTCTTTCGCGATGTATTCCGTAAACCGGGATTTGGCATCTGTTTATGGCGGAAGTTTGCCCCGGCTCGTCCATCGCTCCATCACGGATGCGTCATGTTCTCCGGCTTCACCAGCTCGTCGAACTCCTTCTCCGTCAGATAACCGAGCTTCAGCGCCGCTGCCTTCAGGCTGGTATGTTCATGATGCGCGGTATGCGCGATCTCCGCGGCCTTGTCATATCCAATTTTCGGGCTCAGCGCCGTCACCAGCATCAGCGAATTCTTCACATTCTGCTCGATGCGCTCCCGGTCCAGCTCCATGCCCTGCACGCAATGGTCCACAAACGAACGGCACGCGTCTGCTAGCAAGCGCACCGAGTTCAAAAAGTTGTGGATCATCACGGGTTTGAAAACATTCAGCTGAAAATTTCCCTGCGACCCGGCAAAACCGATCGCTGCATCATTGCCGAACACTTGCACCGCGACCATCGTCATCGCTTCGGACTGCGTGGGATTCACCTTCCCCGGCATGATCGACGATCCCGGCTCATTTTCGGGCAGAACCAGCTCGCCGAAGCCGGCGCGCGGCCCCGAAGCCAGCCAGCGCACGTCATTCGCAATCTTCATCAGCGAAGCCGCCAGCGTCTTCAGCGCGCCACTGGCAAACACGATTTCGTCGTGCGCCGAAAGCGCTGCAAATTTATTGGGGTGCGAAGCGAACGGCATTCCCGTCAATTCAGAAATTTTCCGGGCCGCGCGCTCCGCGAACTCGGGATGCGCATTCAATCCCGTGCCCACCGCCGTGCCACCAATCGCCAAATCGTACAAGCCCGGCAGCACCATGCGCAGCCGCTCCACGTCGCGATCCAGCTGGCTCACCCACCCGGACATTTCCTGTCCCACCGTCAGCGGCGTCGCATCCATCAAATGCGTGCGCCCAATCTTCACCACGTCCGCGAATACGCCCGCCTTGGTAGCCAGCGCATCGCGCAACCGCTCCACCGCCGGAATCAACGCCTCCTCCACGCGCGTCGCAGCCGCAATGTGCATCGCCGCCGGAAACGTATCATTCGACGATTGCGACATGTTCACGTCGTCGTTCGGATGGATCGGTTTCTTGCTCCCCAGCACGCCTCCCGCAATCTCAATTGCGCGATTCGAAATCACTTCATTCGCGTTCATGTTCGTCTGCGTGCCGCTGCCCGTCTGCCAGATGTGCAATGGAAAATGTTCGTCCAGCTTCCCCGCGATCACGTCATCGGCCGCCTGCACAATCCACTTCGTCTTCTCTGCCGAAAGCTTGCCCAGATCCTTGTTCACCAGCGCTGCTGCTTTTTTCAGCACGCCGAAAGCCCGAATCAGCTCCGGCGGCATCGTCTCGCGCCCAATATCGAAGTGGATCAGCGAACGCGCCGTCTGCGCGCCATAATAACGATCACTGGGAACTTCGATCTTCCCCATGCTGTCTGATTCCGTGCGTGTCTGCGCTTTCACTGCCGGCGACGCTTTGGCGTCCACGTTCCCTCCCCGAAATCCGATGCAGCGGCAATCGGGCCGCCGCCACTCGCTCTATAGATCTGGACGCATATAGGATACTGCGGAAACCGCCTCCACGCAGCCGTCACTTCGATCGCGAGCGGTCGACTGCGCCAGGCTCCGCCCTTTGAAGCCTTCGGTCCAGCCACGCCGCACCCCGCATGAGGTTGTCCACAAGAACCCGAGGTCAGCTGTACCGCTCTTGCACTATCGGACAGGCATGTTTTGGGAAACGCTCGCGCTACCATATTCTCTGCCGACCTTGAATTCAGACTAAAATAGTGACTGCGCGCCAGGGGCTAGCTCCCGCAGTTGCGCCGTAGCTCGGGTTCACTTTTCGGGGGACGTGGTTTATCCGATGGGGTCTATTTTCAAATCCATTTTTCACGCCGGCAAGACAGCGGTTCTCAACCCTCCGCCCGACGTGTCCGCGGACCTGAAGCTGGCGCCGCAGAAATCTTCCGACGGCACTGCCGCGGCGCCAGCTTCTGAGACTGCAGCCCCCGTAGTCAACGAAGCAGCCGTGCTGCAGGATTTTCTGGTCAAGAATTTCCTTCTCGACGAGCCGTCCGCGCAAACCGCAGCACCGTATGCGCCCCCAGCCCCACCCGCCTACGCGCACATTGCCGATCCGCTGCCCGACCTGAGCTCCAACGCGGAAGTAAGCCCGGAGGTAAGCCCGGACGTCATTGCGGAAACCGGCCCGCAAGCACAAGCAGAGGCGACCCCGCTCGCCAACACGGACACCAGCCCGCACACCATCGCGCAAGCCCGCGTAGACGCCGGCCCAATCGGACCAACTCTGACCGAACCCGAGAAAGACGTCGCCCCGGGCTCGGAAATGATGGCTGCCGAACTCATGCCCGCCGAGTCGACGCCAGAGCCGCCCAAAATCGCGAGCGCCGAATGGGAACTCGAAGAAGCCCTCGCCAATCACAAAGAGTGGCTCGATTCCCACGCCGCCACCGGCGGCAAAGCCGATCTGCGAAACGCCCAGCTCGCAGACCGCGAGCTGATCGGCGTCGGCTTGCGCTACGCGGATTTGCAGGACGCGAACCTGAAATCTGTCGATATGCTGCTCGCCGATCTGCGCGATGCCTGCCTGGTGCGCGCCAATCTTCAGGAGGCTTGCCTGGTCGGCGCGAATTTGGAAGGCGCGAATCTGGAGGGCGCTTCGCTAGAATCCGCCATGGGCCTGTTGCCACGTCAACTCGCCGGCGCTAATCTTCACGAAGCATCCCTGCCCGCCACAATTTTGGAATTTAATGCTCTCGCGGATTTTCAACGCACGTCCGTCACCGCCGCGCGCCTGTTCGCCACTACTTTCGCCGTCAGCCTGCTCTCCTGCCTCACCATCTGGAAAACAAAAGACATCCAACTGCTCAGCGATTCCGCCATCATTCCGTACTTGCATTCCTCCGCCGCCGCCGCTGCTGCGCCCACGGACGAAATTTATCTCATCGCTCCCGCTGCTCTGCTCGCGATCTATCTCTGGTTTCTCTATAACCTGCAGCGAGTGTGGGATACCGTTCTCGAACTCCCGGCCGTTTTTCCTGATGGCCGCGTGCTCGGTCAGAGAGCTCCGCGCATCATCACCGGCCTGCTGCGTACGCATTTCCGCTGGATGAATCCAGACGCTCCTTCCACGCGCCTGATCGAAAAAAGCCTGTCGGTCCTGCTCGCTTATTGGACTGTACCGCTCGTGCTGCTCTTTTTCTGGGCGCGTTATCTCACCCTGCAGGAAATGCACGGCACGATTTTGCAGGAGGCGCTGATTCTGATCGCGGTCGCCGCGGCCATTTATTGCACCACCAGCACGGGCCGACCCGCCGAACGCTGGGTCGCGCAAGAGAAACCGGAAAGTCCCGCGCTGGCTCGCTTGAAACGTCTCAAGCCCGCCAGCGTTCTGTTTGCACTTTTCGTGGTGCTCTCATTCTTCTCCATCGGCACGATCGCCGGCGTTCCGCACGATCAGCAGCGCGCGCCGCAGTACGCGTCGGCAAGCATTCGCCGCTGGGCGCCCAGCCTTCTCTGGCTGGTGGGTTATGACCCCTACGCCGAATTGACGGAGGCATCCATCTCGCTCCGTCCGCCCAATTGGACCGGCGCTGACGACCAGGTTTCCGAAGTGCGTGGCGCGCGCCTCAACGGCACGAATTTCCGCTACGCGCAGGCCTACGGCGTGTTCCTGGCGGGCGCGCATCTGTTCCGTGCGAATTTTCAAGGCGCATTCATGTCCGAAGCCGATTTCCGCAGCGCCGATCTCGGCCAGGCCAATCTGAATTTCGCGGTGCTGGACCGCGCGCAAATGAATCACGCCAACCTGGACCGCGCTAGCCTGGACGGCGCGAACCTCACGCGCGTGGACCTGCGCGGCGCCAATCTTTCCTACTCTTCACTCGCGAATGCCGAACTGCTCGATGCGCGCCTGGACGGCGTCAGCTTCTACGGCGCCCACGCCGAAAATGCTTCGCTCGTGCGCGGCAATCTGGAAAAAGCCGACATGCGCGAAGCCCATCTGGAAGGCGCGAACCTCGATAGCGCCGACCTGCAGCAAGCCTATCTGTGGTCCACCAAACTCAGCGGCGCGCATCTGCAAAATGCCCAACTGGCCACCGCGATTTTCATTGACGCCGACCTGCAAGGCGCCGATCTACGCGGCGCGCACTGCAACGGCACAGTACTGAACGGCGCAAATTTGCAAGACGCTAATCTCGACGGTGCCGATCTGCGCGGCGCGCTGCAACTAGCCGCCTACCAAGTCTGCTCAGCAAAATCCCGCCGTGGCGCCACCCTCGACGACACGCTGCAAACCCAAGTGGACGCGCAGTGCGGTGTCCCGCACCAACCGTAATCGCAACGTCTTGTTCTTGCCCTTGGCGGGGGCACGGCATGCCATGCCCGCCTCTCCACGCAAGGCGCAATCCACTCCTGATAAATTCACCGGCTCCTTCCGCCGCAACTTCGCTACAATTGTTCTCGGAGGAATTCGGATGCATCCCTGGCACGACCTCAGCCCCGGCGAACATGTCCCTCACGAATTTCAAGCCATCATCGAAATCCCGCTAGGCTCCAGCGTTAAATACGAACTCGACAAAGCCAGCGGCATCATCAAAATGGATCGCGTACTCTACTCCGCCGTGTACTATCCCGCAAACTACGGCTTCATCCCGCAATCGCTCGCCGAGGATCACGATCCTCTGGACGTTCTGGTCCTTTGTCAGGTGCCCGTCACCCCGCTCACCATCATGCACGCCCGCACCATCGGCCTGATGTCCATGATCGATTCCGGCACCATCGATCACAAAATCATCGCCGTCGCCACCGCCGATCCCGAATACAACTCTTACCACGAAGCCAGCGAGCTGGCGCCCCACAAGCTCGCCATGGTGCGCAGATTCTTCCAGGACTACAAGCAACTCGAAGGCAAAATCGTCGAAGTGGACGAAATCCTACCCGCCGCCGTCGCCTACCCGGTGATCGAAGCGGCCCTCGCTCGCTACGACAAACAACGGCGCGCCGGCCACCACAAGAAATAGCTGCTGGCGTGAATCCCCGCCCCAGGCGATGAAAAAGTGAACTGTCCCACCCTGCCCCATTTCTAGACGTTCGGTCAGTTGTCCCGGGGTTTCGCTTGTCCCCATACTGATAGTGCAGGTTTAGGCGATTTGGTAGCGGTGCATCCTGGGAATACCGTGCAACCTTTATTCCTTGCTGATTCCGCGAATCCGCGCAAGCAGCGTGCCGCTCAATCTCGTTGCCCAGCAGCGCTCGGCCGCTTCGCGCATCACTCGCGCACCAGTCGCGTCAGCGCATTTCCTCAGCCGGACTCGCAGCGGAATTCGCGCGGCCCCCGGCGATGCCAGCAGTCGCAAGTTTCGGAGGCAAAATGACCCGTACGCCCGGAATCTTCTTCGCGCTAGTGACGATCGCAGCCTCGGTTCCAACCGCAAAGGCCGGCGGCACCGTAAATATAAAATGCGCCCCGAATGAAGACCGCGTCTGGGTGTATGAATCTCTGATTGACTTCAACGTCGCTGCGAAACTCAAATGCGGGGACCCTGTACAGATCGTCGAGCGTGTGAAGGACTACGTAAAAATCGAAACGGCCAATGGCACCGAGGGCTATGTGCTGGACACCGCTTTTCCGAAATCCGCGCTGCCGCCCGCGCCGGTAGAAAAGCCCAACGACGTGGAATCCGCAGCCGCCGCCTTCGCAGCACGTCGCGCAACGCGCGCTCCGGACAACTCCGTTGATGCTCCCGCCACCACGCATGCCAGTGCTCCAGTAGCCGTCGCGAGCGCAACGCCGCCAGCAATCGTTGCCAAAACAGTCGCGCCAAGTCAGCCTGCGCAGCAAACGACCGTCACGCTTTCATCCGCGGCCGTTGCTCCCGCCGTCATTGCTGCCGCGCCCGTCGCAGTCGCGCCAAGTCAGCCCGCGCCGCAAACGACCGTCACGCTCTCGTCCGTGGCCGCTGCTCCTGTTGCCGTCGCCCCCACGCCTGCCGCAGCCGCACCGCCGCCAGCGCCCGTGACGACCGCATTGATCGCAAAAAATTCAAATCCCGCTTCGAGCGCGAGCGCACCCGTAATCGTCGAGCAACCCGCATCCGCTCCAGTCGCATACAAAGCTCCGGCGCCACAGCCGAAGCCAAAGATCCTAGTGGAACCGGAAGCACCCCGAGCGAATCCGGTCGTCGCCGCCTCCTCGCCTGCGCCCGCTCCGGTCGCAACCGCTTCCAACGCACCTGCTTCGGTGCCTCAACCTGCTCGCGACGATTCGACCGACGCCGGCAGCATGAGCATCGAAACAGCAACCGTGCAACCCGTCGCCGACACAACTGCTCGCGCCACGCTCACTGTCACCAGGCCAACCGCGAAACGCCCCGCAGATCCGGATGGTGATGTAGATTCCGAAGTAGCCGCGCTGAACAGCGAAGACGCCAACTGCACGCAATATTTTTCCGCCTACGGCCTTTCCGCGAACCAATACAAATGGTTAGCGCAGAACCGGAAGAAAGCATTCCCGGGCGTCTGTCCCGCTCCATCACCCGCCCAAGTGGATTTCGTCGTCATCTTCACGCATGATGTGCCCTTCTACAACGTCACCATGCCCAATGCCGTGCACACCGACATTAATGGGTTCTCGGATTGGACTCCGCTCACCACCGTCGACACCGCCGTGATCTCCGCATCCGACGCCGACAAGAGCCACCACGAATACGTTTGGGTGTTCCACACTAATCGCGGCGCATTCAACCCCGCGACATTTTCTTCCCGCCGTCGCCCGCTCTATTCCAAAGCCGAAACCAATGTGCTCGGCTCCCGCGGCGGCTTCCGCACCGTGATGGACGCCCTAACCTTCATCGAACAAAACGGCACAAACCGCTGAGGCGAGCCGTAACCAACTGAGCCGCACGATTGCTCCCATGAATGACGCGCGTCATCCCGAGACCGCGACGGGGATCGAGAGATCTGCTTTCCGCGCAAAGCTCGGCACTTCGCCGCTGGTCGGAACGGAATCACGTGTCAGCGCGAACGGAGTCCCGCGCTTTTCTTCTTCTTTTCCGTCCCGCGACTGCGGGGCGGGCGCGCGGTACGCAGCTAAGGATCTGCTTTCCCCGGCGAAGACTGGCAGAATGCAACTTCCCTGGCTTCCATTGATAAACGCTTCAGGCAAACTTGAAGAACTTCAGCGAGGCAGAATTAATGCAGTACCGCAAACCCGTCGGCGGCGGTCCATCATCAAACACGTGCCCCAAATGCGCATCACACCTGGCGCAGGATACTACCGTGCGCGCAATCCCAAAGCTGCGGTCCTCACGAGTCTGGATATTTTCGGCAGCAACAGGCTCGAAGAAACTAGGCCAACCAGTCCCTGAGTTAAATTTCGCCGCTGAACTAAAAAGCGCCGTCCCGCAGCACACGCAGCGAAACAAGCCCTTCTCCTCGAAATCCCAATACTCTCCGCTGAAGGCAAATTCCGTGTCGCTCTCGCGCGCAATCTCATAAACGCCGCGCCCCAATTGCGCCCGCCACTGCTCGTCACTCTTGATAATTCTCGGCACGGAAGCCACTCCGTGTCTTGCTCCAGCAGCAGAAAATTCTGCGATCGCAACGTTCACTGGCCGATGATCCGTCGCAGCGTTCGCCACCATGCGCCGCGAACCGGAGTACCGCCAAGCCACCGCACCCGCGGTTGCCGCCGCTGCTCCAAATAGGAACACCCGTCGCGTTACATTCCCCGTTCGTTGTTCTCTTGCCAATCCACCCTCAAACATCGCACGCATCCTCATGCAAACAATCTACGAACAGCGCACGTAACCCAACCCGTCCGCCGACCCGCAATGCACCACGATGGAAATCGCCCCATAAACAATCACAATACTGCCCCATTCCCGGACGATCCTGTGTTATAACAAAGATAGTTTACCCCTTTCGCTTTCAACCATTTCTAGATTTCTGTCTGCTCGTAAGGCTCTGCGAGGGGCCTGCGCCATGAAGAAGAAGCGGCTGGGAGAAATCCTCCGCGAACGGAATCACGTTTCCGTCGAAAATCTCGATAAGGCCATTCAAGATCAGCAGGGCAAGCTCGTTCATCTTGGCGAGTTGCTGCTGCAGCGCGGAGCTGTTTCCAAACCCGACCTGGTTTCCGCGCTCGTCGAAATCTCTCGCATTCCCTACTTCGATTGCAGCAACGTCGAGGTGGACGCCGAAACTTTGCGCCTGATCACCGCCAGCATGGCTCGCAAGTGCTGCGCTCTCCCGCTGGAAACGGTTGGCAATAAGCTGATCGTAGTGATGGCCGAGCCGCAGAATCTTCTTTTCCTGGACGAACTGCGTTTCAAATCCGGCATGCAAATCTCACCCAGATTAGGATTTCGCGCGGAAGTGGAAGCGGCCCTCGCGATCAATTACGCGTCGGCGGAATCGGAAGCAGCAGCCGCAGTAGCCACCGCAGCGGTCGCTGCAGCCTCGGCCGTAGTTTCCCTGAAAGAAATTGTGCTCTCCGCCGCCGACGCGGAGATGGAATTCATTTCCTCCAGCTCGCAGGAACGCAACGTCGAAGCCATGCGGGAAATGCAATCCGAACTCCTGCAGAAATCCCGCACCACTCCCGCCGTCATGCTCGTCGCTTCCATGATCAAGGCCGCCGCCGAACGCAGAGCCAGCGACATTCACATCGAGCCGCATTCCGAAGATACTGCCATCCGTTTTCGTGTGGACGGAATGTTGCGCGAATATCAGCGCATCCCCAAAGCTCTGCAAAATTCCGTCGCCTCCCGCATCAAAATCCTTTCCGACATGGACATCGCCGAGCGCCGCGCTCCGCAAGACGGCCGCTTCCTGGTAAAAATCGGCGGACGCCGGATCGATCTGCGTGTTTCCACTCTCCCCACGCAGTACGGCGAAAAAGTTGTCATGCGCTTGCTCGAAGGCGACGCCCCCCTGCAGGATTTGTCCAAGCTCGGCTTTCCTCGCTGGATTGAAGAACGCCTTCGCCCCATGTTGCTCCTGCCGCAAGGCATGATCCTGGTCACCGGCCCCACCGGCTCAGGCAAAAGCACCACGCTCTACTCCTCGCTGCTGCTAATTCGCAGGCCCTCCATCAATATCATCACCGTGGAAGATCCGGTGGAATACGCGGTGGCCGGATTAAATCAGGTGCAGGTAAATACCAAGGCCGGATTGACGTTCGCATCTTGTCTGCGCTCCATCCTGCGCCAGGATCCCAATGTCATCATGATCGGCGAAATCCGCGACAAGGAAACCGCCGAAATTGCCTTGAAGGCCGCGCAGACGGGCCACCTGGTCCTCTCGACGTTGCATACGAACGACAGCGTCTCCGCCGTCACCCGCTTGCTCGACCTCGGCGTCCCCGGATTTCAAATCGCCACCTCGCTCACCGCCATCATCGCGCAAAGATTAATCCGCCGCCTCTGCGTCTGCGCCAAACCGGTGCCCACCTCCCCGGAGTACGCTTCGCAATTGTTGCAAGCCGGAATCGGGGACTCTCCGCCGTTCCACAATGCGCCCAACGGCTGCGAAATTTGCGACCTTACCGGCTTCAAAGGCCGCATCGGAATCTATGAAATGCTCGCGCTAGACGAACCCATTCGCGCCTCCATCCGCGAAGGCGGCCACAGCGATGAAATCCGCACGCTCGCGCGGCAGAACGGCATGAAACTCATGCAGGAATATGCCCTCGAGCATGTTCGCGACGGGCTCACCACCCTCGAAGAAGTACAGCGCGTGGTTCCCTTCGCTTCGGTCACCAGCATCTATTGCGTGGGGTGCGCGCGCGAACTTTCCGCCGCCTTCTTGTTCTGCCCGCACTGCGGCAGAAAGCGGAACTCCGCGAAGGCCGTCAAACACAAGCGCTTGGCCCTGGTTCCAGCAGGAGCGGAGGACGAATGACCTACCAGAAAGTAAAAACAGATTGGGAAACCGAGCGTCGGGCGCCGCGCATCCACAGCATCCGCCAAATCGCCGTGCAATACGAAGGCACTGGAGAACGCATCATCTCGCGGGTGCCAGACGTCAGCACCACCGGCATGTTCATCAGTACCAGCCGGCAATATGCCGAAGGCGCCGTGCTGAATTTGAGCTTCTGCCTCGCGCTCTCCGGCCTGGAAGTGAACGCGCGCGGCGAAGTCCGTTACTCCCTCCCCGGAGTCGGTGTCGGCGTGCAATTTATCGACCTCCCCGAAAACGCCATTCATTCCATCGAACGCGAAATCCAGCTCTCGCGCCGCACCCAGCGCCCCGCGCGCAAAGCGACCCTTCGCAAGTTAAATGGCCGGAAGCTGAGCCGCCGCAAGTTAAGTCGCAAGTCAAATCGCAAGTTAATCGCTGCTAAACCTTCGCAGTCAAGAGCCACGCCCCGAAAATCCAGGTAACCGCGTCCCTGGAATCACCGTCTTCTATGTACGCCATCGTTTTTTAGCGGGCGTATAATACGCATCTGAGGAGGTTCACACCATGTCTGAGGCAACAAAGAAAGTCCCCTCGCAGGCTGAAATTGAATTCCTGGCTTATCAAATCTTTCTGGAACGCGGCGGCGAGCCCGGCCATGACCTGTCCGATTGGCTGGAAGCTGAAGAACAACTTAAAACGCGGAGCGAAGCCGAAGCTCCTTCTAGGCAACGCGCTGATACCGTTCCCAGCCCAATTCGCAAGAGCGCTGCCGGCGCTTGAGCCGTTTAGTGAAAATCGTGCGACGTGGTTTCCGCCCGCGTGATGGACAAAGGCCGCACACTCTCCACTTTAACGGAAACCACGTTGTCCTGGTGCTGTAGCTGCCCTTCGATCAGCAGAAATTGCTGACGCACGATCGTAACGTGGTGCTCTTCAAACACACGCGGGGTCACAATCGCGTTCGCAATCCCCGTTTCATCCTCAATGCTCAGAAACACAAAACCTTTCGCGGTGCCCGGCCTCTGCCGCGCAATCACTCCGCCGGCCACCCGCACGTGCGTCCCGTCCGGCAGACGATTCAGTTCGCTCGCCGTCAGCACTCCCTGCCGCTTCATGCTCGCGCGATGAAATTTCATCGGATGCGGGCCTACCGTCATCCCTGTGCCGCGAAAATCCGCCACCAGCCGTTCTTCCAGCGTCATCGGTAACAGCGGCGAATTCGTTGTCGTCTGTTTCGATTTTGTCGTTGTGGGCTCACCTGCCTCCTGTTCGTCGCTCGCCGCATGATCCGTTTGCTCGCATTTTTCAAGCAACGGTCCGGCACTGCGCGCCGCACGCTCCACTTGCCACAGCGCGTCCCGACGATGCGACCCGCGCCCTCCCCCGATAAAATTCAAAGCGCCAATCTCCGCCAGCGCCGTCAGCTCCGCTTTGCGTATCGCCGGAATGCGCAGTTTCAAATCATCCAGCGAAGTAAACGCCCGCGCATTCCGTTCGCGCACGATTTCCTCCGCAATCTCGGCGCGCAATCCCCGCACGTAGCGCATCCCCAGCCGCACACTCAACTCCTCACCCTGCTTTTCAATCTTGCACAACCAATCCGAGCACGTCACATCAATCGGCCGGATCCGCAATCCATGCCGCTGCGCATCCTTCACCAGCGTCGCTGGCGAATAAAATCCCATCGGCTGATTGTTCAGCATCGCGGCGGTGAACGCAGCCAAATAATGGCATTTCAAATACGCGCTGGCATACGCCAGCAACGCAAAACTTGCCGCATGCGATTCCGGAAATCCATACAGCGCAAAGGAAGTGATGGATTGCACAATCGTGTCCTGCACTTCGCCCGTGATGCCCTTCTTCTCCATCCCGCGCCGCAGCTTCTGCTCGATATCCTTCATGCGTTTTTCAGAACGCTTGAATCCCATCGCGCGCCGCAACTCTTCCGCTTCGCCGCCCGTAAATCCGGCCGCGATCATCGCCATGCGCAGCAGCTGCTCCTGGAAAAGCGGCACGCCCAATGTCCGCGCCAGCACCGGTTCCAATGACGGATGCAAACAGGTAGCCGGCTCGCGCCCCTGCCGCCGCTTCAAATACGGATTCACCATCTTTCCTACAATCGGACCCGGCCGGATGATCGCCACCTGCACCACAATGTCGTAAAAACGCACCGGCCGCAGCCGCGGCAAGCAGGACATCTGCGCGCGACTTTCAATCTGAAACATTCCCACCGTGTCCGCCCGCCGCAAAGTTTCGTAAACCATCGGATCGTCCGCCGGCAAGCGTCCCAAATCAATTTCTTCGCCGTAATTGTCGTGAATAATTGCGAGCGATTCTTCCAGCACCGCCATCATCCCCAGCCCCAGTAAATCCACTTTCACGATGCCCATATCCGCGCAATCTTCCTTGTCCCACTGCACCACCACGCGCCCGGGCATCGTCGCGGGCTCCAGCGGCACCACCGAATCCAATTGCCCCTGGCACACCACCATCCCTCCGGAATGCTGGCCCAGGTGCCGCGGCAAATCCTGAAACTGCACGCACAACTCCAGGAATTTGCGAATCTGCGGATGCATCAAATCCAGGCCTGCATCCTTGAAATGCCGCGCCAGCGTATCGTTCTCGCTTTTGTATTCCCAGGCACTCACCAGGCTCGTCAAACGTTCCAGAGTTTCGGAATTAAACGAAAGCGCTTTGCCGATTTCCCGCGCCGCCGACTTCCCGCGATAGGTAATCACGTTCGCAGTCATCGCCGCGCCTAATTTTCCGTAGCGCTCGTAAACATATTGAATCGCGCTCTCCCGCTGATCACCACTAGGAAGATCCAGATCAATGTCCGGCCACTCACCGCGCTCTTCGGAAAGAAATCGCTCGAACAGCAAATCCATTCCCACCGGATCCACCGCCGTAATCCGCAGCGCATAGCACACCGCGCTGTTCGCCGCCGAACCCCTTCCCTGCACCAGAATATTGCGCTCGCGGCAAAAACGAATGATGTCCCAGACGATCAGGAAATAACCTTCCAGCCCCAACCGCTCGATCATTCCCAATTCTTTTTCGATTTGCGCGCGCGCCTTCTCGTTTTGAAATCCGTAGCGATAAATCATTCCTTCCATCGTGCGCTCGCGCAGAAAATGCGCCTGCGATTTGCCGTCCGGCACCGGATATCTCGGAAACTCGTATCCCAGATCCTTCAAATCAAATTGCAGGCGCGCGGAAACCAGCTGCGTATTCGCGATAGCCTCGGGCAGATCCGCGAACAAACGCGCCATCTCCTCCGGCGCTTTCAAATAACGTTCGGAATTGCATCCCAGCAGCCGCCCGGCGGTTTCCAGAGTGCGGTGATGACGCAGGCAGGTAAACACGTCCAGCACTTCGCGCCGCTCCGGCTGCGCATAACACACACCGTTCGTCGCCAGCAGCGGCAAACGCAATTTCCGCGCAATTTCCACCGCCGCGTGATTGCGCGCTTCCTCCGCGCGATCAAAATGCCGCTGCAATTCCACATACACATTGTCGCGGCCGAAAATTTCACAAAGCTGCCGCACGCACGCCAATCCATTTTCCACTCCGCCCCGCCCGAGCGCATACGCCAGCGGCCCTTCCTTCCCTCCCGTCAGGCACAGCAGCCCCGCGGCTCTTTCGCCCACCTCTTCGACCGACACATGCCCTTCGTCCTTGCGCGCCCGCAATTTCATGCGTGTAATCAGCCGGCAAAGATTTTGGTAGCCCGCGCGCGTTTCCACCAGCAAAGGAAATCTCCACCCCGCCGCCGACGTCACCTCTGCCCCAATATGCGCCCGCACTGAAATTTTCTTCGCCGCCAGATAAAATCGCGGCGCCCCATACACTCCGTCGCGATCCAGCAGCGCCATCGCCACCATCCCGCGCTCCGCACACCGCGCCACCAATTCCTCGGGTAAAGACGCCCCGTTCAGAAAGCTGAAAGCCGACCGCGCATGTAGTTCTGTGTACATCAGCATTCATCTGGTAAATGGGCTTCCTTGATTTTCCTAGCGCCGGCGTCCCGCCAGCTTTTTTGCTTTTTGCTTTCGGTTTAGGGACACAGGCAAGCAGGAGTGGCTGTGCTCTTTCTTTAGCTCGTCGTCCTGAGCGCAGCGAAGGATCTCTCTTGCCTTGCGCCTTGGTTCTGTTCAGCTCAAATTTCTAGTCGTACATCCCACGCACAAACCAACTCCTGCACGCCCCGTCGTAATAAACGCAATACAATCCCGCGCGCATCTGCACCTTCGCATCCTGCACCGCCGCGATCCCTTGCATATTCGCCGGCGCATTCACCGGAACGCTCCCGCCCGCATCCCCGCCATCAAACTGAATCTCCAAATCCCATTCCTCCTGCTGCCATGCATCCCCCCGCCACCAATCCCCCGAAATCTTCCACGGCCCAGACGCTGTCATCACCCGTCCATACAAACCGCGCAAAACAATTTTCGCCGGCCTCCCTTCGCGCAATTCCACCCGCGCCGCCAAACGCGGCCGGAAAATCCGACAACCCGTCGTCGGCCGCCGCACACCGCCAGACAAAGATTTGTTCCCCGTGCTTCCCGCCTTTCCCCGCGCCCTCGTTTCATTCGGCTGCGCAAAAAACTTGTTCATCCGGAATTCCCCCGGACGATGCGTATCTGTCAATTCCGGCGAACCGATATTCGCGTTGCCTACCAATTTCGCCAGCCGCGCCACGGTCAACTCCAGTTTTTCCGGGTCCGGAGAATTGGGTACAAATAATCCATGCTGCGTCGAACGCCGCCGCGCCGGATCCGCCCGCAGCGTAATTTTCACGATCGCGCCGGGAGGAGGATCCGCCTGCAACTGCAAGCGCAGCAATTTCAAAAGCATTTTGGAATCCCGCATCGGCACCGGCAGATTCAAAGTCTTCTCATAAGTTTTCGCCGCCGCTTGCACTTCCGCCGCAGCCGCTGCCGCGCCCGCCATCACTGCCGCCGTCGCATTTTTTCCGCGAACTTGTTCTTCCCTCTCGAAAGCATCTCCCAAATCAAATCGCACACGAATCGCCGCAGCGCTCAAAGCCCGCGCCGCCAAACGCGCGCACACCTGATCCAGCAATCTCCCCAGCACGAACGACAAAGGCTCCAGATCCTCCACCGCATCATCCAACTTCATCTCTTCTTCCAAAATTTCCGCTGGTTCGACCAGCACCAATGCACGCGCATGCGCCCCGCGCGCCAATTCCTGCAAACGCACTCCTTCCTGCCCCAATCGTTCCGACAATTCCAGCACCGGCAACGCTCCCAGCGCCGCGCACGTTCGTATGCCCCAGCGCTCCAGCGTTTCCAAAGCTTCCGCCGAAGGCGCGAGCGTCTGCACCGGCAATCCGCTCAAGTGCCGCGCTTCCTCTCCCTCCGGGATCACGGTAATTCCCGCAAAACCGCGCGCCGCGTGCACGGCCACTTCCAGATTCGCAGAAACCGCAACGTGCACGCGCAAATGCAGTTCCACCGCGCGCCGCGCAAATTCCCGCGCGATATTTTCCTCCGCGCCAAATAATGAATTCAGTCCAGCCAGATCCGCCAGAATCGTATCCTCCGCGTGATCCTCCACCCGCGGCGACATGGACCATCCCAGATCGAGCAGCGCCGCATGTGCCGCTTTCTCCAGCGTCCGCGAACGCCGCCGAATCTCCACCCCGCACAATTGCGCCTGCGTCTGCGCCATCCCCAATTGAATCCCCGCACACCAAGCAGCCTGGTTCGCCGCAACAACATTGATCAGCGGCGCAGTCCCATCCACCAGCGCCACGGCCCTGTCGCGTAGCTCACCATCAGCACGCAACTCAACGTGGTCACGCGGTTCAACTTCCGCGCGCAGCACCGCCTGCACCATGAAATTCGCAACGTGAATAGCAGCAAACGCCATATTTTTTCGAATGCACGGCCTCATCCGGCAAAATCACCGCCAGATTTCCCAACCACAACCGTTATTTCCGCTTGACTGCAATCGGCAGGCTGAAAAAATCCCAATCTATCCGCGTCTTAAAAATTCCTTCGCCTTCGCTGGCCACCCGCGGCTCCGCAGCAAAACCGCCGCGAAAATATCCCCCGCTCCCTTTCTGCATCCGCGAACGCGATACTTCCCCCCGTGCGCTCCGTCCTTCGAGCAACCATCCCCAAGGCAAACGTGAATAATCCGCCGCGCGCCCAAGCCCCGATTCCGCCGCACCCTCCACCGGCATCCACGACCACCCCACCGCTCCCGCCTCCAAGCGCAATCCCAACGAAGCGCAACTCTTCGCATTCGATTCCTGCTCCAGCAGCATCAAAATCGTCGGCGTATCTTCCACCGCGCGCCGAAACCGAAACCAGGAATCCAGCGGCACGTGCCGCACCAGCCGCGGCGCAATATCGCTCAAGTCCACGGCAATCAATCCAAAGCCTCCGCCCTGCAACAGCAAATCCGTCGCGCGCAGCGTCTGCTCCACATTCCGGCAGCGCACCCACAATAATTTCCGCAATTCCACTCCAGCCGCTTCCGCCGAATGCGGATCAAACGCATCTCCTCCATCAATCAGCGCGCAAGCCTCTTCCTGCGCAGTGCGCGCGCTCAATGCCGCCAGCAGCAAGCTCGTCCGCCCCGAACACGAAGGCCCAAAAATTTCCGTCAGCGCTCCGCGCGGCAACCCCCCGGTCAATAAATCAATTTCCGGAATGCCGCTGGAAACTGTGACCACCTCCTGGCGGCCGCGATAATTGAACGGTGCAGCCACGCGCCCCGCCAGGGCGAGTTCCACCTTCGAGCGCAGCGCGGCAAAGTTGGCAGCCATAGTCCGGTCAATTGTCAGCGCCCAAAAGCGTCACTACAATCTTCGCTTTTTGTTCGCCTAGAGGAATTCTCCCCCACTGCCCCGCCATTGTCAATCACCCGCCCTCTAGTTGTGGATCACTCAGGTTTTCGGTCGGACAGACAAACTTCCGCCGCTCCCATCGGCCAGGAGATTTTGACTTTGCAGCGGCCATCCCGCCTTTGCGGGATCGGCGCGTTTGATTTGGACTTTGTTTTGTACTACGTGGCGGCGGCCTGCTTTTTAGGCGGCATAGTTGGCTATCGTTTTTGCAGTAGTTGACTTTGTTTCTGAATTTGTAGTCGCGATACACACCAACCCGTTCCAGCGGCTGAAAAATAAAAATCGCCGGGTGCACCGCAACTTTGGTATTGGAGCTCAGACCAAGCTAACTAAAATCCATCCACATCAATGATCGCTTGGGCAAACTCCTTCGGTGCCTCCTGCGGCAGATTGTGCCCGATGCCGCCCGTGACAATTCGGCTGGCATACTTGCCGGAGAATTTCTTGGCATAAGCACTGGGATCCGGATGCGGCGCGCCATTGGCATCGCCTTCCATCGTGATGGTGGGCACGGTAATCACCGGACTTTCCGCCAGCCGCCTTTCCAGATCGTCATATTTCGCCTCGCCTTCAGCCAGACCGATGCGCCAGCGGTAATTATGGATCACAATCGCCACATGATCCGGATTGTCAAACGCCGCCGCGCTGCGATCAAACGTAGCATCGCTGAAGTTCCACTTCGGCGAAGCCAGCTGCCAAATCAGTTTCGCAAAATCATGCCGGTATTTGTCGTAGCCGGCGCGGCCGCGATCGGTGGCGAAATAAAATTGGTACCACCACGCAAACTCAGCCTTCGGCGGCAATGGCGCTTCATTCGCTTTCTGGCTGCCGATCAGATACCCGCTCACCGAAACCAGCCCCTTGCAGCGCTCCGGCCACAGCGCCGCCACGATGTCGGCCGTGCGCGCTCCCCAATCAAAACCGCCGATGATCGCTTTCTGAATCTTCAGAGCATCCAGCAACGCGATGATATCCAGAGCCACCACACCTTGCTGGCCATTCCGCATCGTTGCGCTGGAAAGAAAGCTCGTCGTGCCGTAGCCGCGCAAATACGGTACGATCACTCGGTAGCCCTTCGCCGCCAACAACGGAGTGACGTCAACGAAGCTGTAAATGTCGTACGGCCAGCCGTGCAGCAGAATTACCGCAGGACCACTCGCCGGCCCAGCTTCCGCATAACCGACGCTCAAAAGCCCGGCATCAATCTGCTTCAGTGGGCCGAATGACGCGTTCTGGCCTCCCGCCGCGCTAGTGACTTTTCCTGGGACGAGCCTAATCTCATCCGCGAAGCATGCATTCCGGGCCAGCAGCGTAGATCCAGCAGACAGCCCGGCGATTGTTAATAAGCGACGACGTGATATCTCGATCCGTTCTGCTTCCTTCATCCCGAAGCTCCTTTATCGCGGATTGAACCAATTCCTTCGAGCCGTAAAGGGGATAAACCTCTCCTGCGTGGCCGCCTGAATCATGCAAGACCGCAACAACGACCCGGACCTGAAGCTGTGATTCTTCCGTTAGAGTCGAGCGCAACTGAGGATGAGCTTGGATTTCGAGCAAGAAGCATTGCATTCGGAAAAGTAAGCGCCGGTCGGTACGAGCCGCCGAGCGAGTTCCATTCCGTCCCGCCGCGAAATTGCCCGGCAATCTCGCGCGAGTTTACGAAATCCCAGAACGACTGACAAATCAAATTTGCTCGCCAGCGCCGATCGTTCGCGCCCTCATTGGATCAAGGTGAGAAGCGGCTTGCCTTTTTCGACGATATACGTGGAGAGCGCTGTGCTGTTGCCGCTGCTGACGTTCTTCGCTGTGTGCACTGTTCCGGCGGGGATGAACAAGACTTCGCCGGCCTTCCGTGCTACCGGCGTCTGGCCTTCGAGCTGAAACTCCAGCGCGCCTTCCAGGACATAGACGAGCTCTTCGCCCGGATGCGTGTGCCTGGGGACCACCGCTCCAGGCGGAAAATCCGCGCTCACCTGGATGATCTCACGTCCCGGGATGCTCAGATCGTGCCGCTGGAGCTCGGTGCGCTTGACGCTAGTCTGCTGCGAGCGGGCCACGCGGAAGGCGAGGCCGCTTGCAACGATCAACATTGCTACGGCCAAGATGCGAGCTGTTTTCATGTTGGGCTCCTTTTGTACTCTGCCTTTCGGATGCGGACGATTCGGGTTTCGCAATGCGTGCACTTCGTTTTCGGTAGTCGCGATCCTCCTCTTAAAATTTCGCGCACCACCTTGCGCTCTGCAAAGTCACGCGCCGCTCACCTCGGCGGCTCGGTTTGCCGGTTCACTTCCCCACTTCACTTAGGCAGCTCTGTGCCAGCCTGTTCCGCCACCATATACTTGGCGTACCAGTCCGGCCAGTTCGCATCCGCCGCGCCGATGCGCTTCTCGTGCTCGCCGTGCGCCACCGAAGCGCGCCGCATCGCGTTCGCTAGATCGTTTGCCGAAGCGAAGCTGCTCGCCCCGGAATCGATGCGGCCGGGCAGCCGCGTGGTGATTTCCTGGAACAGCCAGCCGTTCCCGTCCGGATCTTTGAACGAAGCGAACGAGCGGTAGCTGCGATGCTCGGCATCCGGACCGCTGACCCGCGCCCGACCAAACAGGTAGGCCTCGTCCGTGCCCGCATACACGCCCTCGTTGTGGAACACTTCGCTGATCGGGACGCCGCGCTCGAGCAACGCTTTGCGCGCGGCCTCGATGTCGGAAACGATCAGGTATAAGCCCTGTGCGGCGCCGGGCGCCGCCGGAGTGACGTTCCTGCCGAAGATGACCGAGCACCCGGAGCCCGGCGGCGTGAACTGGATCACGCGGAAGTCCTTACCGTTATCGAAGTCGGCGTCCAGCCGCCACCCCAGCTTCGCGTAGAACTCCTTCGCGCGTTCGGCGTCCGAGACGGGGATGACGACAATCTCGAACTTCATGTCAACTGGCGCGACGCCGGTGTCGATACCACGGACTGCGTTCGTGCTCATAGCTGCCTCCTGAGTTGTGTCATTTCTTTACCTCTATTGCGGTCGAGCCGAGTACGCGATAAATTCGCTTCGCGAGCTAGTCTTGGATTCTTGTATATGCCGCGGTTGAATTGATGGGATGCCGACGACGGCGTCAAGCACTCAGCGCACTGTTCTTTAGCAGGTGCGAATCTTACTCAGCTCGTCCTCATTGTCAAGAGCAGGCGGGGCACCACTTCATCGCGGTAAAGACCGCGCATAACTTCCCTAGCCGCGCAAGTTGGCAAGCTTCCAGCAGTCCGGTCAGCTTGCGATAACCCGATGCACCAGCCCTGAAGCGGATCTTTCTTAGATGCCAGTCGGTTTTGGCTCAGGAAACTGCTACACTCTGGTTTTTCACCACCCAACAGGGAGGAGCCTATGGCCGCCAACGAAACCAAAAAATGCGCGCATCCGGTCTGTACTTGTCAGGTCACTTCGGAGAAATATTGCAGCCCGCAGTGCGAGGCCATGGAAAAAATGCCGGACGTGGACTGCAAATGTCCTCACAAGGTCTGCGCGGGCAGAACGGAATACGCGGCCCACGCATAATCCGCGAAGGCGCCCTGGCGGCTTATCCGCACGCCGTTTATTAGGGTCGGTTCAGCGGTCCAAATGGCTGCGGGTAAACTGAGCTTCGGCACTGGCACGCCCGTTAACGCGACGACGCATCACGACACTCGCAGCTGACGGAGGAATCTCATGCTAGGAAAACGCGCCTTCACCGCGGTAGTTTTGTTATTCGCACTTTTATTTTCTCAGGACTTCCTACCGCTGCTCCGCGCGCAGGACTCCGCTCCGCCTCCCACTCCCGAAGAACTGGACCAGTTGCTCGCACCCGTCGCCCTCTATCCTGATTCCCTTCTCGCGCAGATCACCACTGCCTGCACCAATCCGCAGGAAATTCTCGATGTTGACAACTGGCTGCAGCAAAATCCCAATCTCACCGGCACCGCGCTTACTGACGCGGCACAGGCGCAAGGATTCGACCCTGCGTTTATCGCGCTAGTGAATTTTCCCCAAGTCGTAACCATGATGGCGGAGAACATCGATGATTACGCCGCCATCGGGGATGCATTCTTGGCGGACCAGGCGTCGGTTACGGCTTCGATTCAGCGCTTGCGCGCCCAAGCCTATGCCGCGGGCGCCTTACGCAGTAATTCCCAATTTCAGGTCGAAGTGCAGCAGCCCGCGGGTCAGTCGATCTACGTAATCCAGCCTGCTAATCCACAAGTAGTCTATGTTCCGGTTTACGACCCCACCGTGGTTTACGTCGCTCCCAACCCGGGCGTCGCAGCCACGTCGTTCATCACTTTCGGAGCGGGAATTTCGATTGGCGTGCTCGTCTCTACTAACCAGCCATGGGGCTGGGGCGGTTGGGGATGGAATTGGGGATCGAACCGCGCCTATTACAATCATTCCGACTGGGTGCGATGGGGCAATCCTTATCGTCCGCCGCGCCCGTGGTATCGTCCCCGCCCCGTGTACTACAACAACCGTCCCGGATACGGCGGCAATTGGCACTATCGTCCGCCCAACTATCGTCCGCCGAATCGCCCCTACCACCGGCCACCAAATAGCAAACCGTGGGGACCGAACAATCCTCCACCGCGGCCCAGACCTAATCCAAATCCGCCGAAGCCGAATACGCAGCCGCGCCCGAATCCAAAACCGAATCCGGATACCAAGCCGAACCCGCGGCCGAATCCTAATCCAAAACCGAATCCGGGCACCAAGCCAAATCCGGATTCAAAGCCAAATCCGTCGCCAAGGCCTAACCCGCGCCCGAAGCCGCAGCCGAATCCGGATGCAAAGCCAAATCCCGATACAAAGCCAAATCCAACCCCAAAGCCGAACCCACGACCACGGCCGCAACCAAATCCGAATACAAAGCCCAACCCGAGTCCGAATGCAAAGCCGAATCCAGACGCCAAGCCAAATCCAGACGCCAAGCCAAATCCAACCACAAGCCCGAACCGGCAACCAAGGTCGCAACCGAGTCCCGATACAAAACCGCAAGCGAAGCCAGCGCAGCAGCCGAAGCCACAAGCGAAGTCTGCGCCACAGTCAAAGCCTAGCGCACAGCCAAAGCCACAAGCGAAACCCGCGCCACAGTCAAAGCCCAGCGCACAGCCAAAGCCACAAGCGAAACCCGCGCCGCAAAAATCTGACTCGTCCAAGCAAAAGCCGCAACCGCAGCCAAACTAACCCTGGGTCGGCTTCTGCTCCGTGATGGGCCAGGAGCTCGTCCGACGCACGCAGCACTCACGATCGGCGTGACGGAAGCAGACGCCGAATAGTACGCGCTCGATGACTTTGCCTCGATTGAATTTCTATCGAGACCTGCCATGCATTACAATCGTGCTGTATGAACAAGTCTCACGGAGAACCAGTATGAGCAATCTCGATCACCTTCTACAGCGCAACAAAGAGTTTGCCGCGCAGCAGTCTGCTGCCGGGGCACTGATGCCCTCGCTTTCCCGCGCCATGCCCAACGTAAAGGCAATCATCATCGGTTGCGCTGACATGCGTGCGGACCCGGCTCATGTCCTTGGAACTAAACCGGGCGAGGCCGTCATACTGCGCAATATTGGCGGACGAATTACCCCGGGGCTGCTCGAGCAGTTGGGTTTGCTGGCGCGAATCGGTGCGGTTGCCGGAGAGGTTCCAGGAGGCGGCGGAGAGTTTCACATCATCGTGCTGCAGCACACCGATTGCGGCATCACTCGCCTGGCCGGCGACCCCGCGATGCTGGCTCACTATTTTCAAATTCCGGAAGGCCAACTCAATGCAAAAGCGGTCAGCGATCCCCGCGCGGCGGTTGCCGCAGACGTCGCCGCCCTCCGCGCGATTCCCGCATTGCCGGCTACATGGCTAATAGCAGGCTTGGTGTACAACGTGGCGACCGGACTCGTTGAGATCGTCGTACCCTCAGCCCGGCTTCGTACCGCATAGAGATCAATCCATAGACACTGGCTTTGCTGCTGGCACGCCGCAAATGACCCCCCGCCCCGGTTGTTTCTCATTTCGATACACTCCTCGCGAATACCTGCTGCATCTTCCCCTCATTTGAAGGATTTTACATGCGTCCTCCACTGCCTCTCGTGAGTGGACGACAACCCAAATCTGATTGCCATGCGGCCGCGCACATGCACCACCGCAACCGGCCGGCAGCGATCGCCACAAGGGAGATAAATGGAAATCGGTTCAGGCGTGCGCATCGGCCCCTTCGAAGTCTTTGCTCCGCTACAAGCCGCTGTCTCGATGGTCCGCCACTACGGCGAACATCACTTCCCCGGCAGATTGATCGTCGTAGAAGGAATTGACGGCTCCGGAAAATCCACCCAGCTCAGCCTGCTCCACAAATGGCTCGAATCCAAAGGATACGGCGTGGTCTTCAGCGAATGGAATTCCTCGCCGCTGGTGAAAGACACCACCAAGCACGGGAAAAAGAAAAAGCTACTCACGCCTGCCACCTTTTCCCTGATTCATTCCACCGACTTTGCGGACCGCACCGAGCGCAGCATTCTGCCGTTGCTGAAAGCCGGCGCCGTTGTGCTGTGCGATCGCTACATCTATACAGCCTTCGCGCGCGACGTGGCCCGCGGCATGGATCGCGATTGGGTGCGCGAGCTTTACGGATTCGCCGTGAAACCCGCGATCGCTTTTTATTTTCGCGTGCCCCTCGAGACCGCGATCCGTCGCCTTGTCGACGGCCGCGACAGCTTCAAATTCTACGAAGCAGGCATGGACCTGAATCTGGCGGACGATTCCGTCGAAAGTTTCCGCATGTTCCAGGGCCGCATTTTGTCGGAATACGAAAAAATGATTCCGGAGTTCGGCTTGACCGTCGTGGACGCCACGCTCCCCATCGAAGTCCAACAAGCGCAAGTGCGCCAAATCGTGAAAGCACACTTGGATAGGGCCAAGGAATTGAGGGTACAAGCATGAGAGAAACCTATGGAAGGCTTTTGCCGGAGATGCGCCTCGCCGATCTCGCGGGAAAATTAATCGTTATCGAAGGCACCGACGGCGCTGGACGCAGCACCCAAATTGATCTGCTGAAACCGTGGCTGGAAGAACTCGGCCACGCGGTAGTAGACACCGGCATGACGCGTTCGCCCCTCGCCGGAGAAGGAATTCGTCGCGCCAAAGAAGGCAATAGTCTCGGCCGCGTCACACAAGCCCTGTTCTACGCCACCGATTTCGTTGATCGCCTGGAAAATGAAATCGTGCCCGCGCTGCGCGCAGGCTTCATCGTGCTCACCGATCGCTATATCTATTCACTGATGGCCCGCGCCATCGTCCGTGGCATGGATCCGCGCTGGATTCGCAGCATCTACAGCGTCGCGCTCAAGCCAGACGCCGTCTTCTACCTCCGCCTTGGGATTGATCAGCTGCTTCCGCGCGCAGTCTTCAGCCGCGGCTTCGATTACTGGGAATCCGGAATGGATCTATATCCCGGCCACGACATGTTCGATAGTTTCTGCGGCTATCAATCCGCCCTGCTAAACGAATTCGATCGCCTCAGCGCCGAATTCAACTTCCAGATGGTAGACGCCGCAGCCGACGCCAAAACCGTCTGCGCCTACCTGCAGAAAAATATCCTCCATCTCCTCGAACGCGACTCGCGCAAAAACTTCATCTCGCGCCTCTACAACGATTCCACAACAGCACCGAAGTCGACCGACACAGCCCTGTATGCCGTTGCGGCCCCCGTGGCTGCGCCCAATACAAACGGCAATGGTACCGGCAACGGCCATCACCATCGCGCCGCACATCCCGGCCAATAGCTTTTAAACTTGTAGCGGCGCTCTTTAGTGCGATTTGCGGGGACGCAGCCGCCGGCAGAAAGACGTCACGCGGCAAGTTTGCAGAGTTCTTACAAGGAAGCGAAATGAAAAGGGCTTCGCCGCAGCAGTCTTGACTCTGGCTCTGGCACGTTCGCAAGCATCATCATTGCTATCAATCAAAACTGCGTCTATGGCTTCACGGTGCTGTACGATAAATCTGTCCCCGTCGCTGCCACACAATCAGCGATAAACGATCGTTACAAGAATTGGGGCGTCGGCCGAGTTTGCAATTCGGCTACTGTTGTTGCTGCTGCTGTTGCTGCTGTTGCTGTTGCGCAAACTCCGCCATGGTCTCAGCGCTAAGCGGCTTCGACCGAATCACCGTCGTAGGCGGCAATTCCTCCGGCTCCGGCGCATTCATCGGCGAAACCGCCACCATCACGCTCAGTTCACTCGACGCGTCGCCCTTATAAACTCCGCGCGTTGGTGGCACGTCCGCGTAATCCCTCCCCACCGCGACTCGAATGTGCCGCTCGCACCCCTGCAAATTATTCGTGGGGTCAAACGCCACCCATCCCAAATCCCCTAAATACGCTTCCACCCACGCATGCGTAGCGCCCGCCGCCGATCGATCCTGCGCCTTGTCTTCATGATACAAATACCCGCTCACATACCGGCAAGGAATCTTCAGCCCGCGCACCAAGGTAATCATAATGTGCGCAAAATCCTGGCACACCCCGCGCCGCGCCTCGAGCGCATCGTCAATCGGCGAATCCACATTCGTGCTATTGGGCACGTACTCAAAAAGCTCGTACAGCCCGGCATTCAATTCCTGCAACAATGCGAGCGGGTTTCCGCGGCGTCGCAATTCCAGCTCAAGCGCCAGCTTTTCCAGCAGCTCCGTCGGCGCCGCGTACTGGCTCGGCAGCAACATCTCCCAGTAATCCGTTTGCGCCACGCGCGCGTCCAGGTCGCTCCAATCGCCGGCGACCTCCAAGAACAAATCTTGCGCCGGCAGCACGTCCACAATCGCCTGCGCCGTCACTTCAATCAGCGCATGCTTCTGCGGAATATCAAAATGGTGCACCGCGTTGCCGTAAAAATCGCGGTACATCATCATCGTCGCCCGCGGCTGTACTTCCAGCGTAAAGCTCAGGCAGCGCTGACGAAAATCCGTCCGCGGCTGCATGCGTACTTCCATCACGCTTTCCCGCACCGCGGGTTCATACCGAAAACTCGTAATGTGCCGCACTGAATAAGCCATTGTCCCCGCCGCGTGTCGCCCTACGACGCCAACTCCGACTCAATCGAATAATCAAAATAAATCTGATGTATCGCCGCGTGAATCTGCGCGCACTCTGCGCGCACGCTCTCCAAATAAGCGTGCCCTCCATCCGTCATCACTTCCTCAATCTGGCTGTAACTCAGCTGCGCCCGCATCCGCCCTGCAATCCGCGTCGGCAATTTTTCCCGCCGCTCGGTCAACTCCCCAATAATGTGCAGCGCCGCATTCACCCGATCCACCGAAAATCGCACCGAATGTGGAAAATCCGGATTCAGCAACAAAAATTCCGCCACCCGCAAGGGACGTATCTCCGCCGTATAAGCCTTGCAATAGGCCTCGAACGCCACGCAAGCTCGCAGTAGCCCGACCCAGCCCAGATATTCCGCGCTCTCCACCGCCTGGTCCGCTGGATGCGCCACACGTTTGAAATGCGTCTCGAGCAAAGCCGCCAGCGCGTCCGTCCGTTCCACGTAGCGTCCCAGCTGAATGAACTGCCAGCCCTCGCCGTGGCTCATCGTCCCGTCCGTAATTCCCTGGAAAAGATGCGCGCCCTCCTGCACCGTCTGGAAAAATGCGTGCGACTTCAGCATCCAGGCTTCTTCCGGCCACGTCTCGATCACTTCCAGATACAAACGGTTCAGCTGTCCCCACATTTCCGAGCTGCACTGTTCGCGCACATGCCGTAAATTCTCCCGCGCCGTCGCAATGCACGACACGATGGACGAAGCGTTCGTCCGGCTGAACACCAGCATATTAATCAGGCGCGTAGGATCGACAGGCCCCTGCGCCGCGGGCATGCGCAGCGCCTCCAGCAGAAATTTCCATCGCCCCAATCCCGCTTCCGGCGACTGATCCAGCCACAGCTGCATCTCCACGTCCAGCAAGCGCGCCGTCTGCTCCGCCCGCTCCAGATAGCGGCTCATCCAGTACAAACTATCCGCCACGCGCGACAGCATGCCCGCCTCCCGCTGCATACTGCGCCCGAAATAATTTCGCGGAGTTCTCATCGCTTACGCCAGCGGCCCTCCCGCGAGTCCCTTCCACACGTCGTCAGCGATCTGCGCGGTCCGCTCGTCCGTACTCCCCGAGCGCAACACCCATGTGTCCTTGCTCCCGCCGCCCTGCGACGAATTCACCACCAGCGATCCTTTGCGCAAGGCCACGCGCGTCAATCCGCCGGGAACCAGCGTCACCTTCTCGCCCATCAAAATGTACGGCCGCAGATCAATGTGCCGCGATTCCACCTCGCCATCAATCAAACACGGCGCGCAGGAAAGCGCCAAAGTCGGCTGCGCAATATAATTCCGCGGGTCAGCCAGAATCCGCGCGCGAAATTCCTCCCGCTGCTGCTTGGTGCTCTGCGGCCCGATCAACATCCCATAGCCGCCCGATTCCCCCACAGCCTTCACCACCATCTCCTCTAGATTTTCCAGCACGTGCTGCCTCTGCGCCGCGTCCGTTAACATATACGTCGGCACATTCGGCAGAATCGGCTCTTCGCTCAGATAAAATCGAATAATCTCCGGGACGTACGCGTACACCGCCTTGTCATCGGCGAGTCCCGTTCCAATCGCATTCGCCAAACTCACATTCCCCGCGCGATAAGCGTTAAATAATCCCGGCACGCCCAAAAAAGAATCCCGCCTAAAACACAACGGGTCCAGAAAATCGTCATCCACCCGCCGGTAAATCACGTCCACGCGCCGCGGCCCCGCCGTTGTGCGCATATACACCACGTTGTCGTGCACCAACAGGTCGCGCCCCTCCACCAACTCAATCCCCATCTGCTGCGCCAAGAATGTGTGCTCGAAATAAGCGGAATTGGAAACGCCAGGAGTCAGCAGCACCGTCACCGGGTCCTGCGCATAAGCACAATTCTCCGGCGCGAGCGTCCGCAAAGTCGAAAGCAGCGCCTGCGGATAATGATCGATCGGCGAAACTCCGTAATCTCGAAACATTTTCGGAAACACGCGCTTCAAAGCCTTGCGGTTCGCCAGCATGTACGAGACGCCGCTCGGCACCCGCAGATTATCTTCCAGCACCACAAAATTTCCGTCCGGCAGCCGCACCAAATCCGTCCCGCAAATGCTCACATAAATGTCCCGCGGCACATTCAGCCCGCGCATCTCCCGCCGAAAATGTTTGCAACTGTAAATCAGTTCGCGCGGCACAATCCCTTCGCTTAAAATCCTCCCTTCGTGATAAATGTCGCGCAAAAATAGGTTCAGCGCGGTCACTCGTTGCGTCAACCCCTTTTCGATTTTGGCCCACTCCACGGCAGGAATAATGCGCGGTATCAAATCGTTGGGAAAAATTCGCTCGGTCCCTTCCTTACTTCCATACACCGTGAAAGTAATTCCTTCTTGCAGAAATGTCAGGTCCGCCGCCTGCTGGCTCTTGCGCAATTCCTCCGGAGGCAGCCCTACCAGCGTCCGATGCAGCGCCTGGTAATATTCCCGCGGCACGCCCGGCGCCCCGAACATTTCGTCATAAGCCGTATCGAATTGATATTTCACAAAGGGGCGGGAACTTCCATACGGTGATGGCACAGCCGCTGCGGTCATCAGTCCTTCCGTGCTCACACCACGAGCCCCGAACTCTCGGAGCCGCCTGCACCAAATACAGATATCTGTCGTGATTCTGTCGTGAAGCCGGCCCCAGCTGTCGCAGGAGCTTCACTGTAGATACCCCCGCCGTCCAGGTCCAATACAAATTCCTGATTATCCCGATCAATCTTTTCGTTTTAATGAAATGGACAGTTTGCGATGGTTTTACCGCTGGACACTTCGTGGAAACTTCTAAAACACTGCCTTGCCGAGGGTACGCTTCGTCGCTACTACCCGATCGGGGCTTTTCAGATAGTGCGAGCCTTTCCGCTTTCCGACCGTGGCAAGAATTCGTGAAGTACGATTAACTCTTACCCCTCAACTCCGAATCCCCGCCATCCTCCGAATCCTCGGATCCCGAAACACATCCGCATCATCCGTGCTCCGCGTCGAAAACTCGGACACAATCGCCCCCCGCGGCCCCGCCTGAAACCAATGCGGCGTATCTGGATAAATCGTGTACTGCTCCCCCGGCTCCAAATGGATCTCATGCCCTACCGTATAGAAATCTTCCGACCCCGCCGGCGGCAAACATCGCGGCCCCACAGTCCGCTCCCCTGGCAGATAAAGCGAAACACTTCCCCACCTGCAGCGAAAAGTTTCTTCCTTCCCCGGCAGCCCGCCAATCGTCGGATGCCAATGCTCCGGACAAGTCTGCCCCGGAATCATCACCAACTCCTTCGCGCACACCCGCTCCGTATTCACATAGGTCAGTATTTGCAAACCCGTCGTCGCCAGCTCGCCCAAACCAAAATCCGCCACTTCCATCCGCCCTTGCTCTTCAGGCGTAATCAATATCCCCGCCCCCCGCAGTAATTCCGCAGCAGCCATCGCAATTTCAACGTTCTTCAAAGCGCCCTCACCTCGATCCTTATACAACATCGCCGCCGCGTTTCCGACACCACGTCGCCAGCAGGATAGGACTGCTGGCTCGCTCTCGTTTGATTTCGAAGCACGCCGATGAAATGCCCCACTGAGCGGCCTGAGACATAGGTAACACATTGTACCGGACACATGGGTGACACTTTCTCCCCGTATGGGTAGGGAGTTATGCCTTGGAAGGAGTGTTCGGCAATGGATGAAAGACTGCAGTTTGTGGCTCGCCGGCTAGCCGGCGAGGCGATGGCGGAACTTTGCAGGGAGTTTGGCATTTCCCCCGCAAGACCGGCTATAAGATCTTCGATCGTTATCAGGAATGCGGCGTGCAGGGGCTGACGGACAGAAGCCGACGCCCGTATCGCTACGCCAACCGACTTCCGTTCCAGGTGGAAAACTTCATCTTGAACGTAAAGCACGAGCACCCCAGCTGGGGTGCTCGCAAAATCCGTGAGCGCTTGCTGCGTCGGTTCTCCGGTATTCCCAGCCCAGCCAAAAGTACCATCCATGCCGTGCTGGATCGCCATGGCCTGGTCGCACGCCGCGGTCGATTGCGTCGCCGTGCGCCCGCAAGTTGCTGCTCGCGTGTGACACTCGTTCGCGAATCGCTCTTCGTGGTGGGCTTCACTGTGTATCCTGCCTTTTGTGCCAAGCCGAAAGCCAGTGTAGCGCGCGGTTGGGACGCGGCATGCACGCCGTGACAGATCGCGATTTGCACAGTGGATAGAGCCGCCCCAAACTCATTCACTGGGCGGCGGTGGGGTGCGGAGGCGTCGGCGAATTGCGTAGTAGCCGGACCAACACGCGATGGCCAGTAGTGCGAACGATCCGAACTGGGCGGGAAAATCACGCATCAGGAAATGAAAATCCTTAATGCGTCCGTTCTCGAAGGAAAATTGGCTCGTGAGCGCTATTGCGGTGAAGCAGATTCCAAAACCGAAGAGCCACTTTTGCCAGCCGATGATCGCGCGCGTCCGGCGCAACGATCGCAGTTCTAGATCCGGAGGAAGCGCCGCCGGCGTGATTTTTTCGAGGTTATCTGCCCACTGCACTCGAATGCGCTGTGCCAATTCCTTGTCTTGCTCCATATATTGTTCCACCAGCGCGCGCGTGTCGGGGCTGGCCTCACCTGCTAGATATACGGGCAGAAGGTCCAGAATCACTTCTCGCGTCACATTCATTTGTCCGCCTCCCTTCATCCAGTCGTGCGCAATCGTTATGCGCCTCGCAATCCGGCCAGCGCGAGACGTGCGCGATGAATCTTTACTTTCACCGCTGCAAGAGAAATGCCCATTACTTGCGCGATCTCTTCATACGCCATTCCGTCAACCGCGCTCATCAGCAGTGCTGACCGGCTGGCCTCCGGAATTGTTTGAAGCTCAGCCATTACGGAAGCCAATTTTTGTCTCTGCTCGGCTTGCCGGTAGGGTCCGGGCTGTGGGTCGCGCAGATCTTCATCGAGGGCGGCCTGACGGGATTTACGCCGCAGACCCTGGAGAAACAGGTTGCGCGCGATCGTGAAGAGATAGCCTTTCACCGTTGCCATCACGATCGGTCCAGGTGAAGTCCAGGCGCGCACAAACGTTTCGGACGTGATGTCCTCGGCATCGCCTCGCTCGTTCGACAAGTACAGCGCGAACCGGTACACGTCCGCCGCATACTTTTTGTAGAGCGAGGTGAAGTCTGTCATGTGGGTGTCTAGCTTTCACTGCTCGTTGGCGATACCGTTATAGCAGTGGAACCGCGGTCTAGCACGACTAGATTCCGAAGATCCCGCTAAGAATATCCGACCCCGCGTGGGCGAGCATTCCGGGCCGCAAGCTTTTGCGCCAAAGTGCGAGCAAGCCGTACAGAACGCCGAAACATGCAATCTTGACACAGGCTTCGACGCCCTGATAACCGTGCGCAATCCCGAAGAGCATGGCTTGCAGGAACAACGCAATCCACCGGCTGCGCGCGAACGTCTCAAATTGGCGCTGGAAGTAACCGCGAAAGACCAGTTCTTCGCAAAAACCAGCGCTGACGGAAACGCCAATCCAAAGGACAATTTCCATCGCTCGCTGCGGCAAATATGGCTGGATGGACGCTGCGTGCTCTGGTCCGAGCCAACGAACCCACGCTGTTTGGACGAGCATCCAAACCGCCCAGACGCCGATCGCAAGACCGCAATCCGTGAGTACGTCTTTCGCGTTGACCCACTTCCCGCCGATCAGTTCGCTGAGCTTCGTCCCGCTCTTGCGAAGGCCGCCCCTCCAAACGTAAATGACCAGTCCCCACTCCATGGCGATCAGCGAAATATAAAGGGGCACGACTTCGGGATGCTGTTGCAGCATTTGAGGCTGCGAATGAGCGTGCCGTTGAAAGAACGCCCCACCCACCGCAAGCCCGAGGAATAGTGCGATCAGGAGCACTGCATGCAAAGGCGGGCCTACAGGTGTTGGCACGAGGGGTTCATTTATGGTTACCGCGATGCTTGCCATTATTTCTCCTTCAAGAAATACACGTATTTCCGGTCAGAGCCGATAGGTCAATTCCTGCGCGTCGGCGTGCTGTCGTTATAGGTATCCACCAAGCGGGGAAAGGTTACAGGCAGGTGCACAAACAGGCTTTGGGCCCCTCAACTCCTGGTTAACGCGCTTACCGGGAAGTGGATTTTCGCAGTTTCCGGTTACGCGACTAACCAGGCAAGTGGAATTGATTTTGAAGGAATTACTTCCGAGTCGCCTGTCGCTCGGAAATAATTGCCAAGGGCGCAGAAGCGCCGCATGTAGCGTCTTGCCGAATTCCCGTGGCAAGGTAAGATCTCCCAAAGGAGTGGGCCGACCACCACGATGACTAAAGATGATATTCAGCTGCTCTACGAATACGACCGCTGGGCGAACAACAGTGTTTTGCAAGCGGTCTCCACTCTCCGCCCTGAGGAGTTCACGCGTGATCTGGGCGGCAGCCTCCGATCGGTGCGAGATACGCTCGTGCACATCATCGGCTGCGAGTGGGCTTGGCTAACGTGTTGGAAGGAACCCTCGCCCAGCTCCTCCTTCGTCACAGATTCCGTGTGGACGCGGCGCGACGCCCTATTCAATCCAAACGCGTTTCCTGATCTCGCTGCGGTGCAGTTAAAGTGGGAGGAAGTCGAGAGAGAACAAGTCGAGTTCGTGAATCGCGTAACAAACGAATCCTTGGGAAGGATGCTTCCCGTTCGCACCACACAAATCAGTCTGGCGTACCTCATGCAACATTTGGCGAACCATTCCACTTATCATCGGGGTCAAGTCGCGCTAATGATGCGGCAGCTCGCCGCTAAGCCCCTCGCCACGGACTTCGCCATGTTTTTGATGGAGGGGGCTAAAAAGACCGATTGATTCGGTTGAACGCCTGATGAATGCATTTGCCGGAAACTGACACTCAGTTTCCGATTACGCGACAAATCAGGAGTTAGCCGCGACCGGTCACTTATATGCCCTGCAAGATAAGAGCTGGTAAGGATGGCGCCGGAGTTATTGGTGATCGTGCCATAGTTCTCGATAGCGGCGAATCCAGTGCTGTTGACGATCGTGCCGCTGTTGGTGAGTTGGCCGTAGTTGTTGAAGTTGCCAGCATAAATATTGTACAGCGTGCCGTAGTTGGTGATCGTGCCGCTGTTGTTCAATATGCTGTTGGTGTTGGGGGGATCCCCGATGAACAGGCCCGAGCCGTTGGTGAGCGTGCCGTAGTTATTCAGCGTCCCGGCGTTGGTGAAGAAGGCGAAGGAGGAGGATTGGCACGAGCCACAGGTGTTCGTGATCCCGCCGTAGTTAGCGAGCGTGCTGGTGGAACCGATGTATACACCACCAGCGGTGAAATTGCCGTAAATCAAACTACCACCGGAGTTGGTGATCGTGCCGATGTTGGTTAGCGCGCTGGAGATGTTTAGATCACCAGAGTTGGTGATCGTGCCGAAGTTGGAAAGGTTGGCACCAGAGTTGTTGATAGTGCCGCCATTCGTGAGTTGGCCGGAGTTGATGAGGCTGCCGTCGTTGTTGATCGTGCCGGCGTTAGTAAGGCTGGCGCCAGCGGCATTGTCGAGAATGCTTGAGTTCGTAAGAGTGCTGCTGGAATCGATATAAAGCGTACCACCGATATTGTTGAGCGTGCCGGAGTTGGCGAGGTTGGCGCCAGCGGTATTGTTGAAAGTGCCGGAGTTCGTGAGCGTGCTGGTGGAATCGATATAAAGCGTGCCACCGGAGTTGTTGAGCATGCCGGAGTTGGCAAGGTAGCCGCCAGCGGTATTGTTGAAAGTGCCGGAGTTCGTGAGCGTGCTGGTGGAATCGATATAAAGCGTACCACCGATATTGTTGAGCGTGCCGATGTTGGAAAGGACTTCGCCAGAGGTATTGTTGAACGTGCCGGAGTTGGTGATAGTGCCGGAGTTGAAGCTTGCACCAGAAACCAGACTCAGACTCGCCCCGGCGCCGATATTCAAACCATTGCCACTGGCAAGCTGCAGGCCCTCAGCATTCCCGTTTGTGCCTAGGGTGACGCTGACCGTACTTGTTCCATCCAAGATGCAGGCATTTGTTGAAGCGTCCGGCGTGCCACTCGTCCAGTTACCGGCAACACTCCAAGAGCCGGTGCCATCGCTCCAAGTTGTCGAAGGACCAACTAACTTACCGCACTGGGCCCCCGCCTGTCCTGCAGCGAACGAGAGGGACAGCATCAGCATGAGTAGGAAGGGTAAGGCGCAGGATGCCATCCCGAAGGAACGATGGGAAAGGATTGCTGGGCTTGCCATAAAAGAGAAAACTGAACACTTCATGGGTCCTCCTCAACCATCAAGCGACAAATTCTAAAGTTACTGCGGTCATTCATCCCTTGGTACGGGCCGACTTATCTATTCCCAATCGAAGTTTTTCAATCGAGTCTTCGCTTCACATTATCCTCGCTAATTTCTTTGTATTGGGCGTATGCGGGGATGGCTGCAAATGGTAAGGTACTGTCCACAAAGACTTTCGCATATGCCTGAATCCTCCGCGCAGTGGTCACGTTGACGATAAGTGGATTTTGTAACACGGTAGCTCTCATTAATTCTTTGTCATTAATGCCGAGCACAATATACTCCTTTTCAAGAGCTCTCGCACTTAGCGGCAACATTAACGTAGCAGCAATACTAGCGGTGGATTCAGGCACGAAAGTGAGCGTAGGAATGGAGCGTGGTTGGGAGTGGCCTGCAATACCTTCACCGTGGCTGCTACGAAGTACTAGCTCAAGCTGCCTGCAACCGCCTCTGGAGCCGAAGATGGAGCAGGCCGACGACCAGAGACACGATAGCGCCGACGATCTGAATGGCAAGAAGAGCCGGGAACTGGGCACTACTCGCCGACACGTAGCCCACGATGCCGGCGATAGACCAGATACCCAGCAGCACGGCGCTCCACAGGCCTCCGACCACCGCCCATAGCCAGAAGCGCCGGAGAATGAGAAGCAGCACCCCGATGCAGAAGGCCATGACGAACCAACCGGCAGCTAATCTATGAAACCCTGTCATCCAGAGCCTGAGTTCACCCGCAGCCATGAACAGAACCGTGTAGCCAGATATATACCAGAACATCGGCACTCCGCGGAGCGCCGGTCGCAGGCCAGCGGCCAGTAGTAGGGCGGGACCTGCCAGATTCGCCATGAACCATATTGCATTCGCGAGCGGTATTGCCGGGGAGGCTATCGACGGCAGCCCGCCATCGGCAACAGGCCGGTTAAGGCTAGAATCGCCGCAACAACGTCAAGAAGGGAGAACGCAGCAGACCTGGGTTCGGTTATTGTGGACATGATCCCTCTATCTACGGCGCTCGATGTCGATGGTGGCGGTGGTGGAGGCGAGGCAAGCTCGCTCGGGATTGATGGATCCACGAACGATTCCTCGATTCCCATTGTTTCACGAAAGGCGGGGGCGCAGCCTTCGCTTCTTGGGCGGTAGGAGGGTGTCTTTACTCCGCTGATACTCGCATTATTACCGAGCGTTCTACGGTGTTCTGCGGCGTTCCACGACGTTCGCCACGGCGGCAGGCCCGTGATTATTCGCATTGGTGCCCTGGGCGTGTCTCAATTGGGATAGACGATCTCCAAAAAAAAACAGCAAGCGAAAAAAATATTTCCCCACCGGAAAATTTTTCTCGGTCGAACGCAGGGGTCCTTTTGGCCGGGGTCGAAATCTGTGACTCCACCCCTTCGTGGAACTCCGTGCGACGCATCCACTCGTAACGCATCCTAGCGCGATATTTTCTCGCGATTCGGGCGTAAATCGGGATCGTCCCGGGCCAGGGTGCAATGACTGTGCAATAAATGGGACGAAACCGCGAGCGGTGAAAAATCCGGAGGGCTTTTGTTTTCAATTCGGAAGGAGGTGGCGGGCCTGAGAGGAGTCGAACCTCCGACAACCTGGTTCGTAGCCAGGTGCTCTATCCAGCTGAGCTACAGGCCCGCCGAAACAACACATGCATTGCCACTAGATTACGATACCCTGCCCCCGACTTCAACAGCGCCCGGCAAATCAAATTCGCGGGCGCGCTTGCAGGTTCCAGCGCCGCGTCACTTTTCCTTTCGACACAATATTTTTTGAAACTGACGGGCCATGCACTGAAAGGCTTTACGCGCGAACCCCGCGATGAAAGTTCCGCAACATTGCCTCACAAATCAGCGAAGCAGCCGCAACAAGCAAGCGTCGAATGGCGGCGGCTTCAGGACGCAGACGGTGAGGTGTACATGCTGGCTTCCTACAGGATCCGGGATGAAACGAAATGCACGTGTGCTGCACTACTAGATGCCGTGCGGCGAAGGACGCTTGCGGGCTCTAAACGTCGAACAAGAAAGTAATTGCACATAATTGGCACGTATTTAGATACCCATCTGAGTTACACAAGGATAACGTCCGATTTTTCAGCAACTTCCGATTTCCCGAAGTGGACATACGAGTGCAGGTAACGGCCTTACCAGCCGTGGGAGTACCTACTATGAAGGTGAAACTAGCAGTAGCATTCGCTGTTCTTCTGTCCGCAACTCTGGCGCGCGCAGACTCGACGCCAATAACCGTGGATGTCACAGCAACCGCCCCTGGCATCGACCTGTCGGCCGTGTTCACGGTGGAGCAGGTAACTGGCACGTTCTTCGATTCCGGGCAGGCATTTCTCTTCACCGGCACGGAATACGAGGTTATGGCGATCAGCGGCACGCTAAACGGCGGTGCCATGACGCTTGCCGCAGCGCCGCAGGGTATGGGTTCATGGATGAGCGAAGAGAGCGGCACGCAATTTATTCTCGGCTCGGTTTACTTCACGGCCAACGGTTCGTTCTCTTGGCTGGAAAATGACGGCGAGAACAACCTTCTGGAAATTACAGACGCCAATGGCGACGGCTTCGGAACCAGTAATCCGATTACCTGGACCGCCACAGATCCTCCTCCGATGAACACGCCTGAGCCTTCGACCTCGCTTCTGATGGTCGCGGGAATCGCGTTCGTGTTGGCGTCTGCAGTAAAGACCACAAAATACGGTCGGCAGGCTGGCAGCAACAGATAGCCTTGGCAGGGTCTGTCAGATTGGAACGATTTAAGTTCGGGGAAGTGCGCGTCCGCCTCCGCAAAACGAACGTTCAATGTTCATCCTCGGAAAAGCGGCCGCAAAAGTTCTCAACGAGCCGGGAGCGAATAATCAGTGCGTGGATGGTGCCCGGCGCTCTTTGAGCTCGCCCCCCTCGGTACTTTAGTGACGGCAATAAGTCCCAGTGCCATTCGGCGCCGCAAAATATCCGCTTCACCGCGCCACACCCGCGAAATTCACAGCGCACTCGACGTGCGGAACTGTTCACCGCGTTGTCACGCCGCAGTAACAATTACCCGTTAGTTTGCCCACCAGAATCTCCCACACACTCAGAGGTGACGAATGGCAGCAGGAACGTCAGTTCTTGATTCCAAGATGGCGGCGGGTCCCGGGAGAATT